>CAZMCC010000008.1:0-63683 GCA_964564695.1 uncultured Phycisphaeraceae bacterium | reverse complement strand
CCGTCGAGCCCTCGCCGGTCGTTCTCAGTTCAGCGAGCAGCTCAACGACGGCTTGCTTGAGTGAGAACTCCGCTGGGCGGGCGGCCGCATCACCCCCAGGCGCCCCTCCGAGCTTCACCTCGCGCACCACCCGGGGCATCGGCGTAAAGGTCGGCTCGCCACCGACCACGCGCAGGTGCTCGATCCGGCCGAAGCCGATCCGCTGCATCAACTCGACCAGGCGCCGAGCGCCGCTGCTCAGGGCCTGCTTGGTCGGAGGGTTGGTGGTCGCCTTCAAGCGGCACCACCTTCCGAGCCGGTATCGCCACGGCGGCGGTCGATGGCCGCGAGCTCGCGCCGGACCTGCTCGATCGCGCGGCGGTCGTAGAGACGCACGCGTCCCGCCAGCGCCGCGGGGCGGATCGCCGGCCGCGTCGCCAACACGCGCAGCACCCGGTGCATGGGCTGCCCGAGTTCGCTGGCGATCACACCGGGGGTGATCAGGGTGGGCGGCGAAGTCGAATCCGGGCGATTGAGAAGGGGCGCGATTCCCATTGCGGCGGCTCCGTGCCCGGGCGACATGCCCGGTCACAAGGCCGCGAACGGTCGCGTGACTACCTCCAATGTCTCGGTATTCGCAGGCCCGAGACTGGTCGCGACCAGGCGCGACCACGCGTCCGCAACCGTGGAGCTCTCTACCGCTCCGGGCGCTTCTTGGCCGCCTTGCGCTGGCGTTCCTCCCGCATGCGATCCGAATGCTGATCCGCGATCAACTTCGCGAGGGCGGCCTCAGCATCCTGCGGAGCGTCGTCGCCTCCCGCGTGATAGGCGTCCACGGGTTGGGCCGGTTCGCCCTCTTCGGCGGGCTGATCGGCAGTTTCCGGCTCACCCTTGCTCTCGACGACCCGCTTATCCAGATCGCCCGACGGCTGAACCTCCCGGACCGTGCCCGATTGAACCGCCTCCGCGCGCCGGGCCTTCAGATACGGGGAGTTCTTGAGCACCTTGGTCATCGTGGCGGGCGAGCATCCCACGATGCTGGCCAGCTCGTTGCGACCGGGGAAGAAGCCGCCGTGCTTCCTGACATGCTCTTCGGCGAGCCGCATCGCATCTTGCCACGACATCGACTCGGCCTGCGGTGCCCGCGGGGCATTGGCCCGATCGTCGTCATGCGCTGCCCCACGCACGACGGCCTCCACAAACGGCACCATTGCCTCCCGGAACGCAGCAGCGATGTCCACGGCATTAACCAGGTTCACATGGGTGGTTGGAGGCGTCGATGAAGGTGCCCCTTTTTCCGCGGCGACGTTGCGGAACGAGACGAGTTGCCCGGCACCATGAACAGGAGGGCGATCCTCAAGACCGCCGGCCTTCATCACGAAATCGATGACCCGCTCACGGCTGGCGATGACCGCGGCATGCTCGCGTGACAACCTCGGGTCGAGCGGGACGCTCAGGTCAGCCCGCGCGAGAAGCCCGTTTTCAGTGAGCCGCCATTCGTCGCCGCCGACCTTTGTCACCCGGAACGGCAGGCTGGCGGCTCCGGCTCGCCGACGCCAGTCCTCGATCGCGCCCGACCACCTGCTCCAGGATTCGGCGAGCACCGGCTCGATTGCCTGGAGCAGACCGGCCTCGCCCGTCACGGCGATCGTCGCCTCGAAGGCCTCGTTCTGGCCCGCCATATCCAATCGCAGGGTGTTGCGGCGCTCTACAAGTCCTGCTCCCACAAGGCGCAGGAGCGTTTGCTGTTCGGTGACCGAGAGCTGGTCGGTATCCACACGCTGCCACTTGTCCGGGATGCGCCGGAGGAGGGCTTCGATCACATCGGCCGGTTCTTGGTTCATGCAGGCGAATGGTAAACCCATTCGCTTCGGATGGCCCGTAGGTGCGGCTCGGCCCCTGGGGGTGAAATCGCCCCGTTTGCGTATTCAGAAGAACCGGGCATCGGGCCCGGAACGGGCAGGCTGCCGCCTGCCCGGGATCAATGCCAACGAGCACGAGGAGCTTCCATATGTCGACCGTTCAGACCAAGCCGGCAACGCTGTCGCCGGCGGAGAAGATCGCCCAATTCATCGAGCGCAACGGCGGCGATCACCGTCGCTGGTTCATCGGCGTCACCTGCAATCCGCGCGAGCAGTTGATCTGCGAGCACTGCATCAACTCCACCCGCGATCCCTTCCTGATCGTCGGATGCGACTCGGGCGAAGAGGCCCGTCGGGTTGAGTATTCGCTGCGGAAGCAGCACGGCGGCTGGGGGAAGCGGTTTGACTTCCTCGATCCCGCGGCCATCTTCGTCTACACATTCCGGCTGAGCGCGACCACCGCTCCGAATCTGCGCTGACCAAGCCCTCGTAGCTCGCCCGGCGGACCGTTTCATCGCGGTCCGCCGGGCTTTGTTCAATTCTGCGATGGGCGTTGAGCCCCCAGCATCGCCCGCCAGCGCCGGCGCTGCTCGCGCCAATCGGCCACCGCGCACACGACGCGGAGTTCGTGCTCGCTGATCGCATCACGCTCACGCTCTATAAGTGGTAGGAACAGGATCTCCTCCTGGATGTCCGGAGCCATGCACAACAGGTCCATGATCTGGCTGATCCGGGCCCGCGTGACCTGCCCAAGCCGCGCGAGGTCCGCGTGCGAGTCGACCTCGCCGCGGCGGACCAGAGTGTCGAATCGGATCGCCAGGGCCATGAGGCGAGCGACACGGGGCACGCGGCCCCGCTCGACCGCCGCCGCGACGGGCTCGAGGCCAACGTTCACCTCTTTCCGCCCTGCCACCCCGCGGGTGAAGTGGACCGGGAACTCAATGGTGACTTCATCCATGCCGCCGTTCATGCTGCCTCCTCGTCTTCAGCGGGCGCCTGGCCGAGCGTCCGCAGGCCCGCAGGGTGGAAGGTGATCGACACCGTCTTCTTCGCGCCGTCGTAGTCCACCCGCTTGACCAGGTTCGCCAGCACCGCCGCCTGTTCCCGCGGGCAGAGCACGTCCCACGTCGCGCCGAACTCGCGGAGCGCCGCAGCGACGTCGTCGCGGGTGATCACCTCGCCATCGACGCGCTCTGCTTCGACCCGAAGCGCCCGTGTCCGCTCGCTCGCCTTGGCCAGCCGCTCATGTAGGTCGGCCAACCGGGCGGCGGCGTTGGCGTCCGTGCCCGCCGTGATGGCGACCTTGCGGAGCTCGCTCTCAATCTTCTGGATCTCACGAACGCCGGCGGCCTGGTCCTTCTCGATTTGGGCCGTTCGCGTCCGGACGCCGCTCTGGAGTTGGCGGAAGGTGGCCGCGACCAACGCCGGGTCGCCGCCGATGTGCTTGATCCGGTCGACCACCAGCCGCTCGATCTGCTCGGCGGGCAGTGAGCCTGACGGGCAGGCGTGCCAGCCCTGCTTCTGCGCGACGTAGCAGACGTAGTAGCGGTACGCCGCCTTGCCGTCCTTGACGCTGTAGGTGTGCCCCATCGCGTGCCCGCACGGGCCGCAGTGGATCAGGCCCTTGAGCAGCGCCCCGTGCTGGTTGCGGACGTGCATCCCGCCGGTGCGTCCGTTGTGCTTGATGATCCCGTACACCTGCTGCCAGAGCGGTTCGTCGATGATGGCGGCGTGCTCGCCCTTGAAGAGCTCCTTCTTGTGCTTGACCTTCCCCATGTACGCCGGGTTGGTGAGCACGTTGATCAGGAGGTGCTTGTCCCACACCCGGCCGCCGAACGCCACGCCCTTCCGCGTCGTCCAGCGCTTGCTGGTGCAGCCGCGAGCGTTGAGAATATGGGCCACCTTGGTGAGCGAGCGGTGCTCCAGGTAGAGCTGGTAGATCTCACGGACGACCTCCGCCTCCGCCGCGTTGACCACGAGCTTGCTCCCGCCCGCGGGCTGGGGCGCGAGGTCGTACCCCAGGATGGGCTTACCGCCGAACCACTTGCCCTTGCGCTTGGAGGCCGCAATCTTGTCCCGTGTGCGTTCCGAGATGATCTCCCGCTCGAACTGCGCGAACGAGAGCAAGATGTTGAGCGTGAGCCGCCCCATCGACTGCGTGGTGTTGAACTGCTGCGTCACCGATACAAACGAGACGTGGTGTTTCTCGAACACCGACATCATCCGGGCGAAGTCCATCAAGGACCGCGAGAGGCGGTCCACCTTGTAGACCACCACGCAGTCGACCTTGCCCGCCTCGATGTCGGCCATCAGCCGCTGGCAGCCCGGGCGGTCGGTGTTCCCGCCGGTGAAGCCGCCGTCGTTGTACTGGTCCGGCAGCGCAACCCAGCCTTCGTGCTTCATGCTGGCGACGTAGGCCTCGCCGCTCTCGCGCTGGGCGTGGAGCGAGTTGAACTCCTGCTCGAGCCCCTGTTCGCTGGACTTGCGGGTGTATATGGCGCAGCGCACCATCGCCGCGCCGGGGTTCCTCGCGGGTTTGGTTTCGATCGAGGTCCTCATGCCTTGCCCTCCGTAATGGCGGGCTCGTGGAGCCCGAAGAATCGGAATCCGTTCCAATGCGACCCGGTCACCTTCGCCGCGATGGCACCGAGCGACCGGAAGACCTCGCCCTCGTACTCGAACCCCTTGGGCAGCACGCGGACGAACACGGCGCGACCCTTGTACTGGCGTCGGAGCACGGACCCGGGCGCTGGCAGGCGGACGTCATCGCCCGCGGGGAGGACAACGCGAACCACGCTCTCGCCGTTCGCCCGCGGCGTCGGCCCGTTCGACGCTGGCACGCGTGGCGGGCTTCGCCGCAGGTCGGCGTCGTTGGCCAGCTCGCGTGCACGCTGGCGTGCCCGTTCCGAGAGGTCCCCCTCCCGGAGCGCCTGCATCCGCCAGAGAATCCGCTTGATGAGCAGCACCTTGTGGTGCGTGCGGGTTTCTTCGCCGTAGACCTTGGCGTACCGCTGCTTCAGTTGCGGCACTGTCATTTTCTCCAAGGCCCGCGCGGCTGCATTCACATCGATCGCCATCGGGGTCTCCGTTCTCGTGGCCGTTAACCACGCGACCCATCAGGGCGACCATGCTCGGACAGTTCAAGTCGAGCCGGAGAGTCTTCTTGATGCTCGATGTGCGGCTCGGAAATGGCGACCTGTCGCCGCTGGCGGCGGATGCCCTCGGCGAAGATGGCAGCGATGCTGACCAGCCGCGCGGCGGGCGTGGTCGGGGCATCGGGGTCGAGCGTGGCGGTGGGGGCGGGCGCAACGTCCGTGAGCGCGGTGTCGAGCACGGGCACATCCTCCGTGAAGGGGGACATGCATCCGTGCGGGCGTGCGCTTGACGCTCGGCTTCGCACCTGATGCTGGAATGGAGCCCGCGTCCGGTGCGGGCCCTCTGCCTACTGAATACGCGAAACGGTCAGGGAGCGCCGCAGACGCCGAAGGGCACCCCTCGTTCACCCCGGCAGCGCGTTAACCGGAGCGGCGGGGGATTCTGAGAGCGCGGAGAGACTTTCGGCCCCCAACCCCGGCGTGGCGGCCGACCCGTCGATACGAGGTCTCGGATTCGAGAGCGCTCGGGAAATCGAGGACTTTCAGAAGTCCCGCAGATCCCGAGAGATATGCGCCGCACGCCAAGACCCGCGACCGTTAACGAGAAAAGGCCTCTGTCCGAGGCCTTTCTCTGAACTCCCTGTACAAGACCGTTTCGGAGGGTTGGCGGACCACTCTCGGGGTGGCCCGATGGGTGTGCGATTGACACGGGTCGTTCACGGGGATCGGCGGAAACCGCGTTTTCAGGGCCGCCAGCGGGGTACAAATACTCCAGACCTGCCCAAAGGCGTCGGGGAAGAGGTTCGGCATCGCCCGACGAGCAGCGTGGCGCGATCGATTGCCCTCGCCCTCCATGCGTAGTTTGTTAGGGCTGAACAAGCCAGCACGATAGACTGACCGATATGCTCTGGTGAACCTACCGTGAGGTTCGCGGGTAGGGCAGATAGGGCATATGGCAGTCATTTCTCGGTTCATTCTCGTCCTGTCACTACTGGTGCAGTCCCTCCCCGGACTGACCACGCTCAACTGCGCGGAAATGACGCCCGGAACCGCCGCTGCAACAAGCGCAGGCGGTTCGAAATGCTCCTGTTGCCGGGGCGGCGATGGCGCAATGACCGCCTCGTGCCCAACGGGCGACAAGTTCGTCGCTTGCCGTTGCGGAATGTCCCAACCGGAGGAGCCTCGCACCCCGCCCTCAAACCCAAAGACCGCACAGACTCTTCAGTTCGTCGCCTTGCTCCCAATTCTGCTGACGGTTCTACCCTCGAAGCAATTCGTGCTCAACCAGCGGTGGACTAGCCCGCCTGGACCGCCGAAGCAGTCCGCTGATTCAATTCAGTCGCTCCTGTGTGTGTGGGTCGTGTAGGTACTCGGTGCCTTAGCCGCATTGCGCGCTGAGGTTGCCGCCGTCCCGCGATTCCGGCCCGTTCCCCAGCATCTGTTGCCTGGAACCCCGGCCCAATCCCCCACAACTAGGAGCCCGCATCATGTCCCTCGACCGCACCGAAGGTGCGTTTCGTACGGCGAGCCGCCCCGCCAAGCGCTCGCGCGCGGCGACGCACTCACATCGTGTTTCGACTCTTCTGATCATCTGCTCGCTCTCGCTTTCAGGGTTGTCTGGCTGCGCCTTGACGCCCTCGGGCACGAAGGAGGAGCAAGCCCGCATGCACGAGGCGGGCAAGCCGTACGAGGAGCCGTTCGAACAACGCACGCTATCTGAATTTCCGGCGTCTCCTTCGTGGCAAGACGTGCTTCAGCGTGCATTCCTCACCAACGGCGATCTCGAAGCGTCGTACTTCGAGTGGAAGGCCGCGGTACAGCGGATCGAGATGGCGTCCGCATACCCGAACTCCAACCTCCAGTTCGGGTACTCGTACATGTTCTCCTCCGAGCGCATGAAGTCCTTCGACCGCCAGACGTTCGCATTCGGCTTCGACCCGTCGATGAACCTCTCGTTCCCGACGAAGGTCCAGCAGAAAGGCCAAGTCGCGCTCGACGAGGCTCGGACCATAGCCGAGAGGTTCCGCACGGCGAAGTTCGACCTGCAGCGTCGCGTGCTCTCGTCGTGGGCGGACCTGCAGATGCTGGAGCAGAAGAGACGCATTCAGCAGGAACAGTTGGCCCTAAGTCATCTGACGATTGACGCGATACGGGCCAGGGCACAGGCTGGCGGCGTGCAGCGGGACCTTCTCCGTGCTGAGGCAAGCGTCCAAACGTTGGAGAACAACGTCCGAAACACCGACGCCGAGCTCACGGCGATGCGGGCGATGCTCAACGGCATGCTCGTCCGGGACGCGGACGCTCCGTTGGCGGCCGCGGCCGCTGACTTGCGGAAGATCCCGGCGACAGATGACCAGATCCTCGCCGTGGCGGTCGAGCGCAACCCCGAGATTGCGGCGTTGGCCCACCAAGTGGAAGGCCGCACGGACGCGTTGGAGCTGGCGCGGATGCAGTGGATCCCCGACATCAACCCGTCGTTCATGTTCACCGGAAACGTGTCGCAGGCGGTGGGCGCGACCATCATGCTCCCGACGACCATCGCCGAGATCAAGGGCGGTATCCGCGAGGCCGAGGCCATGCTCCGCTCTGGCGACGCGATGCTGCGGCAGACACGCAGCGACCGGGCTGCGACGCTCGTGGCCACGCTCGTGGCGCTCCGCAACAACGAGCGTCAGGCGGCCCTCTTCGAAACAACGCTACTCCCGCTCGCGGAGCGGGTACTCACCAACATGCGACAGTCCTACGCCTCCGGAGCCGCGATGTACCTCGACCTGATCGAGGCGCAGAGCATGCTGCTGGACACCCGGCTCATGATCGTCGAGGCCCACGCCTCGCGGGAGAAACGGCTTGCCGAACTCGAGGCGCTCATGGGAACGGACATCGAGACCGTTGCTCCAAGCCCATCCGTCGTCCCGTCCCCATCCGCAATCAACACGCTCCCGGCTCGATGACCGCCGGTCACCAGAAAGTACGCCATGACCACCGAGACTCCGACAACCAAGACCGCTTCCCCGGCACCCAGCGCTCACCGCGGCCGTTCCGGTTCCCTCGTGTTCCTGCTGCTGTTCACGGCGGGCGGGATCTACGCGGGGATGCGCTGGCACACCACTTTTGAGCGATGGCTCATGCCCTCCGCCGGCGGCGATACCGCCGCGGCCGCCTCCGCCAAGGAATCCGGCACGCCCGCCGACGGCAAGAAGCAGCTCTGGACCTGCGGCATGCACCCGCAAGTCATCCAGGACCATCCGGGCGACTGCCCGATCTGCCACATGAAGCTCACGCCGCTGGTGACCGGCAACGATGCCGGTGAATCGTCGGCGGGAGCCGGCGCCGGCGCCGTCGTGATCGACCCCGCCGTGGTGCAGAACATGGGCGTGCGCACCGCGGTCGTCACCGAGGGGCCGCTCCAGCAGACCGTGCGAGCCACGGCGATCCTGGCCGAGCCCGAGCCGGGCCGGCGCGACATCAACCTCCGCGTGTCCGGATGGATCCAGACGCTCTACGCGAACACCGACGGCATGGCGGTCAAGAAGGGCGACCCGCTCTTTGACCTCTACAGCCCGGACCTGCGACTGGCCATCGAGGAACTCATCACGGCGCGGAAGTCCGCCGATCGTGCCGGCCAGGACGCCGGCGGCTCGCTGGGCCAGACCAGCGGGGCGCTGATCGCCGCGGCGGACCTCCGCCTCCAGACGCTCGGCCTGACCGCCGAGCAGATCACGGAGCTGGGCGGGATGGAGCACGCCCCGGCCGTGGTGACGTTCCTCTCCCCGATCGACGGGCACGTGGTCGAGAAGGCCATGGTCTACAACGGCTCGGCGGTGATGTCCGGGCAACTGGTGCTGCGTCTGGCGGACCGCTCGACGATGTGGTTCGAGGCCCGCGTGCCCGAGGGCTCGATCGGGCGGGTCCGGGTGGGGCAGCGGGCCGTGGCCCGCGTGAACGCGCTCCCCGGGCGGACCTTCGAGGGCGAGGTCATCTTCGTGCATCCCCACTTGGACGAGATGACGCGCACCGCGCTGGTCCGCATGGCGATGCCCAACCCCGACGGGGTGCTCCGATCGGCGATGTACGCCATCGCCGACATCGACGTCGGCTCGGCGGACCCTGTCACGCTCATCCCGCGCGAGGCGGTGATCGACACGGGCGAGAAGCAGCTCGTCTTCGTGATGACGGGCAAGGGGCGTTTCGAGCCGCGGGACGTCGCAATCGGGCTTTCGGGCGAGCAGGGCCTGGTGCAGGTGCGCTCGGGGCTGAAGGCCGGCGAGTCGGTGGTCTCCAGCGGGCAGTTCCTGATCGACTCCGAGAGCCGACTCCGCGAGGCGATCGCCAAGTTCCTGGAGCAGCAGAAAGCCCCCACGGCGGCCCCCGCCCCGTCGAGCGCCGCCCCCACCCCCACCGCCCCCCGGGCCGCACCGATCGCGATCTCGCCCGCCGCGCAGGCGCGGGTAGACGCGATCGTGAGCGCGTACCTCGTGCTGGCCGAATCGCTGGGGGCGGTGCAGAAGGACGCCACGCCGCTCAAGCCCGACGGCCTGATCGCCGCCATCCACGCCCTGCACGGCGAGGTCTCGGGGTCGGAGGCGACGCGGCTGGTCACGGAGGCGGCGCGGGCCGCCGAGTCGCTGACGGGCAAGCCGATCGACCAGCAGCGCGAGGCGTTCAAGAGCGTGAGCGCCGGGGTCATCCTGCTGATCGACGCGATGCCCCCCTCGCCCAAGGTGGCCGAGTCCCTCTTCGTAGTCAACTGCCCGATGGCCAAGGCCGACTGGCTGCAGCGGAAGGCCGACGTGGCCAATCCGTATTACGCCAACGACATGAAGGAGTGCGGATCGATCGTTCGCCGGGTCGGCGGCGCGAAGGGAGCAAGGTGACGCATGATCGCACGCATCATCGAACTCGCCATCAAGAACCGCTTCATGGTGCTCCTGCTGACCGCGATGATGGTCGGCGCGGGCGTGTGGAGCATCTTCAACATCCGCCTGGACGCCATCCCGGACCTGTCGGACGTCCAGGTCATCGTCCAAACCGAGTACCCCGGGCAGAACCCCGAGGTCGTCGACAAGCAGGTCACCTACCCGCTCGCCAGCGCGATGCTCGCCGTGCCCGGCTCCACCGTGGTCCGCGGCTACAGCATGTTCGAGCAGTCGTTCGTGTACGTGCTCTTCGAGGACGGCACCGACATTTACTGGGCACGCAGCCGCGTGCTGGAGTACCTGAACTTCGCCCGCGACCGATTGCCCAAGGGGGTCGAGCCCAAGCTCGGCCCGGACGCCACCGGAGTGGGCTGGGTGTACCAGTACGTGCTGTCTCCCGGCTATTACAGCCCCGACCACCCCAAGGGCTTCTGGCACGACACCGAGGGCGATCGCTGGTACGCCTCGCCCGATGAGGCACCCCGGGAGCGGCGCGAGAAGATCGTAAAGGTCCGCGCGTTCGAGAAGCCGGGCGTGGACCCGCTCACCCAGACGCCGCTGCTGTCGGCCAACCAGGACCTCGCCCAGCTCCGCAGCCTCCAGGACTGGTACATGCGCTACCCGCTGACCTCGGTCGAGGATGTGTCCGAGGTCGCCTCCATCGGCGGGTACGTGCGGCAGTACCAGGTCATCCTCGACCCGCTCAAACTGCGCGCGTACGGCCTGCCGCTCCGCGACGTGATGATGGCGATCCAGCGGGCCAACAACGACGTGGGCGGGGCGGTCATCGAAATCGCGGAGAACGAGTACATGGTCCGCAGCCGGGCGTACCTCAAGGGCCTTGAGGACCTCGCCCTGGTTCCTGTGGGGCTGGGCGAGAAGGGCACGCCGGTCATGCTCGGGGACATCGCGACCCTCCAGGTCGGCGGCGATATGCGCCGGGGCGTCGGCGACCTGAACGGCGAGGGTGAAGCCGTCGGCGGCGTGGTCGTCGCCCGGTTCGGGGCCAACGCGTACAAGGTCATCACGGACGTGAAGGCGAAGCTGGTTTCGCTGGAGGACGGCCTGCCCCCGGGCGTCTTCGTCAAGACCACCTACGACCGCTCGAACCTGATCAATCGTTCCATCTCCACGCTGCGCGACACGCTGGTCGAGGAGATCATCGTCGTCGGGCTGGTGTGCATTTTGTTCCTGCTCCACATGCGCAGCGAGCTGGTCGCGGTCTTCGTCGTGCCGTCCAGCGTCATCGCGGCCCTGCTGGTCATGCACCTGCTGGGCATCAACGCCAACATCATGTCCCTCGGCGGGATCGCGATCTCCATCGGCGTGGTCGTGGACTCGGCCGTCATCATGGTCGAGAACGGGCACAAGCACCTGGACCGGGAGGAGGACCGCGTTCACGCCGGGCATCCGCCCACGCCTCGGGCGGACATCATGATGGCAGCGGCCAAGGAGGTTGGCCCGCAGCTCTTCTTCTCCCTGCTCATCATCACCGTCTCATTCCTGCCGGTGTTCGTGCTCGGGGGCGAGGCGGGGCGGCTCTTCAAGCCGCTTGCCTTCACGAAGACCTTTGCGATGACCGCGGCCGCATTCCTCTCCATCACCATCATCCCGGTCCTGATGTACTACTTCATCACCGGGCGGGTGCTCCCCAAGAGCTGGGGATTCTGGCGCAACACCGCCATCACGATGGGCGCCATGTTCCTGCCCGCGACCGCGCTGTTCATCATCGCCTCGGGTATGCCGCACCTGGAACACTTCCGCTGGTGGATCGCGGGCGGTTGGGCCGTGCTGATGGCGATGCTGCTCCTGCCGCAGAAGATCATCCACGAGCAGCACAGCCCGATCAGCCGGGTGCTCCAGCGAATCTACGAGCCGGCGTTCCATCTCGCCATGGCGCACCCTTGGCGACTGCTGCTCCTCGCCGCAATCACGCTGGCATCGACCTACTACCCGATGACGCGCATGGGTACCGAGTTCATGCCGCCTCTGGACGAAGGCGACCTGCTCTACATGCCGACGACCGACCCTTCCATCAGCATCACCAAGAGCAAGCAGCTCCTGCAGCAAACCGACAAGCTCATCAAGACGTTCCCCGAAGTGTTGAGCGTCCACGGAAAGATCGGGCGGGCCGCGACCGCCACCGACCCCGCGCCACTGTCGATGATCGAAACGGTCGCACAGCTCAATCCCGACCGTTCGAAGTGGCGGACGCGTCGGCCAGAGTACTTCTTCAGTGCATGGCCCCAGTGGTTGCAGAAGCCGTTCCACGCCGCGTTCTGGCCAGCCGAGCGGCCCATCACGACCGAAGAGCTCAAGTTCGGCTGGTCCGACCCCGACGGGACGATGCACGCGGGGCTCAACTCCGTTGTGTCGTTCCCCGGCATGGCCAACGCATGGCCATTCCCGATCGAAAACCGCATCAACATGCTCGCCACGGGCATCAAGACTCCGGTGGGCATCAAGATTCTCGGCCCTGACCTCAAGGTACTCGGCGACCTCGCGGAGCGCGCCGCCAGCGCGGTCCGTGGCATTCCGGGAACGGTCTCGGCGTACCCCGAGCGCACCCTCGGGGGCTACTACGTCGATTTCGACATCGACCGCGCCGCCGCGGCCCGCTACGGCCTAACCACCGGGGACGTGCAGGACGTGATCCAGTCTGCGGTCGGCGGCATGAATATCACCACGACCGTCGAGGGTCTGGAGCGCTACCCGCTCAACGTGCGATACCTCCGCGACTACCGCGACGACTTGCCCGCGCTCGAACAGGTGCTGGTCACGGCCCCGATGCCCGGGCCCAAGGGCGAGCGAGTCCAGATACCGCTCGGGCAGCTCGCGAAGGTTCACCTCACCCCCGGCGCTCCGATGATCCGCTCGGAGAATGCCCAGCGCACGGCGTGGATCTTCGTGGACATCGCGGGACGCGACCTCGGTGGCTACATCGCCGAGGCCCGCAAGACGGTCGCACAACAGGTCAACCTGCCTCCGGGCTACACGCTGGTGTTCTCCGGACAGTTCGAGTTCTGGGAGAAGACCATCCCGCGGCTGGTCGCCGCGAGCATCATGGCGCTGGTCACCATCATCTTCCTGCTGTATGTGAGCAGCCGCTCGTGGTTCCGCGTTGGTGTAGTGCTTCTGGCGGTGCCGTTCAGCCTCGTCGGGGCCTTCTGGTTCATGCACGCGCTGGACTTCAACCTCTCGCTGGCGGTCGTCATCGGGATCATCGCGCTCGCGGGGCTCGACGCCGAGACGGGAATGGTGATGCTCCTCTATCTCGACAACAGCTTCGATCGCTTCAAAGAACAGGGGCGGATGAAGTCCGTCGCTGACCTCTACGCGGCCGTACACGACGGGGCCGTGAAGCGCATTCGTCCCAAGGCGATGACCGTGGCCGCGGCGATGATCGGCCTGGTCCCGCTCTTGTGGTCCCACGGCACCGGTGCCGACACCATGCGTCGCATCGCCGCCCCGCTGATCGGCGGCTTGCTGATCAGCTTCATGATGGAACTGGTCGTGTACCCGGTTGTGTTCTACCTCGCCAAGCGGTGGCAGCACCGGAAGGAGTTTGCCAGTCACTAGGAGATAAGCTCGCGATTTCCCATCCTCCGCAGGCTCTGGCAATCCGCATGCTGCGGACATGGTGTTGTTGTGCCCAATTGGATGTCAGTACTTGTCTCTCTTGCACTAGTCCGCCCTGAGAATCTCGCCGAACTTCGTGTCGGATCGCGACGTATCATCGTGTAGGCCTATATACTCCCCATAGGTATGCTCCAGCGAGGAAATCCATTTCGGCTCTTGGTGACCCTCCTGCTGGTGGTTGCCGTGTCATTCTGCTGCTGCAACTTCCACTCGTGGTTCAGCACGTGCGTCCCGTGCCAGGCTCCTGCTTCAGATCGCCAAGGCGAGACGCTGGCCCATGTTCACGCCGACGGGGCGAGTCACGATCACTCCTCCCACCATGAGCACCAAGACGGGCCTGCGTCCAATGATGGGGACGATCATTCCCCCAAGCCGTGCGCGCCGGGTGACGACGAGCACGACTGCGACTGCGGCAAGAACAGCGGGATGATGCTCACGGTCCAGAAGTCGACCGTCGAGTTGCCCGCGCCCGTGGTCATCGCGGTTCTCGACTGGGCCCTGCCCGCTAATGTGCTTCCGCCAGCCATTTTCCGGGGCCTGGACAGGCAACTGCGCGTCGTCGAACGACCGCAGACATCGCTTCTGCGCCAGCACTGCGCGCTCATCGTGTAGCAGATTGGCCTGTGCCGACGATTCGCAGTTGCCGAAGCGCTGAAAGTGCGCTTGGAGACACCGGAATCGTCGGCGGGCCCCCGCGCGCCCCCATCGCCCTTCGGCGCACCCCATCCATCTGACTGACCTGTTCTTGCACCCTCACCGGAGGTCTCGCATGGCACGCTCACGCGCTGCTGTGGGGCTGGGCGCACTGGCGCTCGCTACCGCGGCGATCCTGATTCCTGTTTACGCCCACGAGGGGCACAACAAACCCGCCGGGGCGACGTTCGACCCGAATGCGCCGAAGAGGGTTTCGGAAGCGACCGCTGCGGCGATTGGCCTTGCCACTGCCGAGGTGGACTTCGGGCAGGTCGAAGATGTCGTCCGTCTGACCGGCATGGTCCGGGCGCGTCCGGACGCGCTGGTGGCCGTCTCGCCCCGCTACGCGGGCGTGGTTCGCCTGGTCGCCGTCCAGCCGGGCGACCTCGTCGTGAAGGGCGCGACGCTCGCCGAGGTTGATTCGCCGGAGATGGCGAAGCTGCTCTATGACGTCCGCCGGCTGGAAGGAGAAACCGAGCGGCTGAACGCTGAACTGAAGCGCGCAGAGTCGCAGGTGCAGTCGCTTGAGATTGAACTGCCCGCTCTTACGCAAGGCGCGGAACTTCTCGAGGCCGAAGTGCAACGACTCACGAGCGCGGGCGAAAACGTCTCCGCCAACCTGCTGACTCAACGCAGATCCGAATCGATCAAGTTGCGGGCCGACGCCGGCCTGCGCCGGGTCGCCCTGGAACAGGCTCGGGCGGAGCTTGGGTCGCTGCGGAAGCAGGTCGAGACCACACACGCATCAGCAGAGGCACTCCGGGGAACACTCCCCGCCGAGAACGATCCTCACCCGGTCGAGGTGCTCGCCGACCCCGCTCGGCCCGGTCTGATTCGATTTCTGGCACCGATCGACGGCGTGGTCACCACACGCAGCGCGGCGGTGGGCCAGGGAGTCGAGGCCGGTCAGCCACTGTTGACGATCGGGGATTTTGCACGGGTCCAGGTCGAGGGCGAGTTGCCCGAAGGCCTCGTCGATCGCCTTACGGCGGCGGGCGGAAGCAAGGTCCGCATCCGACGCGGCGTTGGCGCGGCAAGCGATGTGGTCGCGGAAGGAACGGTTCGCTTCGTCAGCCCGGTGATCGATGCCACCAAGCGTACCGCGCACGTGCTGGTCGATGCTGAGAACGCCAAAGGCCTGCTCCGCCAGGGCCAGTTCGTGGACCTCTCGATCGTGGTCGCCAGCAACGACTCGGCGGTGGTCATCCCCGCGTCGGCCATCGTCAAAGAGGGTCCCCTTCAGTACGTCTTCGTGAGGGAAGGCAAGGGTGAAGACGTCGTCTACAAGAAGCGCGACATCGCCGCGGGGGTTCGTGATGATCGGGTGGTCGAGATCAAGCTAGGACTGGTGCCCGGTGATGTGATCGCTGTGAGCGGCGCGTTCAGCCTCTCGCAACTTCGCGGCTTCGTGCCCGGCGCGCCGGGGCCCGCCGCGCCCGCGCAGAGCCCCGACGGCCACGGCCACTCGCACTGATCAATCTTCCGCTCATCGGCCCTGAAGAAGAGGACTCTCCCTTGCTGAACTGGATCATCCGATCATCGCTGAACAACCGCGTGCTCGTGCTCATCGCCGCGCTGCTGGTGTCGGTCTATGGCCTCTACGTCACGTTCAACACGCCGACCGACGTGTTGCCCGACCTCAACCGCCCGGTGGTCACGATCTTCGGCGAGGCTCCGGGCCTTGCGCCGGAAGAGGTCGAGGCCCAAGTCACCTACCCCATCGAGACCGCCGTGAACGGCGCCCCGGGCGTCGAGCGAGTGCGGAGCCGAAGCGCCCTTGGGCTCTCGATCGTCTACGTCGAGTTCGCGTGGGGTACCGATCCAAAGTACAACCGCCAGGTCGTCACCGAGCGGCTTGGCACCGTCACAGAGAAACTCCCGCCCGGCATCGTCCCGGTGATGACTCCGGCCTCCAGCATTATGGGCGAGATCGCCCTGATCAGCGTGTCAAGCAAGACCCTCTCGCCCATGGACGTGCGGACGCAGGCCGAGTTCGTGCTCCGCCCTGCCATCCTGTCCATTCCCGGCATCGCGCAAGTGACCGTGATGGGTGGCGATCTCAAGCAGTTCCGCGTCCAGGTCGACCCGGACAAGCTGCGGCTGTTCGATCTCACTTTGGAGGATGTTGAGCGGGCGCTCCAGGCGGCGAATCAGAACACGGGCGGCGGGTTCCTCGCCAGTGGCGCGCAAGAACTGGTCGTCCGCAACCTTGGCCGGGTGCAGACCGCCGACGACATTGCAGCGTCCCTTATCACCAACAAGCCCGGCGACCACGAGTCACCGCCCCGCGCTGTGTTGATCCGAGACGTGGCCACGGTCATCGAAGCCGGGCCCACCATCAAACGCGGTGACGGATCGGAGAACGCCACCCCGGCCGTGATCATGGCGATCCAGAAGCAGCCCGGCGCGGACACCCTCACGCTCACCCGATCGCTGGACGCGACGCTCGCCCAGATCAAGCCCACGCTGCCGGCAGGTCTGGACCTCAACGCCGACCTCTTCAGACAGGAGCACTTCATCCGGGCATCGATCGGCAATGTGATCGAGGCCTTGGAGCTCGGTGCGGTCCTTGTCGTGATTATCCTGGTTCTGTTCCTCATGAACGTGCGGACAACGATCGTCACGCTCACGGCCCTGCCGCTCTCGATCATCACGACCTTCATGGTGTTTCACTGGCTCGGGATGAGCGTCAACACCATGACGCTGGGCGGGCTGGCGGTAGCGATCGGCGAGCTGGTGGATGACGCGGTTGTCGATGTCGAAAACGTGTACCGGCGTCTGGGCGAGAACCGCCGCGCTGTCAGCCCCCGGCCGATCGTGCAGGTCGTCTTCGATGCCTCCAGCGAGATCCGCAACCCGATCATCCTGGGCACCGTCATCGTCAATCTCGTTTTCCTCCCGACGTTCTTCCTCCCCGGCATTGAGGGCCGGCTCTTCACGCCGCTGGCCACCGCGTACATCATCAGCATCTTCGCGTCCCTGCTTGTAGCGCTCACGATCACGCCGGTGCTCGCGTACTACCTGCTCCCGGGCATCAAGCGGATGACGCACGGCAAGGACGGCCTCCTGCTCCGCGTCTGCAAGCGGCTGGCGCTGAAGTCCTATTCGATCTCGATGCCGCGTCCGATCGCGGTCCTTGGCACGCTGGGCGCGCTGGTGGCGCTCGCCCTCTTCATGGTCACGCGGCTGGGGTCGGAGTTCCTGCCGCCGTTCAACGAAGGCACGGCGACGGTCTCGTTCATGCTTACGCCGGGCGTCTCGCTCGAGGAATCCAACCGGATCGCCGCCAGGGCCGAGGAGGCGATCCTCTCGATCCCGCAGGTGAAGAACGTCGGCCGCCGCACGGGCCGCGCGGAGCAGGATGAGCACGCCGAAGGAGTCCATTCCTCGGAAATCGACGTGGACCTGTGGACCAGGGAAGAGGCAAAGGACCCCGACAAGCACCCGGTCGCCAGCGGCCGCAAGCCGCCCGCTGCGAAGGACATCCGCCCGCGCGAGGAAGTCTTTGCACAGATCCAGGAGAAGCTCGAAGTCTTCCCCGGAGTCAACGTCGGTGTCGGCCAGCCCATCAGCCACCGCATCGAGCACCTGCTTTCCGGCGTGCGGGCGATGGTGGCGATCAAGATCTTCGGCGACGACCTCAACACGCTCCGCACGCTGGCGGATCAGACCAAGGCTGCGATGGAGGGCATCCCCGGCGTTGCCGACCTTCAGGTCGAGCAGCAGGTGCTGGTGCCCCAGCTGCACATCAGTGTGAACCGGGACGCCGCGGCCCGCGTGGGCTTCACGCCCGCGATGCTCACCGATGCGATGGAGACGGCGACGAAGGGCAAAGTGGTCGGCCAGGTGCTCGAGGGGCTCAAGTCGTTCGACATCACGCTCACGCTCGACGATCACCACCGCACCGACCCGACGCGCCTCGAAGAGGTCAGGCTCGTCTCTCCCACCGGGGCCATCGTGCTCCTGCGCGATGTGGCCGAGGTCGTCGAGCGGCTCGGCCCCAACGAGGTCGCCCGCGAGAACCTCCGCCGCCGCATCGTCGTGCAGTGCAACGTCCGCGGCCGCGACTTGGGCTCGACGGTCAAGGACATCAAGGAATCCATCGCGATGGATGTGAAGTTGCCCGCGGGTGGGGGGGGCTACACCATCCAGTACGGCGGCCTCTACGAAGCGCAGCAGGAATCGACCCGCTTGCTGCTCATCCTGGGCCTGGGCTCGCTGGTCGCCATCTTCGTCATCCTCTACACGCACTACCGCTCGGGCATGGTCGCCGCGCAGATCATGCTCAACGTCCCCTTCGCGCTGATCGGCAGCGTGACGGCGCTGGCGATCACCCGCGAGCCGTTCAGCGTCGCCTCGCTGGTGGGCTTCATCAGCCTCACCGGCATCGCCACCCGCAACGGCGTGCTGATGGTCAGCCACTACATCCACCTCATGACCGAGGAGCGGCAGGCCTGGAGCAAGGAGCTCATCATCCGGGGCAGCCAGGAGCGCGTCGCCCCGGTGCTCATGACCGCCGTCACGGCGGGGCTGGGCCTCATTCCCCTGGTGCTGAGCAAGGGCGAGCCGGGCAAGGAGATCCTGTACCCGGTCGCGGTCGTCATCCTCGGCGGTCTCATCACCAGCACGCTGCTCGATTTCTTCGTGACCCCGGCCGTTTTCTACCGCTTCGGGAAATCAGCCGCGGAGCGGCTGGCCAAGGAGCACATCGACAAGCACGGCCACGCGGCGGGCGGGGTGAAGACAGTTCACCACGGAGGCACCGAGAGCACAAAGGAAGGCAAGAAGCATGAGGATACGGCGGCGGATGCGACCAGCGCCGCGCCGGTCCCGACCACTCCAACGCCCGCGCCCGCTGTCACCCCGCCGACGCGAAGCGACTCACAAGCCGACGGGAAAAAGCCGGAGGGGACGCCATGAACACCTCGCGCGCGATGCGAACCCGTTCCGATGTGGAGCTGGTCGGCGAGCAAGCCCTGCGCCCCGATCTACACAATCGCTTTTCCCCGCCAGCGCCGATCCTCGGCCCGTCCCTGCACCGCGTAGTAGATCACGCTGACGCCCAGCAGGACCAGCGTCCGCGCCTCGGGTCCGTTCATGAGCAGCATCCCCCCGGCCACGAGGATGAGCGCGGCGTTGA
Organism: uncultured Phycisphaeraceae bacterium; assembly: GCA_964564695.1. GTDB lineage: Bacteria > Planctomycetota > Phycisphaerae > Phycisphaerales > UBA1924 > CAZMCC01. The sequence goes on along the minus strand of CAZMCC010000008.1, from coordinate 44,359 downwards.
TGGGGTGACGGATCAGGCGGTACGGGCCGGTGGCGACGAACGCCGCCCGCTGGTCTTTCTCGTCCTGTCCGATCCGCCAGTGCTTCCCGAGCGTGGAGATGGCCCACCACCGCAGACCGACGCCAAGCGCCCAGACGGCGAAACCCGCGGGCACGCTCAGGGCGCGGGCGGGGTCGGGGCGCGGGCCGAGGACCAGCCACGCCGAGTAGCCGAGCAGCGTGACGAACAGCAGCGTGTCCATCCACTGGTACATATTGCGCGGCGGGAAGCGTTCGGCCACGGGGGAGAAGCCGTAGCGCACGCGGAACACCAGCGTCCACAGGACGTAAGCGGGGACCGCGTACACCAGCCACAGCACGATGGGGAGCATCGCGGAGAGCGTATCGCGCATGGGGCCGCGTCGGCGCGAACCCCGCGCGGTGAAAGGGCCGCCCCCGGCGGAGCGGCTTTGGAACCATGTAACTGCCTTGTCGCCTCCGACCCGACGTCGGCCGTCCGTCCGAGGGCGCGGCAGATGGGCCGCTCCTTCGCCTGGAGTCCAAGGTCCGCATGAACAAAGGAGTCAGCGCATGAACACCACGCTCAATCACCGGATCGTCCTCGGGTTCCTCGCCGCCGCTGGCCTGGCCGTCGCCGCTGCCATCGCGCTGGGGCAGGCGGCGTCGCAGCCGACGCCCCCCGCCGCCGCCGCGGCCACACCCAGCGCCGCCGCGCGTCTGGCCGCCGCCGAAAAGGCCTGCAAGATGCTCCACGACCTGAACGACGGGACGCCGATCGCGCACCAGACCGTCGAGCACTCCTACCTCTGGTCGCTGCGGCGCTTCGAAGCCCAGCGCGAGGTTGATTTCGCCAAGGACCGTGGCCTGGCCGCGGCCCAGCGACACCTGGACCACGTCAAGGCCCTCAACGCAAAGCTCGCCGACGCGAACGCCAAAGGGGCGTTCTCCAAGTTCGATGTCGCCTGCACCGAGTACTACGTCGCCGAGGCCGAGGAACTCCTCGCCAAGGCCAAAGCCAGGTAACCCGTGACCACCCCCGTTCCTCATCCCGCCCGCACGCCGTCCACCGGAGAACCAGCCATGATCGATTACCGCCCATCGACCTCCCCCAACCGCCCCCCCAAGCCGCTCTCCGAGCGATTGAAGGAGGAGACCCGCGCCGACCATGCCCGCGCCGAGAAGCACCCGCTCATGGCCGCGATGGTCACGGGCCGCATCGACCGCGCGGGGTACGCCCGCTACCTCGCGCAGATGCTGCACGTGCACCTGACGCTGGAAACGCAGTTGTGCCGGCTCGCGGCCGAGCACGGCGTGTTCCGGCTAGTGGTCCGCGAGCACCACATGCGCACGCCGGACCTCCTGGCCGACCTGGAAACGCTCGGACAGTGCGTCAGCGGGCACCCGCCCCTCCCGGCCACGCACCTGTTCCGCGCGCGGATCGACGGGCTGGCCGCCGATGCGCCCGTGTCGCTCCTGGGCACGCTCTACGTGTTGGAGGGCTCGACTAACGGCGGGCGCTACATCGGGCCGGCGGTGCGGCGAGCCCTGGGCCTGTTCGACGCCGCGGGCAAGGGGTCCGGCACCGAGTACCTGGAGCCGCACGGCGAGTTGCAGCGCGACCGCTGGTCGCTCTTCAAGGCGTCGCTCGACATCCTCTCGCTCTCGCCCGCCGACCACGACCTGATCGTCGCCGTCGCCAGCGACGCCTTCCGGGGCGTGCACGACATCTTCGAGGACCTGACGCACCCCGCGCCCGCTCGGGTCATCATCCCGATCGCAGGACGCAACGCGGGCACGGCCAACGGGACGCTGCACGCCCCTGCCGCGGCGCACGTCTGCATCGGGCGCGGGACCGGGAAGGAGGGCTGCACGCCGCACAACACGTGACCCAACGGCCGCGGTGTTCGCGGCATGACCTTCGCCCTCCCGGTCGCGTTAGCCGCCGCGGGCCTCTCCGATCCGACTGTTCCACTCACCACCGCAAGGAGTCCTGACATGAAGTATCCCAAACGCTCCATCCTGTTCGCACTCATCACCGCGGGGGCGGCGTTCACCGCTGCGCCCGCGCTCGCCCAGCACAAGGACGACGGGCACGGGCACGGCGCGGCCGCCAAGGCGCCCGAGTCCTACGCCGCCGCGATCAAGGAGATCCGTGAGCGGCTCGCCGAGGTCGGAGCCGCCGTCGCCAAGGGCGACATGGCGATGGCCCACGAGGAGGCCGACGCGGCGGGGTCGATCGCACGCAACCTGGGCGCGCTGGCCCTCAAGCCCGGCTCGGGCGTGGACAAGTCTCGGGTCAAGGACATCAACCTCGCGGGCAAGGCCCTGGCCGAGGCGGGCGACCGTCTGCACGATGCGGGCGAGAAGAAGGATGCGGCGGGCGTGACGGCCGCGTACAAGGAGATGCAGAAGCAGTTCGACTCGCTCAATGCCGCGGCGCCGTCGGTCTACTTCTGCCCCATGCACTGCGAGGGGGCCAAGACCTACGACAAGCCCGGCAAGTGCCCGGTCTGCTCGATGAACCTCAAGAAGCAGACCAGCGACAAGTTCACGGTGGATGTGAAGCCGATCGGGGGCAAGATCGAGGCGGGCAAGCCCGCCAACTTCCTCTTCACGATCAAGGACCCCACGGGCTTGGCCGTGAAGACCGTCGAGATCGTCCATGAGATGCCGCTGCACCTGCTCATGGTGAGCAAGGACCTTTCGTGGTACGCCCACGAGCACCCGGTGCTTCAGCCCGACGGCACGTTCACGTTCGCGTGGACCTTCCCCGCGGGCGGCGAGTACACGCTCTTCAACGACTTCACGCCCAAGGACGTGGGGATGCAGGTGGTGCCGGTGACGCTGAAGGTGGAGGGTGCACCCGCGCCGGCGGTTGCGCTCAAGGCCGACAGCGACAAGCCCAAGACGGTGGACGGGTACACCGTCACGCTCAACACCGGTGGACCTGTGACCACGGGCAAGCCCACGACGATGTCGTACACGATTGCCAAGGACGGCAAGCCGGTGAACGACCTGACGCCCTACCTGGGCGCGATGGGGCACCTGGTCATCATGAGCCAGGACCTTAAGGAGTTCGTTCATAGCCACCCGCACGAGCACGCGGAGGGCGACCACGACCACGCCAAGCAGGGCCACACCGACATGAAGGGCGGCCCGAAGGTGGACTTCGAGGCGCACTTCAAGGCCGCGGGCCTCTACAAGGGCTGGGCCCAGTTCCAGCACAATGGCAAGGTCATCACCGTGCCCTTCACGTTCAACGTCGCCAAGGGCGATGCGCATGATGAGTCCAAGCCGCACGAGCACGGCAAGTAAGAGACCACCACGACCCGCCCCGCGAAAGCGGCGCGGGCCGATTCATCGCTCGTCGTCTCGCCGCACGGTGCGGCGGGAGGAGCGCGGCCTGTTCCCGGAGATCGTCCCATGACACCCAGCCGAACGCTTCTGATTCTCGCCGCCGCATCCACGATCCTCGCCCAAGGCTGCGCCACCGGCAAGCACGATGTGGCCAAGGCCCAAACCGGGCAGGTCTCCGTCTGCACCAAGTGCTACGACCAGATCCGCAAGGCCCGGAGCACCGGCGGCCCGCGCGGCGGCCTCGCGACGAACCGCACCATCACCACGCACATGTGCGAGGAGTGCAAAGACGAGATGACCATCTACGAGAAGGACGGCGTGCTCATGGTCCGCTGCAAGGCCTGCGCCCCCGAGGGCGTGGACTGCGACCGGTGCGTGCCCAAGACCGCCGCCAAGTGAACCCGTGTGTCCGTTGACCAGAACCATTTTCTTTGGAGATTCCCGATGATCCGTTCCACCGTCCTGTTCGCTTCGACCTCGATCCTTATCGCGGGGATGCTCACGCCCGCGGCACTCGCGCAGTGCTGCGGCGCGCCCAAGACCGCGGCATCCGTCCCCACTCTGACAAACTCGCCCCAAGGGGGCACGGGAACACCCGCCGCGTTCGCCGTGCTCGCCGCGTCGATGGCGAGTGTGAACGCCGAGCCCGTCAACAAGGTCTGCCCAATCAAGGAGGGCGAGGTGGATGCCGAGTCGCCCACGCGGCAGTTCAAGGGCGTGACCATCGGGTTCTGCTGCCCCGGCTGCGAAGGTAAGTGGGACAAGAAGACCGACGACGAGAAGATGGTCCTGCTCGCCAAGCACGCGCCCGAGGCCGTCACGGCGATCGATGCGGCGGTGAAGGCCAAACCACAGGTGGCCGCGACGAACGTCCAGCCCGACGCCGCCGCGCTCGCCAGCAACCCGGCGGTGACGGTCGCCCGCGCGTACATGGCCGCGTGTACGAAATCCGACGCCACGGCGCTCAACGCGATCTTCCTGGACAAGGGCCGCGCCACCGTGAGCGAGAACGCGAGCGATGAGGGTACGTGGGAGACCTACCGCGACCACCACCTGCTGCCGGAACTCAAGGAGATGCCCGGGTTCGTGATGACGGCGACCAAGGAGGATGTGCAGACCTTCGGCACGACTTCGATTGTGCGCCAGATCGGCTCGTTTACCGTGCCCGACCCCAACCACAAAGAACTCACCAAGAAGTACCTCGCGGCCGTCACCTACGTCGTCGTGGACGAGGGCGGCACGCCCAAGATCGCGCACCTGCACTGGTCGAGCCGTGCGGAGAAGAAGCCCGACGCGGCCGCGCCGACCACGCCCGACACCGGGCACGGCCACGGTGCCGGCCATGAACACTAGTAATCGCAACAACCACCCCGCCCCGCCTACGCGGCGTGGGCGATTCCCGATCGGAGATTGCCCGCATGATGTTCCTCGCACCACGTCGATCGATCCCAAAACGCCGCACGCTCGCGCCCGCCGTGCTCGTCCTGCTCGCTGTCGCTGGCGGCTGCGCCTCGCTCGACCCCAAGGCCGACATCAACCGGGCCGCTTCGACCGTCGCCGAACGCTCAGGCGTGACGCCGACGTGGACCGAGCCGTGGGAGGGATCGTTGACCACGTGGGACGGCCGCACGCCGCTCAAGGTCGAGCAGGCCCTCGCGATGGCGCTCCGGAACAACCGCGAGATCAGGTCGCAGGTCGAGCAGATCGCGGCATCACGGGCCGATCTCGTGCAGGCGGGCCTGCTGCCGAACCCGGTGCTCGGACTGACTCTTCGGTTCCCCTTTGATCCGGTGAGCGGGGGGACGTTCATTGGGGCGCAGGTCGTGCAGTCGTTCACGGCCCTCTGGCTGCGCGGCGGCAAGATCAGGGCTGCCGACGCCCGGCTCAACCAGACCGTACTCGACATATCGGACAAGGCGCTCACGCTGGTCGCGGAGGTGAAAGCCACGCACGCCCGCATCGCCTTCGGGCAGCGGGCGGTGGCACTGTCGGATGAGAATCTCGCGACGATCCAGAAATCCATCGATTCGCTCGACGCCCGGGTGCGCGGCGGCGAAGGAACAACGCTCGATGTGAACCGCGCTCGCCAGCAACAGGCCAAGGCGCAGGCCGAGCGGGCCATTGTCGTCCGCGACCTCGCCAAGGATCGCCGCCGGATGCTGGAGTTGATCGGCTTCGCAAGCGACAACGCGGAATGGACCGCCGAGGCGGACGCCTCCCTCGCCGCGGAGCTCTCGCTTGACGAGACCACCGCGATCGCGCTCGCCGCCTCGCAGCGATTGGATGTGGCCGCAGCCGGCTTCATCGTCGAAGCCCAGCGAGCGGGCCTGTCCGTCGAGGAGCGCAGCCGCCTGAAGGACTTCGGGCTGGGCGCGGACTTCGAGCGGGACGTGGACGGGAAGAAGACCATCGGGCCGGTCGTCGAGATCGCCGTCCCGATCTTCGACACCAACCAGGCACAGATCGCCAAAGCCGGGTCGCTCGCCCGCGCGGCTTTCGCCAGTTACGAGGCGGTCTCGCAGCGGGCCGTGCGCGAAGCTCGCGTGGCGTGGGTCGAGTTCGACAGCGCTTCGCGGCTCGTCGAGCAGTACCGCTCCACGGTGCTGGCGATCTCGGAGCGGAACCTGACGCTCGCGGAGGCCGCGCTTAAGGCGGGGCAGGCCGACGTGACGGTGCTGCTGGAGGCCCAGCGAGAACTCATCGACGCACGGGCGCGGCTCAACGACCTTGAACGTCAGGCCGCCATCGCTCGAATCGAGCTTGAACGTGCGGTCGGAGGACGGCTCGCCCCGCTCCCCACCCCGTCCCCCGCCCCGCCCGTACCCGAGAACGATGGGAGCACGCCATGAAGACCATCCTCAAGATCGAAGGCATGCACTGCGCCGGTTGCGCCGGGAGCATCGAGCGAGCCCTGGGTCGCGTCGAGGGCGTGAAGGACGTGAAGGTGGACCGCGAGGCCGGACGAGCCGTGATCGACCACGAGGCCCGCGTCAGCCGCGAGGCACTGGTCAACCTCGTGAACGACATCGGCTTCACGGCACGCTTGGCGGACAAGTAAGCATCTCTACTTCATGCATTCGGTTCACCCACATACGGGAGAGATTGCCAGAGGGCCGGGATGCGCAGGATTGGCCAAGACGGGCGCAATGGCTTCACGCCTCCGCCAACCCCTCGCGGATAGCGAACTTCATCAACTCGGCCCGGGTCTCCAGGCCCAGTTTCTTGAGCATCCGCTCCTGGTGCCGGTCGATCGTCTTGGCGCTCCGCGAGAGGGCCTCGGCGATCTCGTTGCGAGAAAGTCCTTTGCCGATGAGGCGCAGCACCTCCAACTCGCGGGCCGAGAGCGTGTCGAGACGCGAGGGAGGCTGCGCTTCACGCTTGGCGGCGCGCGTCCCACCGAGCGTGTGCCGTTGTTTGGGCGGTCGGCAGCGGGCCTTGACCTTCGGGCCGAAGACGAAGTCGCCGTCGGCGCCGCCGCCCTTGGCGACTTGGCGCAACCCTTCCACGATGTCCTCGATCTCGTCGGCCTTAGAGAAGTAGCCGCAAGCGCCGCAGCGGTACGCCTCGGCGATGTAGTGGTCGCGGACGTAGGCGCTGAGGAACACGATCTTGGCCCGTTCGTCCAGCCGGTGCAGGCGGTCGGCCATCTCGAAGGGGTCGGGCCCGGGCATTTCGATGTCGAGAAGCACAATGTCGGGCCGGAGCCGCTGGGCTTCCTTGACAAGGTTCTGCGCGGTAGCGAGCCGTCCGACGACCTGGAACTCCCGTCCTCCACCCGTGGCAGAGAACTGCGCCTTGAGGCCCTCGACGAGGAAGGCGTGGTCGTCCACGCAGAGAAGACGGACCGCGGCGCTGGAGGCCGGGGTTCGGGGGGACGACGGCGTCATCGGCGTGCTCCTGTAACGCTGGCGATGGCCCGTCCGATTGTGTCACGCAGAGCGTCGAAGTCGCGCGGGATCTCGACGACGTGGGCCCCGAGCATTGCCCAAGGGGTAAGTGGGCGCGGCTTTCCGACCAGAACGATGGTACAACATGTACCCTTCGCGTACTTCTTCGCTGCCTTGAGCGCACGTTCGCTTGGCTCAGTGACCCAGAGTGTTGAACCGCCTGGAGCAGGGGCAAGAGGTGGGGTCGGGTCAACGGCGCGTGTGACATGCCACCCGGCTGATTCCAGAATATGCGCGGCCATCGACGCGGCGCGGCGGTCGAGAAGATGCACCGTCGCCGCACGAGCAAAGTTGCCGTCTTCGCGTTCGTGAGCGATCGGGAACGTCAGGACGATCTCGGTGCCCCCTTTCCCACCCTTCCCCGGCGAGGTCTCGACGTCGATCTCTCCTCCGGCGTTCACCACCACGCTCCGTACCAGCGACAGGCCAAGGCCGGTTCCCAGGCCGCGTTTTTTTGTTGTGTAGAAAGCGTCGAACGCATGGGCGCGCACTTCGGGCGTCATTCCGGGGCCGTTGTCGGCGATGCCTAGGTGGACCTCGCGTGCGCCCGCCGCCTCTCCCCCTGGGGCGTGAGCCCACAGCCGCACGACCGCACGGCGCGGGCGTTTGCGCATCGACTGGATCGCCTCGCCAGCGTTGACGATGAGGTTGAGCACGGCCTGCGTGAGCTTGTGGGGCGCGACCGGAACGCGCGGCAGTCCTCTCGCAACCGTTGACTCGAAGCGAACTCCCTTGGGCACGGCCTTGGTCAGCAGCGGGCCGACGGTACACCACCATTCGTGAAGATCGGTGGCCGCGTCGGTGGCGTCGTCCTCATCCGGGCTGAGCGCCAGCATGTGCAGGCCGTCGGTGAGCTGCTGCAGGTACACACACGACTTCCGCATTTGGAACAGATGCTCGGCGGCCGCTTTGGGCAGGGCCATCGCGTCCAGGGCGTTCATCCTCGTTCGCATGGGAAGCAACACGTTGTTCATGTCGTGGCCCAGGCCCGCGGCGAGCGTGCCAATGGCTGTCAGACGCTCGGCCATGCGGAGCTGCTCGTGGCTCTGTTCCAATGCGCGAGTTCGCTCGCGGACCATCGCATCAAGTTGCCGGCGGTGGCGCCGCAGCTCGCGTTCAGCCGCCTTGCGCGCCGACACGTCCTTAATGATGCCGACAAAGACGGGCAACGACTGGCCGGGCACGTCGGCCCTGGACACCGACAGCTCGACGGGGAATCGCGTGCCGTCCTTTCGCACGGCGTCGAACTCCCTCGTGCGGCCGAGGATGTTGGTCTTGAGCGTCTTCCGGTAGTTCGCGAGGTACTGGTCGTGGCCCGAGCGGTGCGGCTCGGGCATGAGCACATGGACGTTGCGGCCCACGAGCTCTGCGGGCGTCCATCCGAAGACGCGCTCGACCGATTTGCTGGCCGAGCGGATCGTCCCGAACGAGTCAATTGTGACCACCGGGTCGAGCGTCGAGAACAGGACGGCCTCCAGCTCTGCATTCCGGCCGCACTCGCATCCCGGCGGCGCCCCCGAGGCGCGATTGCCGGATAGGACTGGGCACGTGGCGTCCCGACAGGCGACCTCTTTCGGTGTTCGTCGTCCCTTGGCCATTGGAACACTCTACGTTGGCGACGCTCCCCGCGCCCGTGACCGCCCCCGTCGAATCCTCGCTCGGGCTCGCATTGGGGAAACGTCCGCCTATTCGCCCGCGCCGGAATGAGCGATGCTTCTTGCGTCAGCTTGGAGCACTCGCCGACTCTGGAACCCTGCTATGAGAATCATCATTCGCCCCGTCGTGGACCGGCAGCGTGAGATCGACCTGACCCAACGCCTGATCGCGGCTATCGCCGAGGAGCTGTGGCGACTCTACGGAGGGAACGAGCAGCTCAACTGGCTTGAGGCCGAGATGCACCTCAGGGGGATCGTCGGCGAAGCGCGGGCCGAAGCGGGGATCACGGACTTCGTTTTCGTTGAGCCGTTGGTCACCGGCGCGGTTGCTGAGGAGCCAGCCGTCGCCAACGCGGTCGAACCGCGCCGCATGACACCCGGCCAGAGCCGGAGCGCCTCCAGACCACGCGCGGCGCGGACTGTGCGACGGCAGATGGCCGTCATCGCGTGATGAGCGGTGATCGTCGTGGCGGCGACCGGTCGAGAAGGCAGCGCAGGGAAGCGGTGCTCAGGAGCGTGTTGTGCGAACGGTGTGCCTGTTGTACGGATGCCAGTGCAATGCCTGCTGCGACCGGATCGAGCGGGCGCTGCGGCGTGTGAAGGGAGTGAGGAACGTGGAAGTGAATCTCTACAAGGCGACCGCAACGGTGGAGCACGACGAGGCGTGCCTGTGCGAAGAACTCATCGCCGCGGTCGAACGAGTCGGGTACCTGGCCGAAATACGCGCCAGCGATCACCGCTGCCAAGATGAAGCCCCGAACGCGGCGCAGGAGAACTAGTCATGGGCTGCTGTGGCGGAAGTACAGGGACGACGGGAATGGGCGGGGGCATGACACGATGGATCATGCCGGTGTTGTTCGCGGTGGCGCTCGCGCAGTCGGACGGTCACACGAACCGATCCCCCGGCGACCTCGCCGGCAAACCGTCCCTCGCAGCCGTGAAGTCTGAGTCGCGGAGTTCGAGATGAAGGAGGTCTGTGCCATGTTGATCGCAATGATGCTCTCCACGCTGCTCGTGCTGACAGCCCAGCCCGCCTCACACTCGGCGCAACCGGGTCCGTCGCACACTCAAACGGCGCCGCCGTCCCCGGCACCCGCACCTTCGCCTCCCCCTTCACCACCACAACGCACATCACCATCAAGCGACGCGGCACAGAAACCCGCGGCAAGGGAACAGTCGGCGCAGCGCGAGATTGACCACTCCGCCGCCGCCCGGCGCGACTGGGACCACCGCCGCGCGTACTACTGGCAAGAGTACAAGCGGCCCCACCGGCGGGCCGGGCACCGCAACGCCGTCAACTCCGGCGTCACGCTGGTAGCGGGCGTGCCTTCGCCGCCGGCCAGCATCCACGCCGTCCACAACCTCGACGCGACCGTCACCGTCACCTGGGTCATGCCCGGCGGCGTGATTCAAGAGGGCGACGTCTTCGAGGTGGGGCGGCGGCAACCGGGTCAGCCGGACTTCTGGAAGATCGGCGAGACGACTCAACCTCGCTTCGTTGACCGCCAACTTCAGACGCTGACCTCGGGCACGCAGTACGCCGTGGCAGTCCGGCGCGTGGGGGGTGGTGCAACCGTGTGGAGCCCCATGTCCGCCGTCGCCTCCACCCGCCCCAACCACCCTCTGTCGCCCCGGCGGGCGCAGGCGGAGAAGCCAAAGAGCGAGCCAGCCGAGCCAGTCGCTCCCGCGGCGGAAGCCAAGCCCGAAACCGAAACCGGGCAGCAACCCCCACCCCGCACCAGTCCGAAACCCGTCCCATCACCGCGATGAGTTTCGCACGTCCTTGTCGGAGCCCCAGCCGTGGACAACGCCGTCGCCCTTGTGCAGACCTACCTCCGCGTGAATGGCTACCTCACCGTCACGGAATACCCCGTTGTTGAATTCGTGCCGAGCGGCGGATTCCAGACCGCGACGGACCTGGACGTGCTTGCGTTTCGGTTCGGCCACTCCTGTACGCTCACGCCCGAGGTGAATGGGTCGCCTGTTGGCGCCGCGTGCCCGGTCGAGACCGATCCGGCCCTCGACGTCCGGCCCGGCGTGCCGGACATGATCATCGGCGAAGTGAAGGAAGGCCGCGCCGTGCTCAACCGCGCCGCGACCAATCCGAGCGTGCTCGCCGCGGCGATGACGCGGTTCGGGTGTTGCGAGCCCGCTCAAGCGGCGGACCTGGCCGGGCGGCTTGTTCGCGATGGGCACGCGACGACGCACCACGGACACCGCGTCCGGCTCATCGCCTTCGGCTCGCTCCCGCCGGATGTTCCTTCGCGCAGTTTCCAGGTCGTGCTTCTCGCCGACATCGTGGCGTTCCTGCGTGAGCACATCCGTCGCAACTGGTCTCGATTGCAGTCCTCAGAGTCCAAGGACCCGGGGCTGAGTTTTCTGATGACGCTGGAGAAAGCCGAGCGCGGGGCCCGCGGAGGTCCATCGGCACATCACGCCACCCGTCACGGCATCACCCACACCTCGTCCCACTGAATGAACCCATGCTCGAAGCCGCCGTCAACCTCACCGCCCGCGTCATCGAAGGCATCGCCGCGCTCCTCATCGCAGGCTCCGTCGCTATGGGGCTGTTCGAGTTGGGCGCGGCGGTCCTGCGTGGAGGTGGACGGGGCATTGCGGAGCGGACCACCGACGTCCGCCTGCGTCTGGCGGAGCGGCTGGTGCTCTCGATCGAGTTCCTCATCGCCGCGGACATCCTCAAGACCATCGTGACTCCAACGCTGGAGGGCATCGGGCTGGTCGCGGGGGTCATTCTCATTCGCACCGTGCTGAGCTTGAGCATCGCCTATGAGCTGCGGCGATCGCATCCAGTGGAGGCCCCATGAAGCCCGATCCCGCCCACACGCCTCTTCGCGGACAGGCGGTGCTCAACCACCCTCTGCTCAATAAGGACACGGCCTTTTCGCGCCAAGAACGTGAGGCCCTCGGGCTGGAAGGCTTGCTGCCGGTCGAGGTCAACACCATCGAGCAGCAGGTCGAGCGCGCGTACGAGTCCATCACGCGGAAGACAGACCCTCTGGAGCGCTACATCGGATTGGTCGCGTTGCAGGACCGCAATGAGCACGTGTTCTACCGGCTCCTTCTCGACCACATCGAAGAGTTCCTGCCGATCGTCTACACGCCCACAGTCGGGCTGGCCTGCCAGATGTTCAGCCACATCTACCGACGCCCACGCGGCGTGTGGATCACGCCCGATCACCGCGGCCGCATCGAACAAATCCTCGGCAACGCCCCATCCCAGGACGTGCGGCTGATCGTCGCCACCGACAACGAGCGGATCCTGGGCCTGGGAGACCTGGGCGCCGGGGGCATGGGCATCCCCATCGGCAAGCTCGCGCTGTACACGCTGGCGGCCGGGATCGATCCCGCCAAGTCCCTGCCCGTCAGCCTCGACGTGGGCACCGACAACGAGCAACTCCTGGCAGACCCTCTCTACGTTGGCTGGAGGCACCGCCGGTTGCGCGGCGACGCCTATGCGGCCCTCGTTGAGGAGTTCGTAGGTGCGGTGCAGCGGCGCTTCCCCCGCGCCATCCTGCAATGGGAGGATTTCAAGCACTTCAACGCCTTCCCGCTCTTGGAACGCTACCGCGCGCGCCTGCCTTCATTCAACGACGATATTCAGGGCACGGCCGCGGTGGTCCTTGCCGCACTTCTGGCCGCGCAGCGCCTCACCGCGATCCCGATGCGTGAGCAGCGGGTGGTGATTCTCGGAGCGGGCGGGGCGGGTGTCGGCATCGCCCGGCAACTGCGGCACGCCATGTCTGAGGCGGGTCTGGAAGGCGATTGCCCGCGGGCGGCCATCGCGGTGCTCGACAGCCACGGCCTTATCCACGACGGCCGCGATCTTGCGGAGCCCAGCAAGCGCGAAGTCGCGTGGCCCCGCGAGCTGGCGTCGGCCCGGGGCATCCGGACCGATGGGGAGGCGGACCTTGGACACGTCGTGCGGATCGTTCGGCCCACCGTGCTGATCGGCGCTTCAGGACAGCCCGGCGCGTTCACACGGGACGTGGTGCAGGCAATGGCGGCGGGCGTCAATCGGCCGGTCATCCTGCCGTTGTCGAACCCGACGAACCGAAGCGAGGCCACACCCACGGACTTGCTGGCATGGACTGACGGCCGTGCACTCGTGGCCACCGGCAGCCCCTTCGAGCCGGTGCCGTTGACTGGCAGGACGGTCCGAGTTCGCCAGGCTAACAACGTGTACATCTTCCCGGGCATCGGGCTGGGCGCGATGGTCGCCGAGGCCCGCGAGATCACGGATGCGATGTTCTCCGCCGCGGCACAGGCGCTGGCGGAGCAGGTGACGGATGCGGACCTGTCAACGGGATCGCTCTTCCCCCCACTCAGCGACCTGCGACAGATCACCGCTCAGGTAGCCGCCGCCGTGGCCCGGACCGCGTTCAAACAAGGCGTGGGCGGGGCGGGGCGGTGGACGGATGACCCGGTCGCCACGACCATCTCGTTGGCGATGTGGCGCCCCGACTATCCAGTGGTAGAGCCCTCCCCCGCGACGGCAGACCAAACTCCACTCCGCGCATGTTCCAGTGGGTGCCGCTCCTGCGGCGAAGGAGGTAACCGTCATGCTTAATTACCGCACCACGCACTCCCCGCGCTCCAATGAAACCAGCCCCTGCGGCCATCCCGAGACTCCCTGTTCCCGCGGATGTGGATGCGGGTGCAACGAATGGGTGACCGACTGGTGGATGCCCCCCGACCCGCCCCACCCGCCCGCCGCCCTGCCGTCCGCGAGCGACGCCGTTATCGCGACCGAGACGGACCGAGCGACGAGCGCCGCAGACCCCTCTACAAGGCTCGTGGAACCCTCGACGATGGCCGTAGACCGAGCGACAAGGACCGTAGACAGGCGCACGGAGCCCGTGGAACGGTCAACGGAGCTCATAGTCAGGCGCACGGGCCCCGTTGAGCCCCGCACGACGACCGTTCACAGGCGCACGGCGTCCGCCGAAGGCCCCGCGGCCGCGCAGACCCTGCGCGGTGGGCTCTGCGCCCTAATGGACGAGTTGCGCCGGCCTGGCGCCCCGCGGCCGAGTCAGAGCACCCCGGTTGGGGAAACTTCCGCCTAGATCCGTCGTCGCGCTCGCCGCATGATGACCGCGTCAGAAACGAGATACCCGGCGTTCGACAAGGACATCAACCATGAAGACCGTCAACATCCGCAGAGTCCTGATCCTCTCCTTCGCAGGCGCAGCGCTCGCGGTGGCCGCGACGGGTGGCCTCGTCGCGGGGCAGACGGCTCAACCCGCCAATGACCCCCACGCGGGGCACAACGCCCCGGCCGTTGGTTCGTCCGTGGAGGAGACCGCCAAGGCGAGACTCGCGGCGGCCGAGAAGACCTGCAAGATCCTGCACGACATGCAGACCGGCGCGCCGCGCGGTCACCAGGGCGTTGAGCACACGTACCTGTGGTCCAAGCGCCGCATGGAGGCGGGAATTGATGTGGAGCGCACCAAGCCCGGCGGCGGCGACGGCGGAGTCGCGGCCATCGAGCGCCACGTGGAGTGGATGCGGGAGTGGGCCAAGACGGTTGCGGATGCCAACGCCAAGGGCGCGTTCTCGACATTCGACTTGGCCTCCACGGAGTTCTATGTCGCCGAGGCCGAGGACATGCTGGCACGCGCGAAGGCAAAGTGATGGGTCGGTGCGGTACACCGGGTCAAAGAAGGAGCCGGAACATGAACCCCAGAAACACGATCAGCATGCTCGCCGCCGTCGCGGCGGTCGGAACGCTCGGTCTGGCGGGCTGCCAGACGGACAAGCACGCCATGACGGGCGCCCAGCCCGGGGTCAAGCCTGTCTGCCGCGAGTGCTACGAGTTGGCCACACAATATCGCCAGTGGTACCCGTCGGGGCTCGCGGGCATTCGTTACGGAGGCAGCGGTACTCTGGCTCGCGGAGGCGAGTACCGCACTGTCGTGGACCGCGTCCACCAGTGCACCGAGTGCAAGACGGAGGTGTCGTTCTACACGGAGACCGGCGTCCAGACGATCAAGTGCGCCAAGTGCGCGCCGGAGGGTCTGGCGTGCGACATGTGCGCACCGCCCAAGTGACTCCCCCATTCTCAAACCAAGGTCCACGCGGACGCTCCGCGTCGGAACCCATCGAACCCCGCCCCCACCCTCTCTGTCAAAGGAAAACACCATGACTCGCCTACTGAGAACTCTCCTGCTTGCCGGGACCGCCACAGCGATCCTCCCATTCGCCAGCCCCTCGTTCGCACAAGCACAGCCCGCTACACCGCCCGCCGCTCATCCGACGACGCCCCCCGCGGGCGTGGACCCGGCGACGCACGCGGCGCACCTGAAGCAAGCGGATGCGGCTGGCGCGCAGCCCGGCGCGACGTCCGGCGCAAATGCCGATCTCGTCAACCAGATTGCGGCCCTGCGGGCCGAAGTCGCCAAGCTCCAGGCGGCGATGATGCAGGGACACGCCGCGCAGGCCCCGGCCGCCGCTGGTGGTGGCATGGCAATGCCCGGGAAGGGCAAGATGCAGGGGCCAATGGGCAGCGGCCAGATGCAGCCCATGCAGCCGATGCAGGCCCAGCCCATGACGGGGGCTGGCGGCATGGCTCCGATGCCCGCAGGTCAGCCCGCGGGCGGCGGCATGGGCATGATGGACATGGACGGCAAGATGGACATGATGATGATGGGCGGCATGTCCGGTGGCGCGGCTGGTGGTGGGATGGGCATGGACGGGATGATGAAGATGATGGGCATGGGCTCGATGCCCATGGGCGGCGCGGGGAGCCCCGCGGCGATGGCGATGCCCTCGGCCCTTCCCGGCTTCCCGGGCGCCTCCCACATCTACCACATCGGGGCCACCGGCTTCTTCCTCGACCACCCTGAGCACATCACGCTCACGCTGGAACAGCAGACCGCCCTGAGCCAGAAGAAGGAGCAGGCCCTGCTCCAGCAGGCCCAGTTCCAGCGGAGGGTCGAGGAGGCCGAGCAGGAACTCTGGGTGCTCACCGCCGCCGATCAGCCCGACGCCGCGGCGATCGACACCAAGGTGCAGCAGATCGCCAAGCTCCAGGGGGACCAGCGCATCGCGTTCATCCGCGCGTGCGGCGAGGCGGCCAAAGTGCTCACCGACGAGCAGCGCAAGCAACTGACCGGAATGCTCCCGCCGGTACCGACGCCGATGGCCCCGGCCGCGCCGGCCATGCCCGCGGGCGGCGGAATGTCGGACATGTGAGCGGAACGTCTGACCACCAAATCACCCTCTTTCAGGAGATTCGCAATGGGACATCACGACAAGAACGGGAAGCATGGCAAGCACGGCGGGTTGGTCCTGTCCACCAAGGCGCCCAAGGCCAAGGAAGTCTTCGTCGCCGGTACGTTCAACGACTGGAACCCTTCTTCGCATCCGCTCAAACGCACCGGCGACGGGCAGTGGGCGCTGACGCTCGACCTGCCCCCGGGCCGCCACGAGTACAAGTTCGTCATCGACGGGCAGTGGTGCTGCGAGCCGGGGTGCGACAAGCACTACGACGGCTGCCCCGGCTGCGTGGCCAACCAGTTCGGCACGATGAACCGGATTATCGAGGTGAAGGATGCCGCCGAGCAGGCGGACCACCTGCGTCAGCTCGCGTGAGGAGCCCCGATGGACCCGGAGAAAGCCTTTCAACTTCGCAGCGCTGCGGTGTGGGCGGCGGTGATCGCCGCGGTTCACTTCGCGCTGGGGACAAGGACCCACGCGGTCCACGGCCTGCACATCCTGCTGGCGGGGTTGTTCATGGTGCCGGTCCTGAAGGCCGCGGTGGCGGCCGAGGTCCGGGGCGGTCTGATCGCGGCGGCGGCGGTGGGCACGCTCTACCTCGGGCACATCCTGTGGTCGTGGCGGAACTCCCCGCTGGCCAACGCGGACCAGTACGCCATGATCGGCGTGTACTTCGTCGTCGGCTTCACCGCCGGGCGCCTGGTCAAGAGCGCCAACTTCCGCAAGTGGCAGCGGGACGAGGTGATCCGCAGGTCGCAGCCGACGGCGGCGGGCGCAGCCCCGCCGACCGGAGCGCATGCGTGATGCCAATGCTGCAGGTCATTCTCGCGGCGTCAGTGGACCATGCCGGTGAGGCGCTCCCATGAACAAGGACTCCATCGCCTTCGGAGCCCCGGGGATCGAGCCGCGCTGGACCTCCAGCGCCAAGGACGGCGTCGGCACCGCGTACCACAGCAGTTCCCGCGTCTGGTTCACGCTCAGCCACGGCATCGTCAACGAGATCTACTTTCCCTACGTCGATACGCCCAACACCCGCGACCTGCAGCTGCTCATCACCGACGGCGAATCGTTCTGCCACGAGGAAAAACGCGACCTGCTCCACAAGACCGAATATCCCGAGCCGGGGTCGCTGCTCTACCGGCTCACCAACACCGACCCCGACGGACGGTACGCCATCGTCAAGGAAATCGTCGTGGACCCGCACTCGCCGGTCGTGCTGGTGCACACGCGGCTGGACATCCTGGACCCGGCGCTGCGCGGCAAGCTGCGTCTGTTCGCGCTGCTCGCCCCGCACGTCAAGGGCACGGGCAAGAACAACTCGGCCTGCTGGTGCGGGGTGGGCGGCCGCAAGCTCTTCGATGTCCACCGGGAGGACATCGACATGTCCTTCGGCTGCGCGCCCGACTTCACGCGCCGCTCGGTCGGGTACGTCGGGTCCAGCGACGGCTGGCGGGACCTGATGGACAACTTCAAGATGGACTGGGAGTTCGAGCGGGCCGAGGACGGCAACATCGCCCTGATGGGAGAGATCGATCTGTCCGGCGGCATGGAGTTCACGCTGGGCGTGGGCTTCGGCCGCACCCGGCACAGCGCATCGGCCCACCTCCTGCAATCGCTCGCGACTCCATTTGCCGACCAGCGCGAGAAGTATGTGAGTCAGTGGCAACGCGCTCGCGCCAGGGTCGATCTGAGCGCGCACACCAAGGACGGGGGCTCGCTGGTGCGGCTCAGCCAGTGCCTGCTGCTGGCCCACGAGGACAAGACCTTCCAGGGCGCCTTCGTGGCGTCGCTGAGCGTGCCCTGGGGTGACACCAAGGACGACAGCGCGTGGGGCGGCTATCACCTGGTCTGGACGCGCGACCTGGTGCAGACGGCCATGGCGCTGCTGGCGTGCGGGCACACCGAGTCGCCGCTGCGGTCGCTGATCTGGCTCGCGTGCGTGCAAGCGGCCGACGGCAGTCTGCCGCAGAACAGTTCGATCTCCGGGGAGGCGTACTGGAAGGGCATCCAGCTCGATCAGGTGGCCGCGCCGATCCTGCTCGCCTGGCGGTTGCAGCGGGCCGGGGCGCTCCGGCGGTTTGACCCGTGGACGATGGTCTCTCGCGCCGCGCGGTATCTGATCCTTCACGGGCCGGTGACCGCGCAGGAACGCTGGGAGGAGAACTCCGGCTACTCGCCCTCCACGCTGGCGACGATCATCGCCGGCCTGGTGTGCGCGGCGGAATTCGCGCGCGGCCGCGAGGACGCGCTCGCCGCGGACTTTCTGCTCGACTACGCGGACTGGCTCTCGGCGCACCTGGAAGACTGGCTGGTCACCGGCCGCGGCGAACTCGTGAAAGGAACACCGCGCCACTACGTCCGCATCACGCCCGCCGATCCCCGGCACGCCGTCGCCTCGCCCGACCCGGACAGGGCGGAGATTGCTCTCGCCAACGGGGGTGGCACGCACCCGGCACGCAACATCGTCAGCGCCGACTTTCTCCAACTGGTGCGGCTGGGGGTTCGCGCCGCCGCGGACCCGCTGATCGTCGACTCCCTCGCGGTGGTTAACCGGGTGCTCAAACGCGATCTGCCGCAGGGGCCGGGGTGGCGGCGCTACAACCACGACGGCTATGGACAGAAGCCCGACGGCGGCGCCTTCGACGGGACGGGCGAAGGGCGCTGCTGGCCGATCCTCGCGGGCGAACGCGCCCACTACGAACTGGCCGCCGGACGCGATCCGCTGCCGTTCATCGGGGCGATGGAACAGTCCGCCAACGAGGGCGGCATGTTGCCCGAGCAACTCTGGGATGCCGACGATCTGCCCAACGGCGCCTTGAAGCGCGGCGGTCCAACGGGCTCGGCCATGCCGCTGTGCTGGTCGCACGCGGAATATCTGGCGCTGGTACGAAGCCACAAGGATGGCGTGTGCTTTGACCGCATCGAGCCGGTGTACCAGCGCTACGCGCAGGGCGGGACAGGCAGCAAGATCGAGATGTGGACGCTCGCCCACCAGCCGCAACAGATCGCCCAGGGGAAGACGCTGCGCGTGATTACCGAGAGGGCCGCCACGATCCACTGGAGCGCGGATGGCTGGGCAACGACGCACGACTTGGAAACGCGAGATGTTGGAATCGGTTGCTGGTTTGGAGATTTGCCCTCGGACCAGCTCCAGCCCGGCGCCATCGTTGCCTTTACCTTGCGGTGGCAAGAGGGATGGGAAGGGAAAAATTTTGAGGTGGCGATTGCCGCGTCAAATCAACCCGAAAGGGGCGTGAGCCTATGAGCATGGACCGATCCGGAGCCAAAGCCGCGCGCAGACGAGCCGGCATTGCGCTCGGCCTCCTGGCCGTGCTCCTCTGCGCGTCAAATCTGCGCGCGCAGACGCCCGAAGAGCACGCCAGCCATCACCCCGGTCAGGCGGGCAGCGCGATGCCGGCCGCTGGGACCGGCCCGGCGTCAGCCACAAAGCCGGGTGCGGCGGGCGGCATGGGCGGCATGATGGAGGGCATGGGCGAGATGATGAAGGGGATGGGCGGCACGCCCCCCAAGGCGCTCTATCCGTCGCTCATGGACCTGCCCGACCTCCCACCAGAGAAACGCGAGGAAGTCCAGCGGGCCGCCCACGAGCGTATGAAGAGCGGGACCGACCTCATGGCCGAGGCGTTTGACCAACTGGTCAAGGCTGCGCCAACGAACGACTTTGCGGCGATGCAGGAGGCGACGGCCAAGCTGAGAGAAGGGGTCGCGAGGTTCGACAGCGGGCTGGCGGCGCACCGGGCCATCGCTGAGGGCAAAGACCCGCGCGCGCTGGCCGTGCAGTGGTTCAAGGGCCAGATGAATCTGCCCGGGCCTCCTTCCCACGCGGAGGCACGCGGCCTTTGGGGCCTGTCGTGGGAGCACCTGATCCTGATGGCGATTCTGATCGCGTTCGCGGCGGTGATGATCGCGATGTACTTGTTCAAGATGCGCCGCGCTGCGGCGCTGTTTGGGCGTCTGGACTCCGGCTCGGGAAAGCCGCCGCCCGGAGCAGCGCCGCCACTCGCCGGAACGCCCGGCCCGTCCACGCCGGGTCCGCCGCCGGGAGGGAAGACTCCCCCAACGGACAAGACGCCACCGCCGCCCGCGGCAGAAGCCCAATCCGCGCCACCCCCAGTGGATGCCAACGCCGCGCCCCCTAGGTCTCCTCCGGCCGCTTCGGCGCCCACCCCGGTACCGCCTATGACCGCGAACTGGAAGGGGCAGCTCCGCATCCGGAGCATCGTCGTGGAGACGCCGAGCGTCAAGACGTTCCGGCTCCTCCCCGCGTCGGAGGGCGGCGTGCTCCCCTTCACCTTCGTGCCCGGGCAGTTCTTGAACGTGGCGTTCTGGATCGGCGGCGCGCGGATGAACCGCTCGTACTCCATCTCGTCGGCACCGACGCAACGCGAGTATGTTGAGATCACGGTGCGGCGCGAGCCGCGGGGCGCGGTCTCCCGTCACATCGTTGATCTACTCAAGGTGGGCAGCCTGATCGAGGCCTCGGGGCCGGTCGGGAAGTTCACCTTCGACGGCACGGAGGCGGACAGCATCGTGCTCATCGCCGGGGGCGTGGGGATCACGCCCATGATGAGCATCAGCCGGTACCTCACCGAGCGGTCCTGGCCTGGCGACATCTTCTTTGTCTACGCCTGCCGCGTCCCGGCCGACATCATCTTCGCCAAAGAGCTCGCCGCGCTGGAACAGGCAAATCCGAGGCTGCACGTCACGATCGCCATGTCCCGCCCGGAAGGAACGGATTGGAAGGGCACGCGCGGGCACATCAACAAGGAACTCCTCGCGCGGGCCGTTCCCGACATCGCTTCCCGCCGGGTCCACCTGTGCGGGCCCCCCACGATGATGGACGCGATCAAGGCCGCCCTCATCGAACTCGGCGTCGCGCCCGAGCAGGTGAAGACCGAAGCATTCGGCGCCACCAAGCCCACACCAGCCGCCGCAGGGACCACCTCCGCACCAGCCGCCCCGGCCACCGGCCCGCTGGTGACGTTTTCTACGAACAACAAGTCGGCGAAGATCCACGCCGGTCAGACCGTGCTCGAACTCTCCGAGGAACTCGGCATCGGCATCCAGAACTCCTGCCGCGTCGGCACCTGCGGGATATGCAAAGTGAGGATGACTTCCGGCGAGGTCGAGATGGCCGTCCAGGACTCCCTTGACGACGCCGACAAAGCCAACGGGATGATCCTCGCTTGCCAGGCCAAGCCCACGGGCGACATCGCGGTGGAGGCGTAGCCCATGAACGAGCGTGAACGCGTCGTCGTGACTGCGGCCCTCACCGTTCTGCTGGTGGTCTGGCTGGGCTTCTTCGTGCACAGCTCGCCGCGCTTTGCGGGCAGCGGGACCGGGGCGGTGTTCGGGATCGCGGGGGCCGTGCTCATACTCTTCACGCTCGCCTACCCGATCGTCAAGCGGATTCCCTTCGTCAACGCCCGCATCACCCCGCACATCTCGATGCAGTCGCTCCTCTCCCTGCACGTCTACGCGGGCATCTTCGGCCCGTTGCTGGCCATCATCCACACGGGCCACAAGTTCGAGAGCCCGCTAGGGATCGCCCTCACGGCGGTGATGTTGACCGTCGTCGTGACCGGCTTCACGATCCGCTACCTGCTCACCTACACCGGCCATGAGATCAAGGACAAGTTGGTCCTGCTCCAGACCGCCCGGGGCGATCTCGACAGCGCGTGGGGAGTGCTCGAAAACTCCCCGGCCGAGGCACGGGCACTTCCAAGAGTCCCCTTTCTCGCGGCCGGCCTGGCGGCGCTGGGTTTCGATCTCTCGCCCCGAGGCCCGGCCGGCGAGGTCACCCGACTCGCCGAATCCGTGGCGGACCTGGAGTACGCGATCCGCACGCACGAGCTGTTCAAGCGCTGGTTCGCTCGGGCGTTGATGGTGCACATCGTGCTCTCCATCATCCTCTACGCCCTGCTCGCCCTGCACATCTGGTCGGGGTTCTACTTCGGCTTGCGGTGGTGGACCTGACCCATGAAACCAATCGAGATCATCTACGGCATCGTCATCCTCGGCGCATTCGGCGCGGTCGTCGCTATCCCCTACCTCACGCACACGCGCGGCTCGGCCGCCGTGCCCGTCTGGCAGTCGATGGTCAAGCCCGGCCCTCTCTCGCCCAAGCACCAGTTCCTTGCCAACGACTGCAACGCCTGCCACACGCCGCACCAGGGCATCGTGGCCGACAAGTGCATCGCCTGCCACGCGAGCAACCAGGCGCTCCTCTCCAAGCAATCGACGGCGTTCCACGCGAACGTGGGTGACTGCCGCGGCTGCCACGTCGAGCATCAGGTTGCGGCCGCCCACGAGGTTCCGGGGAGCGTCGGCCAGCGGCCCATCCTCATGGACCACACGGTGCTGGTCGCCCTCGGCCTCAAAGCCCGCCCGCTCCCCTCGGGAATCACCGCCGCCTCGCTCCCGGTCCAGCACCCGCGCATCACGCCCGCGGAAACCTTGCTCGACTGCAACGCCTGCCACGCGAATCAGGACCGGCACCGCACGCTCTTCGGCGCCGACTGCGCCTCGTGCCACGCCACCACTGTGGCAAACGGGGGGTGGACCATCCCCGAGTTCCGCCACCCCTCGCCGCTCTCGACCGACTGCAACCAGTGCCACTCTGCCCCGCCGAGCCATTACATGATGCACTTCAACATGGTGTCGATGAAGATCGCGGGCGTCGAGCACGCCGACGTGTCGCAGTGCTTCCTCTGCCACCAGACCAACGCCTGGAACGACATCAAGGGCGTGGGGTGGTACAAGCACCACTGACGGCCACGTTGCGGCATCCCCGCCCCCGCCCCCACGAGAGAGCCCCCATGAGCCACAAGACACGCCATCGAAGCTTCTCCGGAGGGGGAGGGCGCCGGGATGAAAGCCGCCATGCACCGAGCACCCGTCCGTCTCGCGGGGAGCGGCCAATCGTTCCGGCGAGCGCGGCTAAGGGAATGTGGATCTATTCCGGGGTAGTCGCGGTGGGCTGTGTCGTGGCAATCCTCATGTTCCCCCTCGTGGAGGGCGGTGGGCCGAATTGGACGCGGGCCGCCGGCGATCCTCTGCCGCCGCTGTTCGACCCGGCCGAGGTGAGGGCAGGTCTGCCGTCCCTCGGGCCCACGACGCGCGTGCCGGTGAACTCGATAGACCGATTCACGGGCCGCCCGATCGTCGCGTCCTCGCCAACCGTCACATACAAGGGCTTCGTTGTCGCCTTCTGCTGTCGCCGCAGCACCGGCTACCTCGGCGGCTGGGACCGCCTCACCGAAGCCGAGAAGGACACGTATGTCCGCGGGTTTCTGAAGTAAGCGCACCGCCGTGGAGCAGGACATGCAGAGGCATCATCAAACGGGTCCATGCACCAGATCGCCGGGGAGCGGACGCTCCGCGTCGGGACGCCGGATCCATCGGATCGGCATGGTCATTGGCGATCTCCTCTTCCTCGCTCTGGTCGGCGCCGCCACGACAGCGACGATGCACATGGCGCACATGATCGAATGGGGGGGGTGGGGGTTCCTCGCGGAGATGGCGATCGGTATGGCGATTGCGATGCTCTTGCAAGTCATATTGGCATGGCTGGCCGCTCCGTTGCTCGGCTCCATCGAAACCATGGCGCCGTCGATGCTCCTCGCAATGGTCGCACCGATGACGGTCTGCCTCCTGCACGGCAGCGATTGCGAGCTCACATGGTCCGCGGCGATGTGGTGCGGTGCGGCGGCCGGTGTGCTTGCTTCGTCCCTCCTGCTCCTTTATGGCGTCTCGTGTCGGCGCTGGGCCCTCACGGAAAGAGAAAGCACGCATGGAGGGTCGCACCTATGACTCTTGCCTGGGATTGGCGTGTCCGGCTCTACGACCTTCGCGAGGCCTCGTGCTTCCGGCGCGGCCCCGCCAAGGCCGCGCTCTTCGCCGACATGCGCGGCAGGGTGATCTTCGTGGCCGCCGGCACGGGCACGGACTTCGCCCAGTTCCCGCCGGGGATGGACATCACGGCGATCGACATCAGCGAGGAGATGCTCCGCCGCGCGGCCAAGCGGGCAAGGGCCTATCGCGGGGACCTCACGCTCCTCAAGGCCGACGCCTTGGCGCTGCCATTCGCCGATGCCTCGTTCGATACCGCCGTCACGTCCTGCTCCATGTGCTCGGTCCCCGACCCGGTACAGGCCTTGCGCGAGCTGCACCGCGTTCTGCGACCGGAAGGCCGTCTGCTCATGTTCGAGCACGTACGCAGTCGCCAGTTCCTGCTGGGTTGGACGCTGGACCTGATGACGCTGTGGACGCGCCGCACCGGGACGGAGATGAACCGCGACACGCTCGCGAACACCAGGGCCGCGGGGTTCCACATTGCGGACGTTCGGAGCGTCTACCTGGACATCATCCTCGCGGTGCGGGCGGTGAAGATGCCCGCCACGCCAGACCCCGACCAGCCCCGGCGTCACACACCCGCGAGCGCTGCGACACAGTCTGGACAAGGGTTGCGGGGGTCAACTACGCCGACGTGACGCAGTGCTTCCTCTGCCACCAGACCAACGCCTGGAAGGACATCAAGGGCCTGGGGTGGTACAAGCACTATTGATACATTTGCGGCGGGGGCGCCGGAGGGACGGCTGGCTGGAATAGCATGAATCGTGCCCCATGTCTAACCCCGCCGTCCCCATCTCCGGCACTGCCGTCACGCGTGTTCTGTGCGTCGATGACTTCCCCGACAGCACGGCGACGCTGCGGCTCAACATCAAGTCGGACCCGACCATGCGGTGCGTGGGATGCCTCGCGTCCGCCGACCACCTTCTCGAGGAGGTCCGCCGCCAGAACCCCCCCCGCCGGGTGTAGTCCTGCTGGACGCGACCATGCCCGGCAAGGATCCGCTGGAGGCCCTCCGTGAACTTGACGCGGCGTTCCCGCGGGTCCGCACGATCATCATCAGCGGGCACGGCGACGCGGCGTTCATCGACCGCGTCTTCGCCGCGGGGGCCTGGGGGTATGTTTCCAAGGGCGATGAGCCGGACACGGTCTTGCAGGCGGTGCGCGAGGTGGCGAAGGGAAACGTCTGGCGGCCGCAGCGCTCGCACGGGCGTTGAGCATCCGGCGGACTCTGCCGCCCCGGCTCGCTCCGCGCGTCCATGGGCATGAAGTCGGCTCCGCCGGGCGGCGTGTCCGGGCCTCACAGCTCACGCGCCGGACGGGAATGCGGCCGCGCCGCTTGATTCCCGCTCGCTTGGATGACATTCCCATTGTACCGGAATGCGTTCCACGTCAGTCGGAACGGATTCCCGCCAACCCGGAACACATTCCAAGTGACGGGGAACTGACTCCGGGCGGCCTGGAGTGCGTTCCTAGCGATGCGGACAACATTCCCAGCAGTTTGGAACATGTTCCGCGCGGCTTGGAGTGGGGCGGCGATGGGTGCCGCCGACACCGGGCGAGAATGGTGATGCTCGGGCGATTGGGGAAACGTCCGCCGTGGCCCGCGGACGGCCTGGGTGTACAACTCATTCACTGGTCAGACGACGCCGTGCCGCCGTGGCCTGTTCCCACAACCCGTTCAAAGGAATCTGACCATGAATCACGAAGCCCCCTCCAAGGACACGCTCGACTGTATGAAGGCCTGCGGCGAGTGCGCCACCATCTGCGCCCAGACCGCGCACCACTGCCTGCATCTGGGCGGCCCGCACGCCTCGCCCGAGCATCAGGGCATCCTGCAGGACTGCAAGCAGATCTGCGGCCTGGCCGCCTGCTTCACGGCCCGCGACTCCGAGCACTCCCCGCACATCTGCAAGGAGTGCGCCGAAATCTGCACCGCCTGCGCCGACTCGTGCGAGAAGCTCGCCAAGGGCGACAAGCTGATGACGCAGTGCGCCCAGACCTGCCGCAAGTGCGCCCAGACGTGCGAAAAGATGGCCGGCGCGGCCGTCTGAGGTTTGACCCGATTCGTCTACGACGCTCCCCGAGCCGTCGAAGACCTTACCCACGGAGCAATGCCCATGTACACGATTACCCGCCTCAATCATCTCTTTGCCACGGCCTCGGCTCGAATGCCGCGGCTGTACACCGCAGCCCGCATCACCGCGGCGCTCGCACTGGCCCTCTTCCTGGTCGCGTGCGACAAACCGCACCACTGAGAATCCGGAAAGACCGGATCGCTCGACGTCCGAGCGGAGAACATCCGCCCGGCCGTATTTCCAGCCCGAGTACTCACCACCGTTCAGCCAACCCTCAGCAAGGAGTCTCGCATGACCAGTCGCATCCACCGTCCTTTCCTGTTTACTGCTGTGCTTGTAGGCGCCGCCGCCCTCTCACTCGGGTGGGCAGCGCAGCCCGCGCACGAGGCACACAAGGGCGAGAAATCAGCGGCTAGAGAACAGCCAACACTGCCCGAGTGCTGCGCGGCGATGAAGAAGATGGGCACGGACGGGATGGCGACACAGAAAGAGTCCGACGTTCGCCTCGACCGCCTGCTGGGCACGATGAACGAGGCGCCGGCCTCGGGCAAGGTCGATGCGATGGCCGCGGTCATCAACGAGCTCGTCAAGCAGCGTGCCGACGGCCGCGAACACATGATGCGCATGGACTCGGCGATGAAGGAGCATGTGATGCAGCACGTGATGGCCGCGGCCCCGGCCGACATGGCCGAGAAGATGAAGAAGGGCATGGAAGGGTGTTCCATGATTCGTAGCCCCGCCGCCGAAAGCCGGTAGCACGGCGCGAGCGGTTCTGACGGAGGGGCGTCGCAACGAAAGGATTGTCAGAATGAACCATAACAATGGATGGATGAACGACTGGTCGGGCGGAGGGATGTGGATTGGGGTGGTGATCGGCGTGCTCGTGGTGGTGTTCCTGGTGGTCGCCATCTTGAAGATGTCGAACAAGAAATCGTGAGTTCGCCGACCGCCAGCGTTCCGGCCCCCCAGGAGTAGACCATGAGCACCGCCGCCATCAAACCGCAGGAGCTTGCAGCACTCTGCAACAACGGCAAGAAGATCGACCTCATCGACGTGCGCACGCCCGTCGAATACCGCGAGGTCCACGTAGAACTTGCGCGAAACGTCCCGCTGGATCAACTCGATCCCGCGGCCGTGATGCAGGCCCGCAACGATTCGGCCAACGACCCGCTGTATCTCATCTGTCGCTCGGGAAGCCGGGGCCAGCAGGCGTGCGAGAAGTTTGTCAAGGCGGGGTTCACCAACGCGGTCAACATCGACGGCGGCACCATCGCGTGCGTGGAGGCGGGACTGCCGGTCGTTCGCGGCAAGAAGAGCATGTCGCTGGAGCGGCAGGTGCGCATCGCAGCAGGCTCGCTCGTGGTGGTCGGCGCCGTGCTCGGATGGCTCGTCCACCCGGGGTTCATCGGGCTCTCGGCGTTCGTGGGAGCCGGGCTGGTCTTCTCCGGGGTCACCGGCACCTGCGGGATGGGCATGATCCTGGCCCGGATGCCGTGGAACCGGTGAGCGGCTCCTTCCGTTCTCTTTCACCCGGTGCGGGTTCGCACGGCCTCACCAATCGAGTTACAACCATGAGCAAACGAACAGTCAGTCGCGACGACGCCGAGCGCATCGGCGCCGCGCTGGGCATCGACTGGACCCGGATCGACCCGGACCAGTTCCGACGCGGCCTTGAGGTGGAGTTCGAGCACGGCGCCCACGATCCCGAGACGAACGTTACCAACGATGACCCCTCGTTGACCGGCAAGATCGCGTGGGCGCACCTCAAGGAGTTCCCGGATTACTACACGCGGCTGGACCGGCTCGAGGCCGAGGCGGATGCCTACTGGGCCGCACGCCGCTGAGCGAGGCGCGTTGGGCTGGTGGGGCGGGGTTCTCCATCACCAATCCGAGGCCACATCACCTTGACCGGTACAAGGCCAATAGGAGCGATTGGGGAAACTTCCGCGGAGCCCCAGCGCATCGCGTGCGAGACAATGATTGTATAAGCGAATCCATTCTCCGCGCCGTCGGAGGAATGACCGCCCCCCCCTGTCCCCCCCGGCAAGGAGTTTCGCGTGAACACCCACCGCCACCGTCGTTTCATGTTCACGGCCCTCGCTGCCTGGGGTCTCGCCCTGGGCGCCTGCCAGAGCGACAAGCACACGATGGTTGAGCCCGCGGGCGGCACGGTGATCGCGTGCAGAGAGTGCTACAACGAGGTCTACAAGGTGCAGCACCCCTCCGGTTCACGCTGGGGCGGGACGGTCACCCAGACGCACACGCGCCACGTGTGCCCGGACTGCAAGACGGAGGTGTCCATCTACACCGAGAACGGCGTGACCAAGGTCAAGTGCGCCAGGTGCGCGCCCGAGGGCCTCGCCTGCGACAAGTGCCTGCCCCCGAAGGGCTACACACCTCCGAAGCTTTCGGAGGAGCCCGCAAGCAAGTAATCACGTCTCCCCATTCACCGCGTCGGCATTGCCGGCCCACAACGAGGAGTTTCGCATGAAGACTCGCCTCCACCGTCCTTTCCTGTTCACCGCCCTCGCCGCGTGCGGCCTGGCCCTGGCCGCCTGCCAGAGCAACAAGCACGCCATGGCCGACCCCGCGACCGGCAAGACCATCGTCTGCAAGGAGTGCTACGACGCGGTGACCGCAGCGCACCGCGATCACCCGGCCATGAACGCCAGCGGCGTCCAGACTCTCCGCACCTACGAGTGCCCCTGCTGCAAGACCGAGATGTCGGTCTACATCCAGGACGGCACGCACATGGTCAAGTGCCGTGGGTGCGCCAGCGACGGCGTCGCGTGGGACAAGTGCATGGCCTCCAATAGCGCCATGAAGTGAGCGCGTCCGCGTGTGGGTGAGCGGCCCACCTGTCCAATCAAAGGAGGATCCTCCATGAAACTGCTCTATGTCACCGTGGCCGCGATCGGCGTGATCGTGTCCATCGCGTTGCTTTCTTCATGCTCCGAGTCAAAGGCCGCCGCCGGCCCCAACGGCGGTGACATTGTGCCGGTTCAGAGTGGCACGGGGGGGGCGGGGGCCAAGGCCGAGGTCGTCGCCAATGCCGATACCGGCGAGGTCATGGTCCACACGTGGGATCAGAACCTCAAGAGCCAACAGCCCATCGACGCCCAGCCCATGACGCTCGGCAGCGGCGAGCAGATGGTCGAGCTTGAGCCGCACCCGCTCGCCTCCGACCCGCCGGGAAAGTGCAGCCGCTTCTACGGGCAGGCCGACTGGATGCGCGGCGGGTCCATCAAGACCGGTTGGCTCCGCTGCTGCGGTGGTCAGGGCACGCGCCAGGACTTCGCGTGGGCCAACTGCTGGGCCGGCGGTCGCGCCCACGGCGGGATGTGGTCCGAGATGGGCGAGCACCGCCGCGGCATGGGTGGGATGGGCGGGCCGATGGGTCCGGGTGGGGGCGGCCATCGCTGACCCACGTAGTGCGGCGCATCCGGTTTCTGCCGGCGTCACGGGGGCGCGTGACACTGCCATTGGAGGACTCTTGTTGTGAGACTATTCCGCCCTCTCATTCTCGGTCTCGCGGCATCCGCAGCGATGCTCGCGGGCTGTGTCTCGGTCAAGCCCGACGAGCGCTTCCCCGATGTGCAGCGTCAGGTCGATGACCGGCTTGGACCGGCGATGACCCGCGTCCACTGGCGATTGGGAACGCCTGAGGATGCGCAGGTCGATGCTCTTGTGAACGACCTGCTTGCGCGGCCGCTCACGCCCGAAGGGGCTGTTCAGGTGGCGCTGCTCCGCAGCCGGGAGTTGCAGGCCGTGTATGAGGATCTCGGCGTTGCGCAGGCCGACCTGGTCCATGCGGGGTTGCTCAAGAACCCCGACCTCGCCGGGTTCGTCCGTTTCCCAGACAGCGGGCCCTCCGGGGTCAACTGGAACGTGGGCCTGGACTTCTGGCTGGACATCTTCCTTGTGCCGCTTCGGAAGCGAATCGCCGGGGCCGAGTTGGAGGCGTCGCTGCTCCGCGTTACTGATGCGGTGCTCGACAAGGCCACGCAGGTTCGCCGGGCGTACTTCCAATATCTCGCCGACCAGCGTGTGCTCGTGCACCAACGGGCGCTCGCCGAGTTCGCGGATGTCGCGGCCGAGCTGACGAAGCGCCAGCAGGCCCAGGGTCACATCGCCGACCTTGATTCTGCGAGCGCGCTGGCCGGCGCGGAAGAGACCGGGCTGGCTCTGGACCAAGCGGAGGCCGCGGTCCGCATCAGCCGCGAGACGCTCCGGCGCATGCTCGACCTGACCGACTCGGACATCGCCTGGACCATCGACGAGTCCGTGGCCGCGATCCCGGCGGCGGACCCCGACGCCGAAGCGCTCGTCGCCACATCCCTCGAACAGCGCGTGGACATCGCCCTGCTGGGTCGGGAGATCGATTTTCAGCGCTTGGGGCTCGAACTGGACAAGAAGTGGTTCCTGACAAAGGGCGCGGTCGGCGTCGAGACCGAGCGGAGCAGCGACGGCGTGCAGGGGACGGGCGCCCACTTCAGCGTCGAACTCCCGATCTTTCACCAGCACCAGGCGGTCTACGCGCGGCGCGAGGCCCTGATCCGCCAGGCCGAGCAGCGGCTCGCGGGTCGGCGCGGCGCGGCCCGCGCCGAGGTGCGCATCGCTGCCGAGCGCATGGCGTTGGCCCGCCGCACTTCTGACCGCTACGAGCGGGCCATCGTGCCCCTCCGTCAGAAGATCGTCGGTCTCACGCAGACCGAGTACAACGCCATGATCGTGGGTGTCCCGGACCTGCTCTTGGCCAAGTCGGCGGAGACTCGGGTCGGCATCGAACAGGCCCGGGCCATACAGGACTATTGGACCGCGCGTGCCGAGTTGGAGCGCGTCATGGGGATGAAGCTCCCCGACCTCCCGGCTCCGACAGCGCCGCCTCCGCCGAAAGACCGCAAGCCCGATGCGATGCCCGACATGCCGGGTATGAGCAAGCCCGCGGGATCATCGCCCATAGCGCCCGATCCCAAGTCGCGGCCGCCCGCCGCGCCCGTCCCCACCATGCCCGAAATGCCCGGCATGAACCCGAAGTAAGGCCGTGCGAACCCGCCTCGCCCAGATCGCCCGGAGCACACGACCGTGAACCACGCTTTGACCCGCCGACAAGTCCTCACCGCAACTGCCGGCGCGTTCGCCGCTGTCCCGGTGCTCGCCGCATTCCAGCCCGAGCACAAGGGCCACGGAGCGCCGCCGACCGTGCCTCCCGCAGCGCCGCCCAAGCCCGGGACTTCTGCCGGCCCGGCGCTCGCTCCCGGCGCGTTGCCGTACCCAGCCGTCATCATGCCCGACACTCCGACGCTTCCATTCGAGATGGACAACGGCGTGAAGGTCTTCCGCCTCGTGGCCGAGCCGGTCCAGCGCGAGTTCGCCCCCGGCGTGGTCGTCAACTGCTGGGGCTACAACGGCCAATCGCCCGGGCCCATGATCGAGGCCGTCGAGGGCGACCGCATCCGCATCCTCGTCACCAACAACCTGCCCGAGGGCATCCACACCACCATCCACTGGCACGGTATCCTGCTCCCCAACGGCATGGACGGCGTGGGCGGCCTCACGCAGAAGCACATCCGCAACGGAGAGACCTTCAAGTACGAGTACACGCTCCGCCAGCACGGCACCTACATGTACCACCCGCACTTCGATGAGATGTTCCAGATGGGCCTGGGGCTCATGGGCATGTTCGTCGTCCACCCGCGCGACTCTTCCATCCGACGCGTGGACCGCGACTTCGCCATCCTGCTCAACGAGTGGCTCGTCAAGCCCGGCTCCGCGACCCCCGACCCGACCGAGATGACCAACTTCAACCTGTTCACGTTCAACGGCCGCATGTTCCCCGGCACATCGCCGCTGGTCGTTCGGCTAGGCGAGAAGGTCCGCATCCGCATCGGCAACCTCAGCATGACCAACGCACACCCGATCCACCTGCACGGCTACTCGTTCAATGTCACCGGCACCGACGGCGGCCCGATCCGCGAATCGGCGCAGTGGCCGGAGGTCACGACCAACGTCCCCACCGGCGCGGCCCGCGACATCGAGTTCATCGCCGACGCCGAGGGCGACTGGGCCTTCCACTGCCACAAGGTCCACCACCTGATGAACGGCATGGGGCACAACCTGCCGCTCAACCTGGGCGTGAAGCAGGACGACCTGGCGGCGCGGCTCGCCAAACACATCCCCGGCTACATGCCCATGTCCCCGAGCATGTCGGGCATGATGGAGATGGGCCGCCCGCCCAACACCATCGGCAGCGCGTGGCCCGGCCCCTTCGACGAGATCGACGCGGGCGGCATGTTCACGGTCGTGAAGGTCCGCAAGGACATCACGTCCTACGACGACCCGGGCTGGTACCAGCACCCCGAGGGCACCGTCGCCGCGCCGGTGGAGGGCTGAGACAGCGCCGACGGGCGGCCACACGTGCCGCACCGAGAAAGGATCCTCTTATGTGCTGCGGACCCGGACACAAGCATTCCTGGCTGATGCTGCTGGGCTGCCTCGGCCCGCTCCTCCTGATCTTCGTGCTCCCGCTCGTCGGGGTGCGCGAGGGTTGGGTCATCCCGATCGCCCTGGGGGCCATGCTGGCCTGCCACCTCCTGACCGCCACGTTCTCCTGGCGCCGCGGCGGGTCCGACCATGATGGTGAACGCCAGACCGACCCGGGCCGGGCCGGAGGAGGGAGCAGCCATGCGCATCATTGACCCCCGGCGGCTGGGTTTCGCGATGGGCGCCACACTCGCCGTGCTCCACCTCGGCTGCGCCATCGTGATGGCGGTGCTGCCCAGGGAGGCCGCGCTGCACTTTGCCAACTCCCTCGTCCACGGCGTGGACTTCGGCCCCATCGCACGATGGGACGCGTCCTGGACGCAGACCCTCATGGGCGCATTCTGCACCTTCGTCTTCGGCTGGCTGGTCGGGGCGACGATCGCCGCGTTCTACAATCTCACGGGGCCGCAGCGGCCGCCGACCACTCCGCCCGGGCCGTAGCGCCGAGCCGACCCAAGACCACTGATGACCAACGATCACGCCGCCCCCCCTCCCGCCGCTCCGCACCGCCGTCCCTCGCGCCAACGTTCGCTCCGGGTTCAGGTGCTTGTCACCGTCAATGTCTTCGCGCTCCTCGGCGTGGCCGGGTGGTTGACGGTGGACTACCGACGCGAGCTGGCCGAGCGGCTCGCCGACACGCGGGCCGCGCTCACCAACGAGGCCCGCACGCTTGCCCCGCTGCTGGCCCCGCTCCAGCTCGCCCGGCCCGAGGCCGTCCAATCGTCCATCGACGAGGTGTGCGAGCAGATGCAGCACGAGGATTCGCCCGACCACCACATCGTGGTCCGCGTCGCGGGCCCGGAGGGCCGCGTGTACGAGTCGGCGCCGCATTCCGCGCACGCCCATGGCGACGTTCACGCGGGGCACGCCGCCGGGGCGACCGACCCGTCCGGCCAACCGACGATCCATCCGGAGGGAGCGTCGCTGGTCGGGCGCGCGGCCTTTGGCGGGATCACCGTCGAAGTCTCCAAGTCCGCGGCGGTGGTGACGCGGCAGGTCCGTCGGCTCGCGCTGGAGCGGCTGGTGTTCGTCGCGGCCGGAGCCCTCGTGATCGGGCTGGTCGCGAACCTCATCATCGTCCGCCTGGTCAACCGCCCGCTGAACCGGCTCGTCGCGTCGGTCCGCCAGATCGCCGCGGGCCGGCTGGGCCTGCCGCCGGAGCGGTTCGCCACCGCCGAGTTTGAGTTTCTGTCAGAAGAGATCGGGCACATGAGCGCTGCGCTCGCCGCCGACGAGAAGGACCGGCGGAAACAGCTCGCCAAGGCCCGCCGCCTCCAGGAGCACCTGAGCCCCGCCCCCGCGGGGATTCCCGGCCTGGACCTCGCCGCCGTGTACGTGCCCGCCGACAACGTCGCCGGGGACTACTTCGATGCGCACGCTCTCGCCGACGGCTCGTTCCTGGTCTGCATCGCGGATGTCACCGGGCACGGCGTCCCCGCGGCCATGAGCGCGGCGATGCTCAAGACCTTGCTGCTGGACGCCAGCGAGAAGAGCGCCGACCCCGCGGAGATTCTCACCCTCCTCAACCGCCGCTTCACGCAGGTCAGCCTCGAGGAGGACTTCGCGTCCATGTTCGTCGCCGTGCTCCGGCCCGCATCCGGTGAACTGGAATACGCCAGCGCGGGACACCCCGCCTGCTACATCCTCCGCGCCGCGGCGGGCGACGGCCCGCGTGTTGTGTCTCTCCCGCCCACGGGCATGCTGCTCGGGATCGGGCAGGCCCCGGAGCAGTGGCGCTGGGAGAACCAGCGGCTGGCGCTGCACCCCGGCGACCGATTGCTGCTGGTGAGCGACGGCGTGACCGAAGCGTTCGACGCCGGCGACAAGCAGTTCGGCCGCGCGCGGCTCGAAGCCGTTCTGAGGGCCGCCCCGCCGGGCGTCGGGCCGCTGCTCGCCGCGCTGCGGGAGGCGCTCGCGGCGCACACGGGCGGCGCCGCGCCGACCGACGATGTGACGATCGTCGCGGCCGCGCTGGCACCCGTGAATTCCCCCGCTGGCCACGAGCCGACCGGCCGATCGACAATGCCGCATGCCGCAGCGACCACGGGCAAGGGGGCGAAGACGGCGTGACAGCGCGGCCCGCCTTGCGGCCCATACGTCCATCGCTGGTAGTTGGGGCTTACCCTTTTCCCAAGTACGATTGCGTCAGACACCATCCGCCATCCTGGCTTCCGTTCACCGAGACCTTCAACATGTGTTCGCCACGAATCTCGGCAAGGTCGCACTCGGGCTACTTCGCGCCGTACTGAACCGACACGTCGTACCCCCAGCGAGCGCTTCGGCGGCGACGCCGACGTGCCATTGGCTCATTTCCTTCCGTTGTTCAGTCGGCATCGCCTTTTGTACAGCAGCTCGAGAGATGCGCCGGCAACTCCGGAGTTCACAGGCGCGAACCGACCCGCCCCTGCGGCCGTACATACTCCAGGGGAGTATACTTAGAACGAGGAGTTTCGCATGAACACAGCAGCGAACACGACCGGAACCACCACGCTTGCTATCGACGGCATGACCTGCGGGCACTGCGTGCAGGCCGTGACCAAGGCCCTCTCGGCGGTGCCGGGGGTGAAGGTCGGGTCGGTGGCGGTGGGTTCGGCGGTAATTGAGGCCAGCGATGGCTGGGCGGCGGGCAAGGCGGTGGCCGCGCTCAAAGAGGCGGGGTATCCGGCAAAGGCGGTTGGCGATGCTGCGGTCACGTCCGTACCAAGGCCGTCGAAGGGCGGTGGCGGTTGCTGCGGTGCTGCGAAGTCGGCGATGCCGGGCGGAACTGCCGGCGCGAACGCCTCCGGAGGTTGCTGCGGGTGAGTGTGCGGTGAAGCATCGAGCCAAGGAGCTATGGCCATGGCCAAGAGCAGGTCGAGCAAGGGCGTTTCCGAGCATGCGGCGCGTTCCGCGATGAACGGCGCGGCGTGCGCGTGCAAGCCGGGGGCGGCTTCCACCGCGGGCCAGACCCGCGATGGCGTGGGGCCGGGCGCGCACGCGTTCGGTGTGGACCCGGACATCAAAGCTGCGAACCTCAAACACCTCAAGCGGATCGAAGGGCAGGTGCGTGGAATCGCGGCGATGATCCAGGAGGACAGGTACTGCTCCGACATCATCCAACAGGCCGCGGCGGTGCAGGAGTCGCTCCGCTCGGTGGCAAAGAACCTGCTCAGGAACCACCTGACGCACTGCGCCGTCGAAGCCCTGCACCAGCAAAGCAACAAGCGGGACGAGATGATCGAGGAACTCTTGGAGTTGGTCGGCAAGGTCGCTCGGTGAACGGCCCGGCGGATGGTTTGGAGCAATGACCGCATGAACGACGCACTCGCACAGCTCATCGCCCGGTGGAAGGACGACGCGGGCGGAACCTACCGCTCCTGGTTCCTGTGGGAGCAGCGGATCAAGAACTTCCGCTCCATCCGCGCGGGGATCGCCGAGGTTGTGCGCGAGATCGACGACGGCACGTTCGGGAACGTCTACAAGGGCTCCTCGCTGGAAACGGTCGTCCACTCGATCGCCGAGCAGCGGCAGATTTTCAAGGGGGCCGACCACGCCTTCCTCTGGAAACCCAAGCTCCGCATCCCCGACATCTACGAGAGCGCCGAAAACCAGCGGGCCTTCGGGCGGTTCCTGCACGCCTGCGCGTGCTGCGACACCGAGGAGGCCGTGGTGCGGGCGATCCGTCAACTCGCCGATCGCGGCATCAAGGGCCTCGGTCCCGCGGCGGCCAACATGCTCTACTTCCTCCACCCGACGCTGGTGCCGCCGTTCAACACCGCGATCGTCAAGGGGTACAACGCGCTCACCGGCTCGAAGGTGAAGCTCGGATCGTGGGCAGAGTACCTCGCCATGCGCGAGGGCGTGCTGCGGATGAACGCCGAGCACCGGGCAATGTTGAGCAACGACCTTGGAGCAGTCGCGGGGCTGCTGTTCGATGTGGGGAGCGGGCGCTACACCGCGCCGCCGCGTGAGGATGACGCCGGCGCGCTGGCCGCGTGGGAGGCGGACCTCAAGAAAGTCCGCGACGAGTCCGCCGCCGCCGTGAAGGCCCAGAAAACCGCCGAGCAGGAGGATCGCTCGCACGCACAGGTGCAGGGATGGCTGCGCGACCTGGGCCGCTCGCTGGGCTTTGACGTGTGGGTCGCGGCCAACGACCGCAACCGGGCCGTCGTGGGCGGCCGCCTGTGCGATGGGTGCGTGGATGCGCTCCCGGCGACGGTGGAAGCCTCCACGGGCGCGGAGGCGATCCGGCTCATCGACGTGCTCTGGCTGGAGCGGGCCGGAAGCAACGGCACTGGCGTGGGACGAGTGACGGCCGCGTTCGAGGTCGAGCACACCACGAGCATCTACTCGGGCATCGTGCGGATGCTGGACCTCGCGCTGGGTGTGCCCGACCACGCGGGGGTGAGACTCTTCTTGGTCGCGCCCGATGCGCGGGAGGATGATGTTCGTCAGCAACTGGCGAGGCCCGCGTTCCGGCGCGTCGCCGACTTGAGCGTGCGGTTCCTGCCTTATGGGGAGCTAGAGAAAAACCGCGAGTCAATGGCCCGGTTCGGCACAGGGCTCAAAGCGGTCGAGGCCGTCAGCCGGGTGCTCGTGTAGAGTGATGCAATGGCGAGGTGAACCATGAGTTGCAACTGCGGCAGCCATGACGACAACGCCCCGGCGACGGGGTGGCGGAGGTTCGTGCCCCTGATCGTGGGTGTGTTCGTGGTCGGAGCGCTCATCGCCGGCGCGGCGCTCAAGAAGAACAGCCAAGAAACGGCGGCTTCGCGCTCGCCGAAGGAACGGACTACGACCGCAGCCACGCCGTGAGGTTGACCGGGACAGCAAAGGACGACCATGACCAGCGCGCACGAACACCAGCACGGCAGCGCTCCCACACCGACGGATACGACGGCCGCGAAGAGCGTCGAGCGGGCCGACCTGCCCATCGAGGGCATGACGTGCGCCTCGTGCGCCAATCGGATCGAGAAGCGCTTGGGCAAGCAGCCCGGCGTCGCGTCGGCGAGCGTGAACTTCGCCACTAAAGTTGCGACGGTGAAGTACGACCCGGCGGCGACCGGGCCGGCGGCGCTCGCCAAGGCCGTGGATGACATTGGGTACAAGGCGATCGTGCCGGCGACGTCCACATCCGCCGCGCCGCGGGCGGCGAATCCCCCGCACGGACACGCCGGGCACGACCACGCGGCGATGCTCGCAGCGCAGGGCTCGGGAATGCACGCCGGGCACGCGATGAGCGGCGGGGGCGCCGGCGTGGGGGGTGAGGACCACTCGGCACACATGAACGTCGGCGAGGTCGAGACGAAGCGACTGCTGACCAAGATGATCGTCGGCGCGGTGCTGTCGCTGCCGGTCTTGGTCATCGCGATGTCGCACGGAAGGATCGAGGCACTGAACGTTCCCTGGATCAACTGGCTCCAGCTCATCTTGACGACGCCAGTGATGTTCTGGTGCGGCTGGCAGTTCTTTCGCTCCGCGTGGAAGGGCCTCCGGCACTTCAGCGCCAACATGGACACGCTGGTGGCGATGGGGACCGGCGCGGCCTATCTCTATTCGCTTGCGGCGACGATCTGGCCCGGCTTCTTTGCGGGTATCGGTGGAGCCGCAGCGAACGCAGCGCATGTCGAGGGCACGATGGGCGACATGCCGATGGTGCCGGTTTACTACGAGGCTGCCGCGATCATCATCGTGCTGATCCTGCTGGGCAAGTACTTCGAGGCCCGGGCGACGGGGCGGACGAGCGCCGCCATCAAGCGGCTCATCGGGATGCAGGCCAGGACGGCTCGTGTTGTGCGGAACGGCACCGAGCAGGACGTGCCCATCGAATCCGTCGTCGTGGGTGACCGCGTGCTGGTGCGCCCCGGCGAGAAGATCCCCGTGGACGGGAGTGTCGAGAGCGGCCAGTCCGCGGTGGACGAGTCGATGCTCACCGGCGAGAGCGTGCCGGTCGAGAAGGCGGCCGGCGACAGCGTCTTCGGCGCCACCATGAACTCCACCGGCGCCCTGCGGCTGGTCGCGACCAAGGTCGGAGCCGACTCGGCTCTCCAACAGATCGTGCGGCTCGTGCAGGAGGCCCAGGGGAGCAAGGCCCCGATCGCACGGCTGGCCGACAAGATCAGCGGCGTGTTTGTTCCCATCGTGATCGCCATCGCCGTCGTGACGTTTGCGGTCTGGTGGTTCGGATCGCCGGTGGACTCCCGGCTGAGCATGGCCCTGGTCACGGCCGTCTCCGTGCTCATCATCGCGTGCCCGTGCGCCCTGGGGCTGGCGACGCCAACGGCGATCATGGTGGGCACGGGGCGCGGCGCGGAGAAGGGCATCCTGATCAAGGGCGGCGAGGCCCTGGAGACCGCCCACAAGCTCACCGCCATCGTGCTCGATAAGACGGGCACCATCACGCACGGCAAGCCTGCCGTGACGGACGTCATCCCGGCATCCGGGGGGACGCTCGATGAACGCGAGATGCTGCGGCTGGCCGCATCGGCCGAGCAGCACAGCGAGCACCCGCTCGCCGCGGCGATCGTGCGTGAGGCCACGGCACGCGGGCTGCCCCTCACCGAGCCGATCGGCTTCCAGGCCGTGGTTGGGCATGGCGTCGAAGCCACGGTGGACGGCCGGGCTGTACTCGTCGGCAAGGCGGCGTTGCTCGAGCAGCGCGGTATCCGGTCCACGCTGGCCGAGAAGGCCGCGGGTCTGGCGGCGATGGGGCGCACGCCCATGTTCGTCGCGGTGGACGGACGAGAAGGCGGGATCGTCGCGGTCGCCGATACGGTGCGGCCCGAGTCGAAGGAGGCCATCGCCACGATGCACGCGCTCGGTCTGCGCGTGGTCATGATGACCGGCGACAACCAGCGGACGGCCGAGGCGGTCGCCTCACAGGTCGGCGTGGACCTGGTGTTCGCGGAAGTCCTGCCCAAGGACAAGGCGGAAAAGGTCAAAGCCCTCCAAGCCGAGGGGCACGTCGTGGGAATGGTCGGCGACGGTATCAATGACGCCCCGGCGCTCGCGCAGGCCGATGTGGGCCTCGCGGTTGGAACCGGCACTGACGTGGCGATGGAGTCCGCGGACATCACGCTCATGCGGGGCGACCTGCGGGCCGTGCCCCAGGCCATCGCCCTCTCGCACGCGACCATGCGGACGATCAGGCAGAACCTCTTCTGGGCGTTCATCTACAACGTGGTCGGCATACCCATCGCGGCGGGTGTGCTGTTCCCGTTCACGGGCTGGCTGCTCTCGCCAATCATCGCGAGCGCGGCGATGGCGTTCAGCAGCGTGAGCGTGGTGCTCAACAGCCTGCGGCTGGCCCGCGCGAGTGAGAGTTGAACAACCCCGGCCGCAGAGAAAGCCCCGACCGCGGGCGGGGCGTGAAAGAGACGGAACGGCTGCGCTTAGACTCGGGCCCGGCGACGCACGTGAACGCCTCACTTGTCGAGGTTCGGGAGCGGGCCGTCGGTCGCTTCGTCCCATTCAAGGGCGTAGCGCTCGGCGATGTCCTCGAGGTCGTTCTCGGTCAGGTAGTCGGCCGTCTTGCGCTCTTGGCAGGCTGCAACAGCCCGCGCCAGGTCCGTCCATTCCTCGATGGTGAGCATCCGGTCCTGCCGTGCTCCGAGCAGGTAGCGCGCGGCCTGCAGCACGGCATCGAGTTGGGCTTGGGTAGGCGCGGGCTGGGGAGCCGGGGTGGCGCTCATGGATCAGGCTCCCTTCCCCGCGACAAAGACGCCGCGCTCGTGCTTCTTGAAGCGAGCGGCGGTGCCCTTGGCGGCGATCTCACGGATGATGGCGGCGTAGAGCGTGGCCTCGGGCGTCTTGCCGCCGGGGCTCTTCCAGAGGCCCTTCGCCTCCATCTTGGCGATCATCTCCTTGGCCCGCATTGGCACTTCCGAGGCGGCGAGCACCTGCGCCGCGGCGTCGAGGGCGCTGACGCGCTTGGGCTTCTTCTCCTTCGGAGCCTTCGGGGCCTTGGGCGTCTTGGGGGCCTTGCCGCCCTTGCCATTCGCGGCGGGCGCGGGCTTCCCGTCCAGGCGGTCCTCGATCTCCGCGAGCGCGGCCTTGCGGGCGCGCTCGGTTTTGGCCGCGCCCTCGGCGCGGGCGGCGCTCTTGGACATCTTGGGGGTGCGGGGCTTCTTGGACTTCGTACTCATGCGAATCTCCCAACTACGGGTGCGGAATCCCGCCGCACATTGCGGCGGGGAATCGCGTCCGGCGCGGTCTCCCGCGGCGGCGCATGGGGGGGCGCGTGGGGCGGGCTAGCAGCCCGCGACGCGCTCCATCTCGTTGAGCACGTCGTGGACCATCGAGTTGGTGGCGGCGGCGCGGCCGCGGCGGTCGGTCCCGTAGACCACCTTGGCGACCTCGGCGGCCTTGGCGTAGCGGCTATCCCGGTTCTCGTCGCGGGCGATGTGCGCGATGCAGATGTCTTGCTTGCCCGCTCGGCGAGTGTGCTGCTCGATGGTCACTTCCGCACCGCGCTCGGTGCGGCGGATGCTGATGTCTTGGTCGATGCCCTCGATCACGATCGTCTTGATGGTCATGGCGTTGCTCCTTGCGGTTGGTGGTTCTGGTCACTCGGCGTCGTTCAGAAAGGCCTCGACGTGCTCGGGATCCATGTTGCTGAGGAACCCGACCAGGTCGATCAGGTCGCTGCGGACCTTCCCGAGGCTTCCCGCGAAGCCCCAGTTGCGCGGGTCGGCCTTCGCCCCCTCGGCGTGCTTGTCGAGTTCCATCTGCAGCACGTCCATCAGGCGGGCGATGTCGTTGCGCCTCGCTGCGTAGGCCTCGGCGGCGGTGGGTTCGGGCTTCGTGGTCTTGGTTGTGCGCTTCGTCATGGTCGTGCTCCTTTGGGTTGGTGGTCTCTGGTAAACAGCGAAGCCCGCATTACGCGGGCTTCAGGTCGTCGGGTGGTTGTCGTTCTTGCGGTCCCAACTCGTCGTGCCTTTCGGTTGGCCAACCGCCCGGAGGTAGTCGACCAACTCATCGGCGGCCCAGGTGTCGCCGTCGATCGCGTCGTGCTCGTTGGGGGCGTCGGTATCGCCGTCGATCTCGAAGAGGCGGAAGCCGCCCAGCGCTCCGGGGCGCGGTCCCCAGTGCCCGTCGAGGTGGCGGCCGCGTCCGGCGGGGACCGTCGCGATGTTCCAGGTGCGCCCGTCGGGCGTGTGGATCTCGATCGCGGGGATGTGGAACCCGCTCTTGGCGAGGGTCTTGGCGAGGTCGATCGTGGTCTTCGTGGTCGCGTTCATGTTCGTGGTTTCCGTCGCGTGCGGGGGGTGCGTTGTTCCCGCTCGCGTTGGACACACATTGGCCGGCTGATGGCGAACAGGCAAGGCGATCGACCTGCATTTCTCGATGATTTTGCGACATGTGGGCAACTCGGCCAAAAATGTGGGTGGAGCGGGAAAGCGGGCCGCACAGCGCGGCTTCCCCACCCGCCCGTTGGCCACGGGTTGGCCCACGATCGCCCACGTCGCGTCCTCGCGGCGGGGCGTACCAATCCCCGCCACGAGACCGTCGGCGCTCGGACGCGCAAACAAACTCTGTCTCCAAGCGCGGCTGTTCCCGCGGGCGTAGCAACGCGACGCGGGCGGGGAAGTACCTACCGACCCCCTCACCCCCGCCGTTAGGCTTCGGGCTGTTGGGCTGGTGATAGGCGCGGCCTGGCACGCGACCTGCCTGGGCGTGGTTGGCCGGGGCGATGGGCGTACCGCGCCCCGACGTTCCGCGACGGACGCCGCCCGGGCCAACGTCGTGGCCCACGGGCGGGAGCCCGGGGCTGGGGGTCGCTGGAGCGCACTGCCGCGCACTGACGCGACAGTTCCAATTGTTACCTATGCACGCGGGCGCGCCGGGGCGCGCGCGCACGCGGAACGACCCCCACCACAATGTCAACTGTCGTGACAGTCTGCGGCAGTGCGCGACGGCGAAACGCGGCTGCAACGCTCGGGGAAGGCGCGGCCTGGCACTCGACCTGCTTTGTCCGAATGGGTACGTCGATGGCCTGCGGTCGGCACGCCATCGACCCATTGCGCCTACCTGTTGCGCGCCCCCCAAGGGTGCTCCGGCGCGCGGGGGGGTGGGCGCAATAGGTAGAAAGAGAGGGGGGTGTTGTTGTTTTGTACCTGTTTTCTCGATGTTTCTGCGCCGAACCTCTTGCGCGCAAGAGGCTGCGATAGGCGCAACAGGTTGGTCGCCCCCCACGCTGGCGACATGGAATCGGGGGTCGGCCTTTGCGAACGTGCTGTGCCGAAGGCCATCCGAGACCTCTTGACGGGTCAAATGCCCCTCGGCGCTCGGCTTTGAGTGTGATTGGGGCATGATTTCATGCGCCGGCAACGTCATCGGCGAGCCGGTACAGCCTTTGGGGCGTGCCCCGCGTGGTCCGCTCGGTGTATTCGATGCGGCGCTGATTGAGCAATGCCGTTCGCACGTCGTCGTGCTCCTTGGGCGACCACGCCAGGCGCCGGCTCAGTTGCCAGAAGGGCATCCAAGCATCGGCGGGGTGCTTCGCCGACCATTCCCGCAGCACGCGGAGCACGGCCTTGCACTGGCTCTCGAAGTCGCCGGCGCTGACATGCTGGCTGGCCTTGAAGAGCATCCTCCGCGTCTGGTGGTCCACGAGCGACCACGCCCAGTTGACGGCATCCAGCGTGATCTGGGGTTCGCGGTGGGATGCGCTGCAGGCGTACACCAGCGCCAGACGGCGGGCCTTCTCATTGGCACGGGCCCAGAGCGCCATGCCCGCCTGGTCCGACCGCGACTCGGCGTCCGAGTAGGCGGCATCGGCCAGCGCCCGGATCTCGCTCAGACGCCCGCGAGCGTCGGGCGTCGCATCAACCATCCGAGGCACCGGGTGCTCGGCGTTCAGGTTGCCCTTGCCGGGTTTGAAGTCAGCCCACCACTTGGCCCACTTGACGATCGACCTGGGCAGATCGCGCACGTCCGCGTCCTGCCCGCTTCCGCGCCGGCCCGCCTCGAGGATGAGCATTCGGGCGAAGAAGCCGTTGGAGAGCATCTTCGGGGAAAGCGCCTCGTAGAAGATGTCCGGGATCGCGGTGCCGAACAGGCACAGGCACGGCTGGTCGATCGTCCGCGGCTCCGCATCGCTGGCCTTCACCCGCAGGGGATAGGTGGCGCTGGCCGAGGTGTACAGCTTCAGCATCACCTGCATGATGCCCTCGTAGCGCGGGTCGCGCTTGGCCCCGTACCCGCTGATCGCCTGCATGAGCGTGTCGATCTCGTCGGTCTGGAAGAGCATGACCGGCATGAGGTGCATGCGGTCCTCGAGGCCCTCGCCGCTGGCGAAGCCGTCGGCGAACGCGCCGGGCATCCCGGCCTCGGTCAGGATCCGCTGGTTCACCTTGCGCGGGAAGTCCTTTCCCGTGCCTGTGTTAGCCAGGCCGAGCAGGTACACAGCCGGGCGGTTGTCTTGCGGGTCGCGGACCTTGCGGCCCGCCAGCGTGGCCTGGAGCGCTACCGCGCCGCAGAACGCCAGCACCGGCTCTGGATACGGGGCGTTGCTCAGCGAGTAGTCGATGACCTCGTCAATGAACCCGGGCACCCGGAGCAGGCTCGCGGGCACGGGCCCGGGATCGATTGGCCCGGGGACAACGGGCTCGGCGGCAATGTCGCGTTCTCCTGCAGTGACGCGGAAGGCGGTCAGATCGACATCCGGCTCGGGAACGGCCGAGCCAAAGCCC
>CAZMCC010000007.1:0-67220 GCA_964564695.1 uncultured Phycisphaeraceae bacterium | reverse complement strand
GGGAAGCGGCCCTATCGCGAGGACGACATCCGGGTGAACGGGCACGCGATCGAGTGCCGCATCAACGCCGAAGACCCCGAGAAGCAGTTCCGCCCCAGCGCGGGCAAGATCGCGCGGTTCGAGCCCCCGGGCGGCCCCGGCGTGCGTCTCGACACGCACGCGGTGACGGGGTACGTGGTGCCGCCGAACTACGACAGCATGATCTGCAAGCTGATCGTGCACGCCGACGACCGGCGCCAGGCGATCACGCGGACGAGCCGGGCGCTGCGCGAGTTCGTGGTCGAGCCGATCAAGACGACGATCCCGCTGCACCTGCGCCTCATGGAAAACGCCGCCTTCATGGAAGGCGGCGTGGATATTCACTTCCTTGAGCGGCTGCTCAAGGGGCATTGAACAGTTGGCATCGGTCGGCTCTACCCACTAAAGTTGCGGTATGGCTGCACGCTCACGCCGTCCTGCTCAACAGGCATTCCTGCTTTCGGTCCGCGTCCGAAAGGTCGCGCCCCGGCGCTATCTGGGGCGCTGTTCGGCCCTGCCCGGTTTCCTGGTCGAAGCAGAGAGCGTGGAGCGCGTGTTGGAACTCGCTCCGGCGATT
This sequence comes from uncultured Phycisphaeraceae bacterium, assembly GCA_964564695.1. Taxonomy (GTDB): domain Bacteria; phylum Planctomycetota; class Phycisphaerae; order Phycisphaerales; family UBA1924; genus CAZMCC01. Next base: position 66,625 of record CAZMCC010000007.1, on the reverse strand, counting down.
GCGCGGGGTCTCATTGAGGCGATGCGCAGCAAGGGCATGACGCTGCCCAAGTCCCTCTCTCATGCCAGCGCGCCGTTGAGCGCCCATCTGGTCATCGCGGCGTGACGTACCGCGAACTCGTCAAGAAGCTGCGGACGTGCGGATGCGAGTTCGTTCGCCCGGCCGCCGGCTCGCACGAGATCTGGTGGAACCCGGCGAGCCAGCAGTTTACCACGGTGCCGCGTCACGCCAACCGTGACCTGGCTACCGGCACACTTCGGGCCATCCTGCGGGACCTTGGCGTTCCGAAGCGCGACTTCGATCGGTCGTGATTCAAATGGAAAACGCCGCCTTCATGGAAGGCGGCGTGGATATTCACTTGAGTGCCCATGGGGCATTGATCAGAACGGTCCGCGGGAGGCCTTCGTCAACACGAACGGCGCACCGCCTGCTTCCGCGGGCGGCGCTGTTCACCGCCGCCGACGCCGAGCCGCGAGCAGGCCGCCCATGCCGAGGAACGCGACCGAGCCGGGGGCGGGGATGACCGCGACGCCGATGAGGTCGGGGCCGTTCATGCCGCTCGCGGCCTCGAAGCGGAAGCCGATGAGGTTGGTCCAGGTGGCGTCGAGGCTGAGGCCGATGCCGCCGACGGTCTGGGCGCCGCCGATTTCGAGGGAGTCGATGGTCCAGCCGGCGCTGGCGAAGTTGCCCCGCGTAGCCAGGTACGGGTCGGTGAGGCTGAGGTCGGCGCGGATGCCGCGGACGCGGATGTCGCTGTTGAGGCCGCGCTCGAGCAGCGCGAGCTCGACGGTGCTCGTGTCGGCGTCACCGGACACGGTGAGGCCGGCGAGCATGAGATCGAGAGTCCACCCCTCGGTGTCCTCGCCGTCGATGAGGTAGCTCATGTTCTTGTAGCCGGACCCGAAGGGGCCGAAGACCTCGCTGAGGGTGGCCTCGTTCATGCCTTCAAGGGAGTACGGCGTAGAGGTGTCGGCGCGGTCGGGGTTGCCGAAGTACGTGCCGCTGTCGCCCATGTCGCGGAGGATGGGCGTGGTCCACCCGTGCGTGCCCATGTTGTTGGTGAGCGAGCCGTTGTTCCAGCGGAGGAAGTCGGCGCCGGTCATGACGGTGCTGGAGCCGGCGAAGCGCAGGACGGTGAGCTCGCGGTCGCCGCCATTGAGGACGGAGGTCGTGAGGGCGGCGTCGGCGCCGTGGGCGTCGGTGCCGGCGTTGGCGACGCAGGCGGCGGCGAGGACGCCGGCGCAGGCGAGGATGCGGGCGGGGGTACAGGAAAGAGTGTTCGCGGAACGAATCATGCTGCGGTGCTCCGATCTTGAATGAGGGGCGATCGGGGCGGCCGCGGCCGTGGCGGCGCCCCCGTTGTGATCACACCGTGCGATGCGGGGTGAAGGCGTGCCACGACACGGGTCATGGGCGGCGGCTATCGGGGCGTCATGCCCGGTTGCGGCGTGCGCGAGCTTCCCAGCTTCACGTGAAATGCGTGGTCCGAGAAAGCGCGGGATTGTGTTGGGAGAACAGGTGCGGCCGCGCCCGGGCTCGGCCTCCCCGGGCCGCCGGGTCCGAAAGCGCGCCGGAATTGGGAACCACTGTTCAGTCGCCCGCGAGCGTGACAAGCGTCGTAAGGAGCACGAGCACCACCGAGTTGTGCAGCGCGTGGGCGGTCATCGAGGGGATGATCGAGCCGCGCCACTCGCGCATGATGGCGAAGACGGTGCCGAGCGTGGCGATCACGATGAGCTGGAAGATGATGTACCCGTGCATGATCGCGAAGAAGAAGCCGACGATCAGGGCGGCGCCCACCGCGGGCATCGACCGGCGCATGTGCCGGTAGAGCGCGCCGCGGAAGATACCCTCTTCCACCAGCGGCGCCCACAGCACGGCGAGCATGCCGAGCAGGATCACCTGCCACACCGGCCCGCCCATCAGTTCCATCAGGTGGTTCTCGGGAAGCGGCGCCGACTCTTCGCCCCGGATCAGTCGCCACGCGACCATGAGGCCGACGCCGACGAGGGCGGCGCCGATGAAGAGCGGGACCGAGGCAATGTACGCGAGCACGCCGCTCGCCATCTCCCGGACGACGCCGCGGCCCGCGTGATAGCCCATGCGCTTGCGGTAGTCCGTCCAGCGCACGCCGCGGGCGAGCGGCCACAGGAGCGTGAGCACCAGGGCCCATTGCAGAATCAGCGCGGTGACGACCGGCGCCGGCGACCCGGGCGGCGCGAAGTGCCCCACGCCGTAGTTCACGCCCTTGAGCGCGATGAACGCCGCCACGAACACGGCGAAGGTTTCGAGCCAGACGGTCTCGCCCCCCGGTGGCGCGAGGCCGCCGACGGCCGGGCCGCGGTCCCACCGGCGCGGATCGATCAGCTTGGGCTTCCCCGTGGCGGCGACGACGATGAGCAGCACGGTCCCGATGAGGGCGGCCCCGACGAAGGCGCAGCCGAAGAGCGCCAGCAGCATGAGGATGCCCCATCCGCGGTTGGCCGCCCGCTCGCGGACCTTGCCCGCGTCGGTGGTCGGGTCGTGCGGGCCGGCCGCGGGATTGCGGACGGTGGCGGCGATGGTGGCGATCGTGACGCCGTGGCGCTCGATGAGGCCGCTCTCGAGCGCGGGGGAGTTGCCCGCGAGGGAATCGCGCAGGACTTTGATGTCGGCGAGCAGCGGCGAGGCGGGGTCGACCTGCGCCTCGATCTGGTCGAGGGCCTGGCTCACGCTGAGGCTCGGTCCCGCGCCCCCGAACAGCCCGGCGCCCACCGGAGCGGAGGCGTCGAGCATGGCCGTGGGAGAGTCCCAGAAGACCTCGGCCGCGAGGACCGCGACGCGGAAGCGGTCGGCGGGCGACTTGGCGTGGACGGCCTCCTCGTCGAGCATGTTCACGAACATCGCGGCGTTCGAGAGCTGCATCTCGCGCATCGCGAGGGCGAGCTTCGAGAAGACCCCGATCGTCTCGGTCGCAGGAGGCGGAACTTCGATGCCCTTCTCGATCTTCTCGCGCCGCCCGGGCTCCTCGACCTCGGGGCGCTGGAGCACGAAAACGGCCGTGACAAGGGCGAGCACGAGCGGCCACAACCACCAGCGGGTGCCTTGGGAGAGCGGGAGGGTGTGCACCCCCGCCTCGGGTCTATGAATCTCTCCTCGTCCCGTCGCCGACGTCCCAAGGGGATCCTCGGCCTGCGGACCGCTGCTGTCGTGCTCCATAGGGGCAATCATCGGCACCGACCCCGTCCGGGGACGACGCTTGCCCGGAGAGGGGGTCGGCTCTATCCTTCGCCCGTTCGTCAATAGCCCTTGCCGGGTAACCCCCGGCCCGCCCCGCCCGGTAGGCGGCGTACCCCCCCCGGACATGGATCCGGTCGCGGATGGATCGTCTTCACGACGAACTATCTTCGTCCCCCCACCCCGGCCGAGCTGCAGGAGTCTCCACGATGCCCCGCCAGACCTTTGTCGCCAAGCCCGGTGAAGTGAAACCGCTGTGGCGAGTCGTCGACGCGACGGATATCCCGCTGGGCCGGCTGGCCAGCGATGTCGCGATCGTGCTCATGGGCAAGCACCGCCCCGAGTACACCCCCCACGTCGAGTGCGGCGACTTCGTCGTCGTGACCAACGCGACCAAGGTCGGCCTGACCGGCAAGAAGGCCGACCAGCGCCTCAAGCAGCACTACACGGGGTACCCGAGCGGCCTGAAGGCCGAGTCCTACGGCGCGGTCCGCGAGCGCGACCCCGAGAAGCTCGTCCAGGACGCGGTCCGGCGCATGCTCCCGAAGAACCGGCTGGCCCGGTTGATGCTCAAGCGTCTGAAGGTGTACGGGGGCACGACGCACCCGCACGCCGACCAGCACCCCATCACGATGAAGATCTGAGCGTTCATCGCTCCACCTCCCCCCCCACCGCATCCACCGACTGACCACGCCTTCGCTATCTTGATTAGACGACCGCATTCGAGCCAAAGCCATGCCCGAGACCAACCCCCCCGCCGCCGTCAGCAACCCCGCCTTTGCCGGCATTTCCACCAGCCCCGTGGTGCCCAAGGCGGCCGAGGCGATCGTTCGCCCGATGCGCAAGCCCGAAGCCCCCAAGAGCGGGTGGTGGTGGGGCACGGGTCGCCGCAAGACCGCGGTGGCCCGCGTGCGCATCCGCCCGGCGAAGGGCGCCGAGGGTTCGGTCAAGGTGCAGATCGACTCGAAGAAGTTCAAGACCGTCGAGCAGTATTTCGCCGAGGAGCGGGACCGCAACGACTGCTACGCCCCGCTCAAGGCCACGAGCATGATGGGCCGGCTGGACGTGGTCATCCGCTGCTCCGGTGGCGGGTACATGGGCCAGGCTGGGGCCGTGCTCCTGGGGATCTCGCGGGCCCTGCGGGCCTACGACCCGACGCTCGAGCAGGCTCTGCGCGACAACGGCTTCCTGACGCGTGACGACCGCGACGTGGAGCGCAAGAAGTACGGCCAGGCCGGTGCGCGTCGTCGGTTCCAGTTCTCCAAGCGGTAATGCCGATCTCCCCCTTCCCGGGGGGCAGCATCATCAGCCCACGCGACCCGGTGTGCCTCACGGCTTCCGGGTCGCTTTCTTTTTGCCGTTTGTTCTTGCCCATGTGTGCCGACGTCATGACGAGAGTTACTAGAATTCTGGTTGCTCCCATGGCGAATCGTCGACGCAAACGCGCGAGCAAACCGGCGCTGGGTGTTCCCGACGAGGGGGCGCCCCGGGAAGCGCCGCAGGCCGACCTGATCGAATCGTCGACGCCGGTAGAGGCCGATGTCCCCGCGGTCACACCGCCCGAGGCCGTGAGCGAACCCGAAGTCGTCGTTGTTCCGCGCGAAGCGGTTGACATCTCGCCGCCCCGATCACGCGGGCCGCAGGGCGCCATCGCCAGGCGGCGGCGCCTGCCGCGCCGCAAGTCGGTGCTCATCGGGTCGGGGCTGTTCCTGGCGGGGCTCATCACCGGCGGCGTGATCGTGGCCGGGTGGCTGGCCGATCAGGCGCCGGCGTGGTGGGAGCCGGTCGACGCGAGCAATCCGCACACGGTCGCGGTGGCGGACGCCGTCGAGAACGGGGCGGTCGATCTTTTGAGCGAGGTTCGCCCGAGCGTGGAGCGGACGCCGGGGCTGCTGACGAGCGAGGCGTGGACGGTGCGCCTGACGCCCGAGGAAGTGAACGCGTGGCTGGCGGTGCGCCTGCCGATGTGGATCCGGAACCAGTCGGACAACTTCCGCTGGCCGAGCCAGGTGGCCCAGCTGCAGGTGGACTTCCGGCACGACGACATCGTGCTGGGCGTTCGGGCGGTGGCGCACGGCACGGAGCGGTACCTGTGGGTGACGCTCGACCCGACGATCGATGAGGACGGGGCGCTGTGGCTCCGCGCGACGTGGGTGCACGTCGGACGCCTCGCGCTGCCGGCGAACTGGTTCCTGCCCGACGAGGCGGGCACCCCCACCCCCGCGAAGCAGGGGACGGCGATTGCGGGCGGGGGGGGCGGGGGCGCGGCCGCAGCGGCGCCCAAGCCCACGCTCGTCACCAAGAACATCCCCGACGACATCCGCGCATTGCCCGCGACGGGCACCCTGCTGGCGGCTCTCAACGGCAACGGTCCGGTGGCCAAGAACCCGACCATCCGCCTTGCCGACGGACGGCGTGTGCGGATCGTGGGGATCGTGGCCGAAGACGGGGCGCTGTTCGTGACGTGCCGCACCGAAGTCCGTCAATAAGTCACGTCTTCGCCTATCCTCCGGCGTCCAACGTCCCTGACGCCACCCCACTCCGGCCTCACCGCCGGGGTCCGGAGGATTTGCGATGATCCCCAGGCCCCCCCCGCGGGAAGGCTCGCTCGGATTTCTGTACCTGCCGCCCATGAGGGTACAGGGCACGTCGATCGCCGGCGAGGCGACGAGCGTGATGGTGCCCGAGCTCGATGTGTGCTTTGACATCGGCATGTGTCCGCGTGCGGCCCTGCCCTCCAAGCACCTGTGCATCAGCCACGGGCACATGGACCACATCGGGGGCCTGGCGTACTTCTGCTCGCAGCGGTACTTCCAGGGGATGGGCGCGGGCACGATCGTGTGCGACCTGCGCCTGGCGAAGTCGATCGAGCAGATGATGGCGGGATACGTGGAACTCGAGCGCCAGACGACGCCGTTCAACGTCATCGGGCTCGAGCCGGGGCAGGAAATCCAGATCAAGAACAACACGGTGCTCCGCGGCTTCGAGGTCGAGCACACCGTGCCGGCGTTCGGCTACACCGTGGTCGAGAAGCGCTCGAAGCTCAAGCAGGAATACGTGGGCCTGCCGCAGGAGAAGCTGCGCGAGCTCAAGGACCGCGGCGTCGAGATCACGCGGACGCTGGACATCCCGCTGGTGGCGTACCTGGGCGACACGGCCCCGGGGCCGCACCTGGTGCGCGAGGACGTGCGCAAGGCGCAGATCATCATCTGCGAGTGCACGTTCACCGAGCCGGACCACAAGGAGCGGGCCAAGGTCGGGATGCACATGCACGCCGACGACATCGGCGAGTGGCTGCGCGTGCTCGAATGCCAGCATCTCGTGCTTATCCACCTGAGCCGCCGCACGAACCTCGCCGACGCTCGCAAGGCGATCGCCGCGGTCGCGGGCAAGGAGCGGGTGGAGAAGATCCAGCTGCTGATGGACCACCGGGCGAACCGTGAGCGATATGAACGCCAGGAGGCGGAACTGGGCGGGGGCGGCGGCGGGGGCGCTGGTGGCGGCGGCGGAGCGCAGGCCGAGGGAGAATAAACCCCACACCCCCAACTGCACGATCAACGGGATCTCCGTTGACGGTGCAAAGCTTGTCGGATACATTGGCATGTCGCGCAGTCGGCGGGGCACGGAGCGTCCCGACGTTGAGTCCGTTTGCCGCACGATGCGCCCGTTTCCTGTGTCGGTGTGCCTTCCCCCCTCCACGGCCAGCGCGGGGCGAATTCGCGTCCTTCGTGAGGGTGTCGCCTGTCCATGCCGCACAACGCGTCCGAGCACGATCGAGAAATCTGGAGCGGGATGCTCCGCTATCTCCGCGCGCATCACCCGACCATCTGCCGTCAGTGGTTCGAGGAGATCGAGCCGGCGGGGGTCGACGGGGGAACGCTGCTGTTGCGGGTGCACTCGGCGGTGCACCGCGACTATCTCCAGCGTCAGTGCGTGCCGCCCTTCCGCGAGGCGGCCCAGGCCGTCACCGGTCACCTGCTCGCGCTGCGGTTCGTGGGTGAGGAATATGTGCAGGGTGTGGGTGTGCCGGCGATGGCGCCGCCGATGGCCGAGAGCTTCGAGGTCTCCGAGCCGGCCCCGTGGCCCGAGGGCGACCGGGCGCCCGAGTGGGCGTACGCGGACTCGCTGCCGCTGAACCCGGACTACGCGTTCGATCACTTCATCGTGGGGCCGGGGAACCGGCTGGCGCACGCCGCGGCCCAGGCGGTCTCGGTGTCCCCGGGCCGCGCGTACAACCCGTACTTCGTGCACGGCGACGTGGGGCTGGGCAAGACGCACCTGCTGCAGGCGGTGTGCCTGAAGATCCTCGCCGAGCGCCCGCAGACGCGGATCTATTACACGTCGGCGGAGGGGTTCATCACGCAGTTCACCGAGAGCGTGCGGGCCCAGCGGATGAGCCGCTTCCGGCACAAGTTCCGCGACGTGGACGTGCTGGTGATCGACGACATCCACTTCCTGTCGAAAAAAGAAAGCTCGCAGGAGGAGTTCTTCCACACCTTCAACGCGCTGTTCCAGGCGCACAAGCAGATCGTGCTGTCGAGCGATGCGCCGCCGGAGGACATCCCCGACCTCGAGGACCGGCTCGTGAGCCGGTTCAAGTGGGGCCTGGTAAGCTCGGTCGACAAGCCCGGGTACGAGACACGGGTGCAGATCCTCAAGAACAAGGCGCGCCTGCGCCAGATGGAACTGCCGGACGATGTCGCGGGGTACGTCGCCGCGAAGCTCGACACGAACATCCGTGAGCTCGAGGGCGCGATCGTCAAGCTCCAGATCATGGCGAGCGTCGAGCAGCGCCCCATTACGCTCGACCTCGCGCGGACCGCGCTGGGCGACGACACCAGGGCCGAGCGCCAGGTGCACATCCAGACGATCATCGAAGTCACCACCGGCTTCTACGGCGTCAAGGTCACGGACCTGCAGAGCAAGCGCCGCCACCGCTCGGTGGCGCTGCCGCGTCAGGTGTGCATGGCACTGGCCCGCAAGCTCACGCGTCACTCGCTCGAGGAGATCGGCGGGTACTTCGGCGGGCGCGACCACACGACGGTGCTGCACGCGCTCAAGACCATCGCGGACCGGAGCACCCAGGACAACGACTTCGCCCGGGTGATGACGACGCTCGAGCAGCGGATCCGCGATCAGACTGTCTAATTGCGACGGTTTCTCCCGTGAACAAGGGTGAATCGGGGTGGCGCTTGGCGCGGGGACTCGCTGTGGATAAGCGCCCGGCAGTTGGCAGCGGCGCTTGGCCCCGGGGCGGGGGCCGACAGGCGGTTGGGCGGGTGACCCGGACTTGGCGCCCAGGACCACTCTGGCCGAGACAACCCGACACGCGAAGCGACAGGTTGCTCCGGGTGGCCGGGAGAGAGAAATCATCGAGAATTGCCGCCTCGTGTGCCGCTGGCACGCCGAGACTCCACAGTCCACCAAGCCCTGCTATTCATCACCATCATCTTTAGATCTGTAAGAAGAGAAGAGGGGAAGAGGAAGGACCGCTCGGACTTTCCGCGGGAGCGAGCGGACCCGAAGGCGCCCGGGAGACACCGGATCATGTGGACAAGCGCCCCCGCGTTCGGGCCCGGCGGACTGGGACGGCGGGCTGGCATGTGGGGCACCAGACGGTCGTGCGCTGGGCCACCTGGCCGGAGGCGAGGACGCCGCCGCAGGTGACGCAGGCCTCCCCGGCACGGCCGTAGACGCGGTGGGAGTTCTGTGCGGCGCCGCGGGCGCCGTCGGCGTCGGTGTAGCTGCGCACGGTGGAGCCGCCGGCGTCGATCGCATTGGCGAGGATGCTGCGGATCGCCGCGGCGAGGCGGGTGAGCGCGGGTGCGTCGAGCGCGCGGGCGGGAGTGGTTGGGCGTATGCGGCTGTCGAAGAGGGCCTCGTCGGCGTAGATGTTGCCGACGCCGGCGATGGCCTGCTGGTCCAGGAGCAAAGCCTTGATCGCGCGGGACGATGCGCCGGCCGCGGCGGCGAGGGCGTCGGGGGTTATCGTGAGCGCGTCGGGGCCGATGTGGGACCAGTGCTCCTCGAGCGCGCTGGCGCTGGGGAACGTGGTGAGCCCGCCGAAGCGGCGCGGGTCGCGGAAGGCGAGGCGATGGGTCCAGTCCGGCGCGCTGGCGGGCACGGCGAGGCGCCACACGACGTGCACGTGGTCGGTCTCGGAGAGGGCCTCGGTGCGTCGGGCGTGGATGAAGTGGCCGGTCATGCCGAGGTGGCCCATGAGGACGTGCGGGACGCCGTGGGCGTCGCCGATAAGGGCGAGCTGCTTGCCGTGGCGAAGGACTGCGGTGACGACGCTGCCGACGAGGAGTTCGGCGCGGGGGATGCGTGCGGATGCGCCGGCTTTGCGCCGGGCGCGGGCACGGCCCGTGGGAGCATCGGCGCCGGCACGGGCGATGATGTCGGAGCGTCGGACGTCGACACCCACGATCCGCGCGCCCAGGACGAGCCGCTCGAGCGACCGGCGCACGCACTCAACTTCGGGGAGCTCGGGCATGACGGACGACGGTACCCCCACTGCCCCCGCCGGTCAGCGCCGCCACGCGGCCCCGCACTCGGGGCAGACCGTGCAGCCGTCGTGCTCGGGGCGGATGTCGCCGATGCCGTAGCCACAGCCGGGGCAGAAGTCGTTGGCGAGCAGGGCCGTGAACGCGTCGTACGTGGGCGCGGGGCTGCCCATGGACCTGGTCATCCAGACCAGCGATGCGCCCAGGACGCCGGCGACGGCGACTCCCACGGCGAGCAGCGCCGGGCTCCGCGAAACCGTCGTGAAGCCCACCGCCAGCACGATGAGCACGGCGACGGGGACACCGATGGAAATGAGCCGGCCCAGCCCGGCCCGCGCGGGCGTCGGCGCGCCCTTGGGGTCGTTCGCCCACGACACGGCGACGGGGAAGACCGAGCGCATCCTGCCGCGAGAGTCTTCGATCCCGCGGAGCATCATGCACCGCCGCCGGCGCGGAGTGACTTGAAGAAGTCGCGGAGCAGCGCGGCCGATTCCTCGGCCATCACTCCGCCGATGGGCGTGACACGGTGGTTGAGGCGCGGGTCGGTGGTGATCGACATGAGCGTGCCGCACGCGCCGGCCTTGGGGTCGGTGCAGCCGAAGACGAGGCGCCCGACGCGGGCGTTCACGACGGCACCTGCGCACATCGGGCAGGGTTCAAGGGTGACGACGAGGGTGCAGTCGGTGAGGCGGAAGGTGCCCAGGGTCGCGGCGGCCTGGCGGAGGGCGAGCAGCTCAGCGTGGGCCGAGGGGTCCTGCGTGCGCTCGCGCTCGTTGCCGGCCTCGCCGACGATGCGTGCCCCCCCCACGTCGGCGGTGACGTAGACGACGGCGCCAACAGGGACTTCGCCGGCCGCTCCCGCGGCACGCGCCAGCTCGAGCGCGCGGCCCATCATCGCGAGGTCGATCGGTGTCGCGGCGGCATCGGCGGGCGCGGGGCTCACGGGCCGGAGGCCTCGGGCTCGTGGGGCTCGTGGGTGTTGCGCATGCCCAGGCCGCGGGCGACGCGGTCGGCGGGGAGCCAGCGGAGCATCGCGAGGCCCAGCTCGTAGAGCAGGTACAGCGGGATCGCGAGCAGGAAGATCGAGATCGGGTCCGCGGGCGTGAGGATGGCGCCGACCACGGTGCAGACCATGATCGCGTGCCGTCGGTACTTCTTCATCAACGCGGGTTCGATGATGCCGGCCCAGCCCAAAAGCAGCACGGCGACGGGGGCCTGGAACGCGATAGCGAACGCCAGAGCAAAGTCGAACACGATGTCGATGTACTCCTTGACGCCGAACTCCTGGCGGAGGAGCTGGTCCCCCCGGATGAGCGAGCTGGACCAGATGGTGATGACGCCCTCCTTGTCGGGCAGCGCGATGCGCCACTGGTTGAGCACCCGGTTCACCCACATCTGCCCGGCAACCGGGTTGGCGGGATCGCCCTCGTACGTCGGAATGGTCATCGCGGGCGCGGCGTCGAACTGCTCGACAATCGGGCTCGCGCGCCCGTGCACGCCGGCGTTCAGGGCGATGAAGAACGCCACGACCACCGGGAGCATGACCCGGTACATGAACACCACGCCCACGAGCGACAGGATCACCGACATCGGCACGAGCAGGTACGCGAACCGCCGCTCGTGCGCGTACAGCCCGGGGGCCACAAACTTCCACGCCTGGAACAGCACCCACGGCAGGCCGACGGTGATCGTCAGCACCAGGGCCACCTTCACGTACGACGTGAAGAACTCGAAGAGCCCGGCCCGCATGTTCGGCGGGTTGCCGCTCTTCTCGAGCGCCGAGAGCACCGGCTCGAACAGCATCTGCACGAACCACGGCCCCACGAACAGGGCCGCCACGAAGAGCGGGACGATCCCGATCAGCGCGAACATCAGCCGGCGCCGGAGATCTTCCAGGTGGTCGCCGAACGGCATTTCGAGGCCGAGCTGGTCGCGACGATCGGGGTTTGTGGGGGAATCGGCCATCGGGGGCGGGTGGGCTCAGCCGCGGCCCGTGGGCCGGGAAGGGGCGGAACGGGGGGGGAAGGCAGGGTATCCGGACTATTGGGCAAAGCGGCCCGGTGGGTGCTCGGGTGCTGACGGAAAACCAGTCCCGGGGCATCCCAGTAGGTATCCCCTGGGACGCGTGGTGGATGGCGGTGGGGTCGTGGGGGGGGCATGGAGGCGCCGGTGACGACCCAGGGCTGGACGACGGACGCCGTCGACTTTGAACGGGCCTTGGCGGGCGACCGCCGGGCGCTCGAGGCGTTGTGGCACGAGCACCGTCGCTGGGTGGCGGTGGTCCTGCTGGCCCACAAGCCGCGTGAGACGGACGTGGACGACCTGCTCCAAGAGGTCGCGCGGGTGCTCGTGAGCCGGATCGGGGAGGTCCGCGATCCGGGGGCGTTCAAGCCCTGGCTGCGGACGGTCGCGATCAACCTCGCCCGCACGAGCGGACGCCGTGTGCGCCCGGGGACGTGGTGGAACGCCGCCGGGCGCCACCGCGAGGGACTGGGAGAGCGAGAGCGGCGCGACGGGGCATCCTCGAGCGCGACGCTCGAAGACGGTCGCCGGTTGCTGGCGCTGGCGGAGCGATTGGAAGAGGGCTACCGCGAGCCGCTGCTGCTCAAGGCGATCCGGGGGATGAGCTACCGGCAGATCGGCGAGCTGCTGGGTCTGCCCGAGACGACGGTGGAGACGAGGATCGCACGGGGGAGGCGGATGCTGCGGGAGCTGGCCGTCACCGAGCAGGTGAAGGCCGAGGATGCGGGGGGGGCTGCGGGGGCTGGGGGGGCTGCGGGAGCGATGGCGAGAAAGTTCGAGGAACGATCATGAGTGACGACAACATCAACAACATCCGCCAGGCCGACGAGGGGAACGACCCGCTCGTCCGCGGCGAGCTGCTGCTCAGCCGCCTGGTCGACGGCGAAGCGAGCGAGCGCGACTGGGAGGACTTCCGCAACATCGCCGGTCGCGGCGCGGGCGGGCTGTGGCGGGCGCTGGCCGAGGCGCAGCGGGACCAGGCCGTGCTGTCGATCGCGGTGGGCGAGAGCGTCCGCACGGCCGAGCGCGTCGGGCTTCCCGGCGAGCGTCGGCGGTCGGGCGGCGAGGGCGTGATCGCGCGGATCGCCCCGTGGGCCGGCTGGGCTGCTGCCGCGAGCGTTGCGATCATTTGGGGCGTGGGCATGTTTGCGCCGCGGGCGGCGCGCCCAGGCGACGGGCTCGTCAGCAAGCCCGAGACCGGCGGCAACATCCGCCTGGTCTCGACCGACGACGCGTGGGACGAATACGTGCGCAAGGGCAAGGAGGACGGCGTGGTGGTCGGGGAGGTCCCCGGGCGCGTCGTGATCTCAGAAGTGCCGCGCACGGACGGCAGCGGATGCGAAGTGACGTACGTGCGTCAGGTGGTTGAGCGCCGCGTCGTGACGGACATGTACCGGGTCGGGCATCGCGAGTCGGGCGCGCCGGTGCTGGTGCGGACCTCGATGCCGGCGCAGCGCGGCTCGGGCGACTGACGGGCGCAATTCAAAATGACGGGCCGGCGCGCTTCGCGCGTCCGAACGTGTGTGTGCGGGGGCGGATCAGCAATCTCTTTGAGGAGTCCATAGCCATGAACGTGAGCAAGGCCAGTTGCGGAGTGATCGCGATCGCGGGGGCCGCCTTGGCCCAGTTGACCGGCGCCGTCCCGGCGTCGGCCCAGAGCGCGCCGGCCACCGGCGCCGCCACCGTGTTCTTCTCCCCCAGCGTCGCGGGCTCCGCGAGCACCACCAAGGACGCCGACGACCGCCAGGTCATCACCCAGATCGAGGACGGCACATCCGCGACGATCACGATCGTCGACGGCGAGGTCGAGAGCGCGCAGGTCGACGGCAAGGACATCCCCACCGATCGCGTGCGCGTCCGCAAGGACCGCTACGAGATCCTCGACGCCGACGGCGACGTCGTCGCGACGATTCAGCGGGTCGCCTCGACCACGCCCGCCGCGACATTCATCGCAACGCCCCGCACACCGCACGCCGTGTCGGCGCCGCTCGTGCAGACGCGCATGCGTCGCGGCCAGGCCGCGGCCGCACTGGCCCCGACGGCGCCGGTTCCGCCCGCTCCCCCCACCCCCACCCCCGCGCCCTCGATGCTCACCTACGCCCGCGCGGTCGGCGCGGCCGAAGACATGGCGCCGCCCAAGGTCATGATCGGCGTCAACCTCTCCGAGCCGGACTCGTCCCTGCTGGGCCACTTCGGCCTCAAGCCCGGCGAGGTCACGATGTTCTCCGGCGTATACCAGGGCCTGCCCGCCGGCTCCGCCGGCATCGGCGTCTACGACATCGTCCTGCGCGTCAACGGCAAGTCGCCCGCCGGCCCCGAAGATGTCCGCAAGGTCCTGCGCACCCTCAACCCCGGCGACAACATCCAGTTGACCATCCTGCAGCACGGCCAGCAGAAGGACGTGACGGTCAAGGTCGAGCCCTACTCGTCCGACCGGCTCTCCCAGGCCCAGGTCGAGAGCGTGAACGTCGTCGCCGACGCCTTCGGCAGCACGCAGCAGTGGCGCGTCGCCGGCGGCCACGCCGACGAAGAGCAGATGCGCAGGATCATGGTCGAAGCCGAGCTCGCCGCCGCGGCGGGCGGCGGGGGCGGGCAGAACCGCTACATGGGCCTTGTCGCCCCGGAGCCGGGGCGTCCCGCCGCCGACCCCTCGATGGTCCCGCTGATCCGGCTCGAAGAGCTCCGGGCCCGCGAGCGTGATCAGGCGCAGGCCGCGGCGGATGCGGCCGTCAGGGCAGAGATTCTCGCCAAGACGCTGACCGATCGTGCCGCCCAGATGGAGAAGCGGTCGGACCGCAACGCCGACCTCGAGAAGCGGCTCGACCGCCTCGAGCGGATGCTCGAGAAGCTCCTCGAAGAGAAGACCAAGGACCGGCCGTAACAGCCACCCATCCACCGGGGCAGGGTCCCCGGCGGTAACCGAACCCATCGCCCAAGCACCCTCTGGGCCGGGCCCCCGCCGATTTCGCACGTCGGCAGGGGCTCTGTTTTTGTTTGGACCTGACGCACCCGGCCGAACGAACCGACGAATACGGTGAATAGAGGGATCAGGGGCCAGGGGTCAGGGACTAGGGTCGAGGCAGAAGAGCACTTCGAAGGGACACGCCACATGACCGATCCAGCCAGCGCGACGCCGCCCGTGAACGCCCAGGAGACCATCGTTCAGGTGCGTGCGGCGTATGACAAGCTGCGCGAGCAGATCCACAAGGTGATCGTGGGGCAGGACGAGGTCGTCGATCAGATCCTGATGGCGATGTTCTGCCGCGGGCACGCGCTGGTCGAGGGCGTGCCGGGGCTGGCCAAGACGCTCTTGATCTCGACGATCGCCAAGACACTGAGCCTGGGCTTCAGCCGCATCCAGTTCACGCCGGACCTGATGCCCAGCGACATCACGGGCACGGAAGTGATCGAAGAGGACAAGTCGACGGGCGTGCGCGAGCTGCGGTTCGTGAAGGGCCCGGTGTTCGCGAACGTGATCCTCGCCGATGAGATCAACCGCACGCCGCCCAAGACGCAGGCCGCGCTCCTGGAAGCCATGCAGGAGCACCAGGTGACCGTGGGCGGGACTCAGCACAAGCTGCCCAGCCCGTTCTTCGTGCTCGCGACGCAGAACCCGATCGAGCAGGAGGGCACCTATCCGCTGCCCGAGGCCCAGCTCGACCGGTTCATGTTCAACATCCGGATCACGTACCCCAAGATGGACGAGGAGCTCGAGATCGTGCGCCGCGCGACCGAGGGCGTGCGCGGGACGCCGCAGGCCGTCCTTACGGCGGCCGACATCGCGAACGTGCAGCAGCTCGTGCGCGCCATGCCGACGCCCGACTACGTGATCCGCTACGCCCTGCGCCTCGTGCGCGCGACGCGCGTGAGCGAGCCCATGGACGGCGGCGTCGAGCGCCCCAAGATGGTCAAGGACTACGTCGGCTGGGGCGCGGGCCCGCGGGCGAGCGAGTACCTCGTGCTCGCGGCCAAGGCCCGCGCGATCCTCACGGGCGACCTGCACGTGACCCCCGAGCACGTCAAGTCGATCGCCAAGCCGGTGCTCCGCCACCGCGTGCTCACGAACTTCAACGCCGAGGCCGACCAGGTGAGCACCGACAAGATCGTGACCGCCATGCTCGAGCAGATCCCGGTCGAGGGGGCGAGCGCAACCGAGAAGCGGCAGATGGAAGCGGTGATGCGGTGAGGCGCGGTTCGCCCGTGGGGCGTTACCGTGGTGACAGTTCATGCCGCGCGAGTGTCGCTCCCGCGCGCCCACGCACAAGCGCGTCCGTGTCGGCGTCACGCAGAACTTCGAGCTTCTTCACTTCCTCCGCCGTGAGCGGCGTGAGGTCGTAGAAGTACCACGCGGCGTTCGCTCGAGCCTCCGGTGATGTTCGGTTGAGTGCCGCCAACATATCCTCGCGCAGCACTGGCGTGGCTTTGGAATTGCGGCACACGAGGTCGAACGCGAGGAGCCACGTCTTGTCATCAAAGCTCGCGAATCGCGGCCGGATGCGCCGGAGTACCCGTTCGTCAAACGGATAAAACCCCCGGAGGCACCCAATAGCGTTCATCCACTGCTCGCTGCTGAGCCCCTCGACCAGGTCGAGCACCCGGTCGGCCACGAGGCGGGACTCTGGTCCAAGCAGCCTCGCATCGCGCGAGATCGCTCCGTCGATGTCGATCTCATCCGCTTCAAGCCGGGTGACGCAGCGCCGGGCCCGCAGAAGGCGTTCCCACCGCAACGGCTTGGGGCCGCCCGTGCGAGACCGCACCGTCTGCCCTCCCAGAACGACGGTCGACGCCGGCGCGGCGCCGAGGCGCGCCGATTCGAGGCTGGTAATCATCGAATCGAGGGAATCGGGGCCGAGAAATCCCAGGGCGGGCCAGATGACCCAATCTGGCGCGAGCGCGGCCCAGCCGTCGCGGCGCACGAGGCCGGTGCCCGCCATCGACAGCCCGATGGCGCCCAGCACCACGCCGGTCCACTTCAGGGATCGCTTGCGCCGGCGTCGGCGCAGGGCCCGCTCGTCGCGCGCCGTCACGCCGCACTCAGGGCAGGTGAACCCCGGCGTGGCGCTCAGGTCATAACGGCACTTCGGGCAGCGGCGCAGGTGCGTGCCGCTGCGCCCGATGATCCACACGACAAGCGCGGCCGCGCCGATCCCGGCGACGATCCAGCCCGCGAGCGTGATCCACTCAAGCCAGCTCACGGCGGCAGTGTACCGGTGGTCGGAGTCGTCGGAGAAGTGGCAGATGGAAGCGGCGATGCGGTGATGAGCGCGGCGGCGGCCTGAACGAGCCCGTCCGCGCAAGCGGCGGGTCAGCGCCCGCCCGCGGGACCGGCGCCGGACAGTCCCTGTCGAATGCGGGCAATCGCCTGCTCTGCGCAGTGGCGCACCTGCTCGTCCGGGTCGTTCGCGCGCGCTGCTTCAAGCCTCTCCAGCGCAAACGCCCCGCCCGCGTCCTGGTAACCGAGCCAGCAGGCCGCCTCGCAGCGAACCTTCCACTCCGAATGTTCGAGTCCGGCGAGGACGACATCTCGAAGGTCCGCACGATCCACGGTGGATACCTGAAGAATGACGAAACAGGCCAGCCATATCTGGCCCGGCCCCGCCCGCACGAGGCGTCGCACTCGATCCCGCGCGCCGGCATCGATGGGCGCGTAGCGGCGGAGAGCGAGGATCGCCGCTTCCCGCAACAAGTTGAGACTCGCCGTTTGTTCGGCGATTTCGAGCAGGCCACGGACAACAAGGCGAGGCTTTGTGTCGGTCGGCGCGTTGTAATAGAGACCAAAGACGACCTGGGCGGGAAGGCGCGTGATGGTGCGCCGAACTTCCGCGATATGTTGGCGTGATCGCAGTGCCCTCTCCCATCGGCAAGGCGGCGTGTTTTGAACCGCGTTGATCTCTGCGGCAAGGTCGGCATCGAAGCGTGCGGCCAATGCCCAGAGCGCAGAATCGGGCACGCTCGAACGCGCAGCCGTCGCGCCGGTTGGGGTTGAGGAGGAGAGCGGTCACGCCCAGTGCCAGGAAGGCGATCCCGAGGCGCCGCCATCGGCGCCGCCGGCGGCGCCGCCGAAACAGTGCCCCCTCGCTGGGCGCAACGTTGCCGCATTCGGGGCACGTGAGTCCCGCCGTGCCCCGGAGGTCGTAGTGGCACGTCGGGCAGTGCCGCAGTCCCCTGCCGCCGCGGCCGATACACCACACGGCCAGCAAGCCGGCGCCAAGACCGGTGAGCAGCCACGTGACCCAGGTGATCGAGACGAGATCGACCATGCCCACTGTACCGATGGCCGCCCAACCGGCCGCGGCCCGGACTCAGGGCGACCAAGCCGCGAGCGGTGCGGTGCACGGTGCCGGGCGGGTGTGCCACGTTCCGCGGGGAGCACCGGCCCCACTACCGTTCCCCGCGATGCCCACGGCCGTGACCGAGCAGAGCCTTCACGAGCACGCCGCCCACGCGGCGGCGGCTGTCCCCGCGCCCCACGTCGGCCAGACTCATGAGGCTGACGAGGATGGGGCGTTCCTGTTCTCGCCGCGGGGTGAAGTGGCTTCGACCTCGATCGCCGGCGGGCTGCTCCTGCTCGGCTGGGCCGGCGACGTGGTCCTCGGCGTGCCGGCGGCCCGATGGCTCGTCTGGATCAGCCTCGGGATCGGGCTGGTGCACGGAGCGAAGGCGGCGTGGGAGTCGCTGCGCAAGCTCACCTTCGACATCGACTGCCTCATGGTCGTGGGGGCCGTGCTGGCGGCGTATCTGAACGCCCCGGCCGAGGGGGCGCTGCTGCTGTTCCTGTTCGTGCTCGCCGGCGGGCTCGAGGGGCTCGCGATGGCCCGCACCAAGCGGGCGGTCGAGGCGCTGCACAAGCTGATGCCCACGGCCACGCTCCGGGCCGACCCCGCGGGCGAGTGGGTGGCGGTGCCGCCCGAGTCGCTCGTGCCGGGCGACCGCATCAAGATCCCGCCCGGCGAAGTCATCCCGGCCGATGCCGAGCTGGTCGCGGGCATGTCGGCCGTGAACCAGGCGACGCTCACGGGCGAGAGCATGCCGCGGGATGTGCGTCCGGGCGATGAGCTGTACGCGGGCACGCTGAACGTGGGGAACCCGATCGAGGCGCGGGTGCTCAAGCGGGTGAGCGAGTCGAGCCTGCAGCGGATCGTGAACCTCGTGACGCAGGCCCAGCAGCAGCGCGAGCCGGTGCAGCGGCTCATCGACCGCGTCAGCGAGCCGTACGCCCTGGGTGTGCTCGGCCTCTCGATGCTCGTGTGGCTCGTGTGGTGGCTGATCCTCGGCGACCCGGCGGGCACGGCCGCGTACACCGCGATCACGCTGCTCATCGTCATGTCGCCGTGCGCCGTGATCATCGCCACGCCGACGGCAACGCTCACGGGCATCGCCCGGGCGGCCCGCGGCGGCATCCTCTTCAAGGGCGGCCAGGCGATGGAGCGCCTCTCGCGGTTGGGCGCCCTGTGCCTCGACAAGACCGGCACGCTCACCCTCGGCCGACCCGACGTGCAGCAGGTCCACCCGGTCGGGTGGTCAGACGGCAACCAGCTCCTAAGCATCGCCGCCGGGCTCGAGCAGGACTCCACCCACCCGATCGCGGTGGCGATCGTCGCGGAGGCCAAGATCCGGCGCGTCGCCTTCGGGCCCGCGACCCGCGCCACATTCACGCCCGGTCGGGGCGTCAGCGGCGAGTTCGGCGGCGTTCCCGCACGGCTCGGCACCCTCGCCTACACCGAGGAATTGATCCCCGTCTGCCTGCGGAACCGTGCTGCCGAGGTGCTCGGTCGCGTGCAGGCCCGGGGTCAGATCGCGGTCATCATCGCCTGGAACGGCCAGGCCGCGGTCATCGTCATGTCCGATGCCCCCCGCCCCGGAGCCGACGAGCTGGCTCCCCGCCTTCACGAGATCGGCGTGACCCCGCTCGTGATGCTCAGCGGCGACAAGAAGGGCGTCGTCGAGCGACTTGCCAGGTCGCTCGGCATCGATCGCCATCACTCAGAACTGTTGCCCGAAGACAAGGTTGCCCACATCGCCAAGGTTCGGGATGAAGTCCGGGCGCGCCGCGGATACCGGGGGGTGGGCTTGGTCGGCGACGGCGTGAACGACGCCCCCGCCCTCGCCGCGGCCGATGTCGCGATCGCGATCGGCTCGATCGGCTCGGACGCGGCCCTGGAGTCCGCCGACATCGTGATGCTGGGGGAGGACTTGCGGGCGATTCCCTGGGCGGTGCGCCTGGCCCGCCGGACCCGCTGGACGATCGTGGCGAACCTGGCGTTTGCGTTGGCCGCAATCGGGGTGATGGCGGTGGTGACGCTGGTGGGGTCGCGGGTGGGCGAGCCGCTGCCGCTGTGGGCGGGGGTGCTCGGGCACGAAGGGGGGACTCTGTTGGTCGTGGCAAACTCGTTGCTGCTCCTGACCGTCAGGCCATGGAAAGCTGTTGCCTCAACGAAGGGCGATTCGTCCGGTAACACCGGAGTGTAAATCGTCCTTAGCGCGGCCAACGGCGGCGATCGAGACAAGAAACTACCCAAGGTGATAACAGACGGGCCGCGCTCGGGGTGTGTCGTATACTGAGCCAACGCCTTCACGTGCGAGCGAGGTCGACCCCCATGTTCTCTCAGACGACCGAATACGCGCTCCGCGCGATGACTTGGCTCGCGCTCGTGCGGGGTCACCTGGTGCCGACCGGCGAGCTCGCCGAACGGACCAAGGTGCCCATGCACTATCTCGCGAAGGTTCTGCAGCAGCTCGCCGCGGGCGGGCTGGTCACGGGACGTCGCGGCGTGGGCGGGGGCTACAAGCTCTCGCGCCAGCCGGAGGACGTGCGGCTCATCGAGATCGTGCGGTGCGTGAGCCCGCAGCGCCGCGAGCGCGTGCGCGAGCCCGGGACGCACGACAGCGACGCGCTGCGGCTGCTCGAGGGCGTCATGGACCGGATCGCGGCGGACGTGATCGCGGTGCTCGACGACATGAAGCTGTCGGACCTGGTCACGGACGCGGCGGTGGACGGTGGCGGCCCTGCCGGCGCCGGTCGGACGAACGGGACCGGGCCGAGCGGCAAGCCCATCCTGCAGACCAGCGTCCCGATCGCCACCCGTCGCGGGACGCGGAGTGCGGCGGCGAGCGTCCTGACGGGCGGCGAAACGCGGCGCGCCTGAAGCGTGCGCGTACGATGGCCCCCTGATGGCAACGGAACCCAACCAACCCTCCCAACCCGCCCCGCCCGGGGACTCTGGCGGTGCCGGCGTTCACAAGCTCGAAGCCCAGCGGCGCGAGAACCGGGACGCGGCATCGGCCCTGGGTTCGCTCCCCTATGGCGAACGCCGTGACGGCGTTCTCTCGCTCGAGCAGGCCCGGCGCAAGCACGACGCGACGGCGGACGCCGAGCACGCGGCGGCCGGCAAGACGCCCCCGCCGGGGTTTGTGGATCGGCGGCCCAAGGTGCGGGTGAGCGGGCGGGTGGTGCTGAGCCGTGACAACGGCAAGCTCATCTGGTTCAACCTCCGCGACCACACCGGGGACCTGCAGGTGGCGGTGAGCGCCAAGGACGCCGACGAGAAGTCGTTCGCCCTGGCCAAGCTCGTCGACCTCGGTGACGTCGTGACGGCCCACGGCCGGCTGATGAAGACCCGCTCGGGCGAGGTCACGGTGTGGGTCGACGCCGGGCAGTCGGCCGGCGGTGGCGTGGGCGGTGCGGGGGGGGTGGGGGGGCTCGAGATCGCGTCCAAGTGCCTGATCCCGCCGCCGGAGAAGCACGCGGGGCTGTCGGACCCGGAGCTGCGGTACCGGCGCCGGTACGTCGACATGTGGGCGACGCCGGAGACGACGCGGGTGTTCCAGCTCCGCTCGCGGATCGTGACGCGGATGCGGCGGGAGCTCGACGAGCAGGGGTTCATGGAGGTCGAGACGCCGATGCTGCAGGCGCTGGCCGGCGGTGCGGCCGCACGCCCCTTCCAGACGCACATGAACGCGCTCTCGATGGACCTGTTCCTGCGGATCGCGCCAGAGCTGTACCTCAAGCGGCTGCTGGTCGGCGGATTGCCCCGGGTGTACGAGATCAACCGCAACTTCCGCAACGAGGGGCTCGACAAGCAGCACAATCCCGAGTTCACGATGCTGGAGCTGTACCAGGCGTTCAACGACTACCGCGGGATGATGGACCTCACCGAGAGCCTGATCCGCTCGTGCGCGGCCCTGGTCGCGGCCGATCGGCTCGACGCCTCGGGCACGCCCGCCGAAGAGGACGCGACGCCCAAGCAGAGCTCGCTGGTTCTGCCGTTCGGCGACCTGATGATCGATTACGCCAAGCCGTTCGCGCGAATCCCGTATGGCGACCTGTTCAAGCACGCGATGGGGTTCGAGATGACCGACACCGCGCGGGTGCGGCGTGAAGTGCTGGAGCGCCACTTGGCGAAGCACATCAAGGGTGCGGCGGTCGGCAAGGACGCGGCCCCCGAAAAGATCGTCGAGTCGGTCGACCCGGTGCTGATGGTGAACACGCTGTTCGAGGAGTTCGCCGAGAAGAGCGTCGACCCGAGTGTGCCGACGTTCATCACCGACTACCCCTCGGCGATCAGCCCGCTGACGCGCCCGAATCCCAGCAACCCGATGCTGGCGGACCGGGCCGACCTGTTCATCGCGCACATGGAGCTGGCGCCGATGTACACCGAGCTGAACGACCCGGACGTGCAGGAGGCGAAGTTCCGCGAGCAGCTCGCGGGTGTGGATGAAGAGGAGTCGACCTTCCGGACCTTTGACCAGGATTTCATCGACGCCCTCAAGGTCGGCATGCCTCCCGCGGGCGGCATGGGCCTCGGGATCGACCGTCTGGTCATGCTCCTGACGAACCAGCGGACCATCCGGGACGTTGTGCTGTTCCCGCTCATGCGGCCGCAGGGGTGAGTTCGATACCCGCTCCGTCGCGGTTGGGCTCAGGTTTGCCGGACGGTGGGCCGACGTTGTGCGGCGTTGAGGATTGCGGTCTACTAGCGTTCTCGGACGTGGGATCTGGCAGGAGATTGGGTCGTGCGGATTCTGGTCACCGGCGGGTCCGGATTCATCGCGAGCTACTTCTACGAGCCGCTGCGGGCCGGCGGACACGACATGGTCAATCTCGACCTCGTGAGCCCGAGCGAGCAGGCCAGGCCCTATCGCCACATCAAAGGCGACGTGCGCGACCGCGCGACGCTCGAGCAGGCGATGAAGGGGTGCGACGCGGTGCTGCACCTCGCGGCCGCCCACCACGACTTCGGGATCGAGCGCGACACGTACTTCTCGGTAAACGAACGCGGCACGAAGCTCATCACCGAGGTGATGGGCGAGCAGGGAGTCCGCGACATCGTCTTTTACTCGACGGTCGCGGTCTACGGCGATGCGCCCGAGCCGCACCACGAGAACGCGCCGATGGTTCCCGTGAGCCCGTACGGGCAGAGCAAGCTCGCGGGCGAGAAGGTGCTCGCCGCCTGGACGAACGAAGGCGGGAACGGGCGCCGCGCGCTGGTCATCCGTCCCACCGTGACGTTCGGCCCGCGCAACTTCGCGAACATGTACTCGCTGATCCGCCAGATCAGCAAGGGACGCGGCCTGCTCGTCGGCGACGGCAACAACATCAAGAGCCTCTCGTACGTCGAGAACATCGTCGACGCGACGTGCCAGCTCTGGGGCGCCGCCCCGGGCTCGAGCGCGGCGACCGGGTCGACGGTGGCCGCGGTGGGCCCCGGCTTCCACGTATACAACTACATCGACAAGCCCGACTTCACGAGCCGCCAGATCATGGAGACGATCTGCACCGCCCTCGGGCGGCGCGGGCCGACGAAGGTCCCGATGTGGGTGGCGACGCTCGGGGCGCTCCCGTTCGACGTCGCCATCAAGCTCACGGGCAAGAACCTGCCCATCAGCTCGGCCCGCGTGAAAAAGCTCTTCGCGGCCCAGACGAAGTTCGAGGCCGACAAGGTCCTCGCGGCCGGGTACAAGCCCAAGGTGCCGCTGAGCGAGGGAATCGCGAAGATGACGCGCTGGTACGTCGAACAGGGCCGCCACCAGAGCCCGGCGTGGAACGTGCCGCCGGCGCAGCCGGTCAGGGCGTGATCAGAGCCTCCCGCGCAAGCGGGAGGTGCTGGACTCTCGAATACCGAGTGCCTCCCGCTTGCGCTGAGACACCGATAATGAGCCATGGACGGTCCCCTGGCGTACATGCTCACGTGGACGACGTATGGCACGTGGCTTCCTGGCGACGAGCGAAGCTCAGTCGATGATGTTCACAATCGATACGCCCAGCCCGGCGTGCCCTCCAACGAAGCAATGAGATCGAGTCATGCCGCGCGGATGCGTGGCGAACCGCTCGTCCTGAACGCCAGAGGACGTGGCGTTGTAACGCAGGCGATCAACGACCATTCGCGCATCCGCGGCTGGAAACTGGTTGCGATGAACGTGCGCAGCAATCATGTCCATGCGGTGGTCGGCCGAGCGTTGCACGCTCCAGAGGAGATGGTCGCGCAACTGAAGTCCTGGTCGACGCGCCGGCTTCGCGAGGCGGGGCTGGTCGGTGCGAAACAGGCTGTATGGACGAAGCGGGCCAGCACGAAGTACTTGTGAAACGACGAGAGCGTGTACCGGGCCTCACACTACGTTGTGAATGAGCAGGATCGCCCCGAGCGGTTTGAGTGACAGAGCCTCTCGCGCGAGCGAGAGGTCTTTGGCATCCGGAAGTCCAGCACCTCCCGCTTGCGCGAGAGGCTCTGATCAAGGTCGGCGTTCCCCGAACGTCGTCTCGCGCTCGAACGCCCGCGCGATCCGCAGGAGCGTGGGCTCCCCCAACGGCGACCCAATGAGCTGCACACCCACGGGCAGGTCCTTGCCATCGACGTTCGCGAACCCGGCCGGGATGCTCACGGCCGGGATGCCCGCGAGGTTCACGCCCACCGTGTACACGTCCTCGAGGTACAACGAGAGCGGGTCGGCGTCCTTGGCCCCGATCTTGAACGCCGGGGACGGTGCGACCGGCATGAGCAGCGCGTGGCAGCCGGGGTTCGTGAGCAGGGCGGTCTCGTAGTCGGTCTGGATCAGCCGGCGCACCTTCGCGGCGGTCGCGTAGTACGCATCGTAGTAGCCGCTCGAAAGGGCGTAGGTGCCGAGCATGATGCGGCGTTGCACTTCGGGGCCGAAGCCTTCGGAGCGCGAGCGGATGTAGAGGTCGTCGAGGGCTTCGCTAGGAGAGAGTGATGCCCGCCGGCCGTAGCGCACGCCGTCGAAGCGGGCGAGGTTGGAGCTGGCTTCGGCGGGGGCGATCAGGTAGTACGCCGCGACGCCGTAGTCGGTGTGCGGGAGGTCGGCGTCCACGATGGTGGCGCCGAGCGACTTGAGCGTGGCGACCGCGGCCTCGAAGGCGCCGGCGACGCCGGGGTGGTTCGAATCGCTGCGGGCCTGGCGCGGGACGCCGATGCGCAGGCCGTCGATCGGCGTGTCGAGGTCACGCAGGAAGTCGGCGTGGGGGAACTTGCCGGAGGTGGAGTCGTTGTTGTCGCAGCCGGAGATGACGGCGAGGGTGGCGGCGGCGTCGGTGACGGTGCGGGAGATGGGCCCGATCTGGTCGAGGCTGCTGGCGTACGCGATCAGGCCGTAGCGCGAGACGCGCCCGTACGTCGGCTTGACCCCGACGAGGTTGCACCACGATGCGGGCTGGCGGATCGAGCCACCCGTGTCGGACCCGAGGGCCATGGGCACCACGCCCGCGGCGACGGCGGCCGCGGATCCGGAGCTCGAGCCGCCCGGAACGCGAGCGTGATCCCACGGGTTCTTCGTCGGGCCGAAGCAGGAACTCTCCCCCGAGGAGCCCATGGCGAACTCGTCGAGGTTGGTCTTGGCGATGAGCACGCCCCCCGCATCGAGGAGCTTCTGCACCGCGGTCGCGGTGTACGGCGAGCGGAAGCCTTCGAGAATGCGCGAGGCGCAGGTCGTTCGGCCGCCGGGGCCGCTCCCCCTGCCATCCGACTCCGCCACGCACATGTTGTCCTTCACGACGAACGGCACCCCCGCGAGCGGACCCCGGTTGTTGCCGGCGGCGAGGTCGCGGTCGATCTCGCGGGCGCGCTCGAGGGCGTGGTCGGGGAAGGTGTCGACGAAGGCGTTGAGTCCGGCGGCGGCCCCGAGCCGGTCGAGGGCGGCACGGACGAGCGACTCCGCCGAGGCCTCGCGCTTGCGCACGCCGGCAGCGAGCTGGGTCATGCTGGAGGCCGCGTAATCCATCGCGGGCTAAGCGTAGCGGCGTGGGGCCGGCGAACCGCTCGGCCGCGTGACACGATCGAGCATGCTCAGTGTTTGCGATGACACCGGTACGACGGCGCGGATCACGCGCTGCCTTCGCCGATCACCTTCGGCACCTTCACGAACGGCGGGTGCTTGTCGGGCGCGATCGCCATGAACGCCGCGTTGGAAATCGTCGGCCCCGGCTCGTCGGCCCCCAGACGGTTGGTCGTCTCCATCGGGTGGGCCATCGGCTCGGCGTTCGAGAGGTCCAGGGCCCGCAGGCGTTCCACGTAGCCCAGCACCGCGGAGAGGCGCGAGCGGTAGTCCTCGGCCTGCGCGTCGCTCAGCGCCAGGCGGCTGAGCTTGGCGACCTTGCGGACCTGCTCGACGGTGAGCGGCTCGGGGCTCGGGCTGGTGGCGGGGGCGGCGGGGTCGGGGGCCATTGCGGCGATCGTAGGGCCGTTGCGCCGAAACCCGGCGCGGGCGGTGCGGTACCGTGAAGCATGGCGTTGCGGGACGGGACGGCGAGTCGGGGCGGGGGGGGCGGCTGGGCAAGGACGCTCCGGCGGGCGCTCACCCATCCGCTCACCTTTCCCGTGTGGGCCTTCATGGCCGCGTGGTCGCTGCTGACGCTGAAGCAGCAGCGCATCGACGCCGACCTCTCCGTGGCCAGCGTCGGGACGCTCGCCGACAGGATCATGGGCGCGAACCTGGCCGGCGAGGGCGTGCGCGCGAGCTGGTCGTACGACCTCTACGGCGTCGAAGGTGAGGGTGCGGGGGGTGCGGGGGGTGTGCGGGGTGCGGGGGGGGCCTGGCGAGTGATCGACACGAACCCCGATAGCGCCGACGAGCTGACGCGTCTCTGGCAGGACAGCCCCGAGCGCATCGTTCAGGTGGTGGTCGTTCTCGAGGACGAGTTTGCGGGCGCCGTCGCGTTCACGAATCGACGGATGCGCGACCGCATGACGCTTGCGCCGTTCACCGAACGGACGCTGACGCCCCAGCAACGGGGCGAGATCCGGCGCGCGAGCGTCGACCACATGCTCCTGGTGTACCCCGGAGCGGAACTCGATGCGGACATCGCGGAACGGATCGCCCGACTTCGCGGCGGCGACACCGATCGCGAGCGAAGGCTGTGGATCGGCTACGCCGTGGACGCCGGGCTGCCGGTCGGCGCCGTCATGGCGACGCTGGCCGGTCTGCGGGGGCTGCTCGCGTTCTCGGCGCTGTCGCGGCGCCCGCGGGGATGGTGGCGCCGGCGCCACGGGCGGTGCGCCGGCTGCGACTATCCGCTGGCGGGGATCGCCGGTGATCACTGCCCGGAGTGCGGGGCGCCGATCACGCCGGCGGGCGGTGCGGCGAAGCGTTGACGGACTCCGGCGAGTGGGCCGGGTCGTCCTTCTTCCCCCCCCCACCCCCCCCACTCCCCACCACGGCCTTGATCGCACGCTGCACGTGCAGCCGCTTGAGCGCATCGTTCACCACGTCGGCGGCGCGATAGCGGATGTGCGCCCGGACGACCGCCTGCGCATCGGCGACGCGGTCGATCGACGCGAGTGTCCGCTCCGCCTGCTCGGCACGCGCGCGGGCCTGGTGGAGCTGTTCCTCCGCGGCCTGGCGCTGATCGCGGGCGGCCGAGAGCTGCTGGGCCAGGTAAACGTTCTCGTCGGTCGTGCGGGTGAGGCGCCCGTGCACCAGGCGGGCGGTGCCAAGCTCGGCGTCGCGCGCCTCCACCATCGACTGCAGCTCGCGGTTCCAGTCGGCGGAGCGTCCCAGCTCGGTGGCGAGCTCCGTAACGCGCTGGTCGAGCGCTTGCCCCCACGTGGCGGCTTCCTGCAGCTTGAGGCCCAGGTCGTTGGCGCGGGTCTGCAGCTCGCGATTCCACGTCGCGGACCGGGCGAGCTCCTCGTCGAGCTTGTCGCCGCGGGCCTGGAGCGTTCGGGCCCACTCGGCGCTCGCCTCGATCTGCCGGGCGAGCTCGTCCGCCCGGGCCTGGAGCGTTCGGGCCCACTCGGCGCTCGCCTCGATCTGCCGGGCGAGCTCGCCCGCCCGGGCCTGGGCCTCGCGGGCTTCGTCGATCGCGTCGCGCACGCCCGTGCTCTCGGCGGCCTCGAAGCGGAGCGTGCGCTCCGTGAGCAGCGGCGGGCGGGCGTGGCGCGCGATGATCGCGCTCTTGAGCCGGTCGTGGATCGGCCGCCCCACGGTCGCGTGCTTGGAGCCCGGGTGCACGCGGTAGCGGGCGAGGAACTCGGGGATCACGATCCCGGCGCGCCCACGCCCGGCCAGGCGGCACCACAGGTCCCAGTCCTCGTACGACGGGAGCGTCTCGTCGTAGCCGCCCGCGTCGAGCAGGTGTTCGCGCACGAACACGGTGCACCCGCCGAGCCCGCCGCAGTTGCGGCACAGGAGCAGGTCCTCGTCGAAGCCGGGCAGGCCGAGAGGGATCCACCCCGGGCGCCCCTGCGCCGCGTCGGTCTCGAACATGAGCGGGAGCGTCGAGGCGTAGCTGAGCGTCGGTGTCGAGCGCAGCAGCGCCGCGGCCCGCGCGAAGAAGTCCGGCTCAGGGAGGTCGTCGGCGTCGATGGCCGCGACGAGGGGTGTCGCGGCGGTGCGGACGCCGAGGTTGCGGGCCGAGCCCACGCCGCCGTTGGGCTTGCGGAGGACCGTGAGGCCCTGGGATTCGATTTCGGCGAGGACGTCGCGGGTGTGCTGATCGGTCGACCCGTCGTCAACGATGAGGATGTGCTCAGGGGGAAGTGTCTGGGCGCGGATCGCGGCGATGGTCTCGGGCAGGAAGCGTCCAAGGTTGAACACCGGGACGATGGCGGTGATGCCGCTCGGAGCGTCCGCCTTGATCGGGGTCGGGACGCTCGCGGCCCGCTCGGCGGCGTCGACGACCGCGCGCTCGAAGGCGACCGCGAACGCGCCGGGATCGGTGAACGCTGAAGCGTGGTCGCGAGCCCCGCGGCGGATGGTGGCCACCCGCTCCGGATCCGCGAGCAGCGCCGAGAGCTCGGCGGCGAACACGAGCGGGTCGGACGCGAGGCACGCGGCGGGGCCCAGCGATTCCTTCATGCCGGCGGCGTCGCCGACGAGCGGGGCCCGCCCGGCGAGAGCCGCGGTGAGCTGGGCCTCGTCCGGCGCGTCGGCCCGTGTCGGCAAGCACGCAAGATCGTCGTCGCGCGGCGAGGAGTCGTCGGAGAACTCGGCGCTCGCCGCGGTCCCCAGGGCCCGCTCGATGAGCGGACGCATCGGGCGCCCGAACGGCCCCGCGCCCACGTCGGGCCCGAGGAACGCGAGGCCGGGGAGGCCGGTGCCGATCAGCGCGGCGGCCTGGGCCAGGTGGAGGCACCCGCGCGCGTGTTCGAGGGGGCCGGTGAAGACCAGCCGCTTGAACGGCTCGGGCTTGGGGCCGGCTTTGGGGTTGGTGGGCTTGCGCGATCCGGGCATGGGCGTGCCGACGGCGTGGCGAACGGGCGGGCCCCACACCGACGCGCGCTCGATCGAGGGAGCCAGCACGTCGAGCAGCGCCTGCGTCGGCGACAGCACCGCGTCGGCCTCGCGGATCACCGCCAGTTGTGCGTGGTCGAGCACGGCCTCCTCGAAGCCCAGTCGCTCGTCGAGGCGCCCGGACCGGCGCGTCGAGTCGGGGATCCACGCCCGGGCGACCAGCACGACACCGGCGAAGGCGCCGGTCGCCCGCTTGGTGCGCACCGCGAAATAGCCCTCACCCAGGCCGGTCGAGAACTCGACGGCGTCAAAGGCGTGCTCGGCGTGCAGGCGGGCCAGGGCGGTGCGCACGCCCATCGCGTGCGCGTACGCCGGGCGCGGGTACGCGGCGGCGGCGTCGCCCACGGGATCGGCTTCGTGCAGCGACACGCCGGCGGGGCCGTCGAAACCCGCCGCGATGGTCGATGCGTCGCCCAGGACGTGCAGCTCGTGCCCGGCAGCGCTGAGCGCGAGCACGGCGCTTCTGGCGTAGTTGAGGCGCTCGGGGTTGGCTTGCAGCGCGGCGTGTGGGCCGAGCACGATGCAGATCCGCACGACAATCTCCTAGGAGGCCCCGGTGTTCGACCCCCCGCCACGACCCGTCAGCTTCCGCGCCACCAACTTGACCGGCGCGTGCAGCCCGCTCGATTTCACCGCGTTGTTAAGCTTGTCGACGACGCGGTAGCGGATGTTCTCGCGGCGCATCCGCTCGGCCGCCTCCTCGAAGGTGACGCTGCGGGCGAGGTCGGCCTCGAGGCCGGCGGAGCGCGACCGCATCGCGTCGAGTTCGCCGGTGAGCCAGTCGGCCCGGTCCTGCTGCGTCTTGGCCTCGGCGAGGGCGAGGCGGGCGGCGAGGCCGGGGCGTGTCGGGAGCCCGGCGTGCTTCTCGAGCAGATAAGACTTGTAGCGGAAGTGGTTGGGGACGCAGAACTGGCGGAAGACGCCGTCGTCGCGCACGCGGTAGTAAAAGAGGAACTCGGGGACGATCGACGCGGTGTACCCCGCGCCCGCGAGTGAGCACCACAGGTCCCAGTCCTCGTACGACACGAGAAACTCGTCGTAGCCGCCGACGCCCAGGAGGGCGTCGCGGCGCATGAGGCAGCTCGCGCAGGCGCCCACGTTGATGAACGGGAGCATCTCGCGGTCGAGCCCGAGGGGGATCCAGCCGGAGATCGGCTTGTCGGGCGACTCGCGGAAGAGCTTGATCGGCGTGGAGACGACCGCGAGGCGTCCGGTGCGGTCGCGCTCGAAGACGCCCACGGTGGTCTCGAGGTAGCGAGGGTCGAGCAGGTCGTCGGCGTCGAGGGTGAGGACCAGGTCGCTCGTGGCCGCGTGAAGGCCGGTGTTGCGGGCCGCGGCCAGGCCGCCGTTGACGCGACGCACGACCCTCACGCCGCGTTCGGGGAGGTGGTCCAGCAGCGAGAGGCTGGCGGCGTCGGTGGAGCCGTCGTCAACAACGATGATCTCGTAGTTCGTGTACGTCTGTGCGCGGACCGAGCGGAGCGTGTCGGGGAGCCAGGCGCCCAGGTTGTAGAAGGGGATGACAACGCTCACGCGCGGGGACGTTCCCGTCACGCGGATGTCGGCGGTGGTGGCGCGCGGACGACGTGCCGAGGGCAGCGGATCGGGCGTCGGGCCCGAGGCGGCCTCGCGCCGGGCCGCGTCGCCGAAGCGGGCCGCGAGGGCGGCGTCGGTGAGCACCCGGCCCAAGGCTTCGGCCAGCGCGACCGGGTCACTCGCCGGGGCGACCAGGCCGGTGCGGGCATTGTCGATGAGTTCGGAGGCGGGCGATCCGGCGACCGCGACCACGCAGGCGCCCGCGGCGAGCGCCTCGGCGGCCGCCCCTGCGCATCCGGCGTCGGCCCCGGGGAAACAGCAGACGCGGACCCCGGCGTCGAGCGCCACGCCGATCCCGCCCGCGTCGGCGCCGACGAACCCCGTGGAGGTCGGCTCGACTCCCAGCTCGAAGCCGAAGCGGTCGGACCACGCCGAGCCGGCCTTGCGGCGGAGCCACTCGCTCATCACGCGGTCGAACGACGCCTCGGCGAGGTCAGCCCCGACGAAGCGAACCTCGAGATCGACGCCGGAGGCGAGCAGGCGGTGAACGGCCGTGACGAGCGTGTGGGCCCCGCTCGAGTGGCGCAAGGGGCCGAACACCAGAACGCTCGGGCGCGTCGCCGGTTCAGAGGGTTCGATCGGTACCACCCGGGAGCCATCGAGGATCGGGCCGGTCATCCGGCGCTCGGCCGAGCGGATGCGCTCGAGCCACCCCGCGCCGTCGGCCGCGGCGTCAAGGGCGTCGAACTGCTCGCGCGTCTGGGCGACCAGCAGGTCGGCCTCCGCGATCGCGCTGAACTCGGCGTGGTCGGCGAAGGCCTGCTCGGTCGTGGCGGTCAACCGCCGGTCGAGGAAGCGCCGGACCACGACCGGGCTCTGCACCGCGAGGCTGATGGTCACGCCCGCGAACTCGTCGAGCGACCGGGCCGCACGCAGCGTGAAGTAGCCCTCGGCGTTGGCCGCGGGCAGATGGATGCGGTCGAGCGGCGCCAGGGTGTGCAGCGCCCGCAGCGTCCGGTGGATCGCCATCGAGTAGCACATCTGCTTGCAGGGAAACGCGTCGAGGGACGAATCGCCCGAGTGGTCGATGTCGTGCAGCGTCGCCAGCGACTCCACCTCGGCGCGGAGCTCATCGGGGAGGCTCGACACGCTCGTGAGCACATGCAGCTCATCCCCCCCATCCCCCCCATCTCCACCCTGTGCCGCCAGCGCCCGCAGCGTCCGCCGGAACAGCGCAGGGACCGGGTCGGAGGCCTCGTCGGGCCCGCGGAAGAGTTCGCGGATGGCAAGGCACGTGCGCATCGCTCTAGTCAGCCCTGCCCGTTCTGGGGTGGGGGGGGCGGCGGGAGTTGGGGGGGCTTGGGTGTGCCGTTGTCTCCCGGCATGATGCCCCGGACGACCTTCTTGACCGCCCGCTGGACGCCGACGCTCTTGAGGGCGTTGTTCACGGAATCAACGAGGCGGTAGCGGTAGTTCTCGTGGAGCAGCTCGATCGCCCGCTGGTCGACGTGGATGCTCGGCGGGCCGCCCTCATGAACCCCGCCCTCGCCCAGCCGGGCCTTGAGCGAGTCGATCTCGCGCCGGGCCTCGGCGAGCTGCCTGTCGAGGTACTCGATGCGGTGGCGGGCGTGCGCGGTGTCGGACCACTGGACCCGCAGAGCCACGTCCGGGTTCGGCGCCGCGGCGGCGTGGCGTCGGATGATCTTGGTCTTGAGGATCTCCTCGTTGGGGCCGACGAGCGAGCGGTTGAGCCCCTCGGGACGCGAGCGGTACTTGAGGAGGAACTCCGGCATGATGCACGCGCGATAGCCGGCCGCGGCCATGCGGGCCCACAGCTCCCAGTCCTCGCACCCGGGCATGTTCTCGTCATAACCCCCCACCCCGAGCACCGCCTTGCGGTTGAGCACGCTCGTGCCCGGGGCGCCCACGTTCATGTAGATGAGCAGGTCGAGGTCGAAGCCCAAGGGCGTCCATACGTACTTGGGCGTGGAGAGGCCGAAGTCGTAGATCGTCATCACGCTCGCGACGACGCCCGCGCCCGGGTTGCGGATGCAGCACGCGGCGGCCTTTTCGACGTAATCCGGGCAGATGATGTCGTCGGAGTCGACCGAGACGATCCAGTCGGCGCCGCTGTGGCGCATGCCGAAATTGCGGGCCGAGCTGGGCCCGCCGTTGGGCTTGCGGATGACGCGGATGCCCGGCTGCTGGCGCAGGTGGTCGAGCATCTGCACGCTGGCGGGCTCGGTCGAGCCGTCGTCCACGATGAGGATCTCCATCACGCCGCGGGTCTGGGCTCGGATGGCGTCGAGCGTCTCGGGGAAGAAGCCCGCGGCGTTGTAGAACGGAACCATCACCGTGAACGTCGGCTCGCCGCGCACGTGCACCGGCGGGGTCGGGAGCCGGCGGGCCGGGTTGTCGCGGATGTGGCGCGTCTCGGGGGGCTCGGTGAGCGGGGTGGGGGGGGTGGGGGGGGTGCTGGTATCGGCGCGGTGAGCGATCCGGCCGACGCAGTACTGCGCGACCTCCGCGACCTGCTCGACGATCCGCGCAGGGTCGCACAGCTCGTGCACGCGGATCGGAGCGGCCTGGGAGAGCCTTTGACGGAGGGCGTCGTCACCGAGCAGGCGGGCGAGCGCTGACTCGAGCGACGCGACGTTGCCCTGCTCGAAGAGCAGGCCGTTGACGCCGTCCTGGATGATCTCGCCGATACCCCCGGAGTTGCTCCCCACGACCGCGGCGCCCAGCGACATCCCCTCGACGCACGCCATCGAGAAGCTCTCGAAGAGCGAGGGATAGCAGCACACGCTGGCGGAGCGGATGGCCCGACCCAGCCCCTCGCGCGGGCGGAAGCCCTCGAAGATGAACCGGTCGCGGAAGCACGCGGGGACCATTTTCTCGAGGTGCGGCCGCATGAATTGCCCGAGCGGGCTCGTGTACGTGTCGCCCCCGATGAAGTGGAAGTTGAGGTCGAGGCCCTGCGCGAGCAGGCGCCGGCCCGCGTCGACCAGCAGCGTCACGCCCTTGACCATTTGAGTGCGCCCCACGCACAGCACGGTCTGCTTGCCCGGCCCCACCGGCGCGTCGATCGTCTCGCCACCCATGTCGGCCAAGGCCTTGCTCACATCGAGCGGGTTGGCGATGACAAACCGCGGCTGCTCCGCGTCGGGCAGCGCATCGTCGCCCAGGTACTCGATCGTCTTCTCGAGCATGGCACGGCTCGGCGACGTCAGCACGTCGGCCTCGGCCACGCTCATCCGCTCCATGTGCCAGATGATCGCCTTCTCGCGGTTGGTCCGCGGCGCCTGGTCGAAGTCGACGCAGATGTAGTCCGGCATGTGCGTCCGCACCGCCAGCGTGGTGTCGGCGAACTCGCCGAGCGTGCGCTTGGCCCGCACGCTCCAGTACGCCTCGCCGTTGTAATCCGGGAACTCGATCCAGTCGAAGCGGTGCTCGGCGTGCAGGCGCTTGAGGGCCCGGTACACGCTCATGGAGTGCTTGAGCAGGTCGCTGAACCAGCCGTCGAGGGCGTAGTCGCCGCCGGTGGTCTCCGCCGCGTGCCACTCGACGCCCCTCATGTTCGCCGGCACGCGCTCCCGCAGCTCCTCGTGCGGGCAGGTGAGGATGTGAGCCTCGTGCCCCGCGGCGACGAGGCTCCGGGCCATCAGCGGCGTGTACGTGGCGATGCCCCCGGCGTTGATGAACGGCGCGACCTCACGAGAGACCAGACAGACGCGCATCGGGGGCAGGACCTTTCCCGAACAACCCGGGCGAGGGGCCTTCGGCCGGGGCGAACACACAGGCCACCAATGGTATGACGTTGCGGGCCGGCTACCGGTCCTTTCGCCGCCAGATCCGAATGCCCGCCGTATCGCCGGCCGGCTGCTCGTGGACCACCTCGAAGCCGCTGTCGGGGGTCGCCAAGGCGCGGTCCTCGACCGAGCCGGCGTAGACCATGGCGACCGCGACGCCGTCGGCCTGCTGCCGGGCGAGCCACGCGGCCTGGTTCTCGATGCCATGGTTGAGGTCGTGGAACCCGCCCCACAGGACGGGCCACGGGGCGGCGGGCCGTTGCTCGACGCGGTAGCTGTAGTCGCGGTTGTGCAGGAGCCCCATCAGGCCTCCGGCGGAGGCGGCGACGAGTTCTCCGGGCCGGGTGACCTCATGGAGCTTGCGCATGGTCTCGGGGGTGGGGTACCCCGGCTGGCGGTGCCAGTAGTTGAAGACGACCTCGTAGTTCCGGTCCGGGGTGAGCAGGTCGAACCCGAGCGACGCCTGCCAACGGACCAGCAGCGTGAGGTCGCGGAGCGAGAGGGAGGTGTTGAACGTGCAGAGGACAGCCAGCAGCACGGCCCAGGCCGCAGGGACTTCCGACTCGTCATCTCGGGACGAAAGCCGCTGGCCGATCCAGGCGCACGCCAGCGCGCCGGGGCACACGACGTACAGGGCATATCTCGGCACGTGGTGCACCGGCGCGAGCGGGCACACAAAGAAGATCGCCAGCGGCAGCGCCCAGAGGCCCCATCGGCGCGGGCGGGCGACCACGGCCGCCGCGAGCACGACGCTCGCGGGGACCATCGCGAGCAGGAAGAGCGGCCCGAGCCCGCCGCGTGAGTCCGCGGTGGCGAGGTCGAACCAGTTCGTCCAGTACTCGCTCAGTTTCTGCACGAGCGGCAGGCGGCTGTCGGCCATGAACTGCTGCGTCTTGAGCGGCCCGTCGAAGAGCACGAGCGGGCCGAATTTCAGCTGCACCGGCCACGTGGGCGAGCCGTAGACCACGTACGCGCGGACATACGGCCACAGCCCCGCGCCCGCGGCCAGCACCGCCACGCCGATCATCCCGACGAGCGAGGGTCGGCGTGCCCCGCTCGGCGTCGGCACCCGCTGTGTGCGCACGCCCAGCTCCCACACGCCCCGCAGGAAGACGAGCACGCCGATCGGCGCGACCACGGTCACCTTCATCCACAGGGCGAAAACGATTGCGACCAGGCACGCCGCGAAGCTGGGCCACCGCCACTCCCCTTCGCGCTGCGGCAGTGCGAATGCCAGCAGCGCCGCCACCGCCCCGGCGACCATCAGGTCGATGTACCCGACCGTGCTGAGGTAGAACAGCACCGGCGTGGTGAGCGTCATCGCCGCCGCCAGCGTGGACCAGCGCGGGTCCAGCCGGAGGCGCCGCCCGGCGACATAGGTGGCCAGGGCCAGCGTCACGCCGCCCGCGGCGCTCGCCGGGTGGATGCACGCGTCGCCGCCGCCGATGGCCATGGTCCAGTAGAAGACCGTGGTCGCCCCGCGCGGGTAGGAGTCGGCCCACACGCTGTTCCCGGCGACCATCCCCCACCGACCATCCTGCAGCAATTGGAGCGACTGCGAGAGCTGGTACCCCAGCTCATCGAACGCGCACGGGACGTTGTACACGCCCCACACGAGCGCCACGCCGAAGCTCACGGTGGCGGCCAACAGCACGCCGCCGCCCGCCACGCCGCACGTCGCCACGTTGCCCCGCACTCCCAAGCCGCATTCGCGGAGCACGCCGGTCACCTGTGGGCGCAGCAGCCACGTCACGCCGAGGCACACGACGCACACACCGGCGTGCACGAGACGCAGGGCGTCGAGCGGGCGGTCCCAGGGCATGAGCCCCAGCGCCAGCACTTCGACGTTGAAGAACACCGGCAGCGACACGACCGAGGCGAGCAGGACCTCGCTCGCGGGCGTGGCCGGGGCGGCGCGGCGCCATACCCCCGCCAGCGCAAGCCCCGGAACGAGGGCCGCGAGCGTGACGATCATCAATTGGAGGGCGAGGTCCGCCATCATTTGGACGCGAGTGTACCGAGGCGTGCGCACCGGCTCCCGGGCAACCGCCGGCGTATCGTTTCCGAGTACGACGGTCGCGACGCGGCCGTCCCCACCGGGAGGCCCGCCCATTACCGCCGCCGGATCATCCCGACCGCCGACCCCGCCCGAGCCCGAGTCCGTTCCGCGCGCCGCACCGGCGTGCATCGGCTCCGAGGCCATCACCCGGGGCATCGGGGTGCTCGTCGACCCGTCGTTCGTCCCCGAGCAGTCCGACCCCCACACCCGCAAGTTCCTCTTCAACTACCGCATTCGCGTCGCCAACGAGAGCGAGCGCCCGGTGCAGCTGGTCAGCCGGCACTGGGTCATCGTCGACGCCAACGGCCAGCGCGAGGAAGTCGCGGGCGAAGGGGTCGTGGGCCGCCAGCCCGCGCTCCAGCCGGGCCAGACCTTCATCTACGAGAGCTTCTGCCCCCTCACGACGCACTGGGGCACGATGGAGGGGACGTACCAGTTCCGCGACCTGGGGACGGGCGAGCTCTTCAACGTCGAGGTCAGGCGCTTCCACCTCGTGATGCCGCCGGCCACGGCGTCGTTCATCACGGCGCGCCAAACCACCGGTGCGAGCGGGGCATGAATCGGGCCCGTTCTCCAGCGGCGCTGTTGTTCGCGCTCGTGATCGCCGCGATGGCGTGCGCGGGGGTGATGGGGCTGGGCGGCTGCGTGAGCGGGCCGCCGTCGTTCAACGAGGAGCTGCGGGCAAGGACGTTTGACCGCTACTGGGACGAGCTCGAGAACAACTACCCGTTCTTTGACGCCGCCGGCCCCGAGCACACCGGGGTGGACTGGGCGGATATCCGCGAGCGCTACCGGCCCCCGGCCCTGGCGGCCGAGCACACCGACGACTTCTACCACGTGATGGTCGGGATGCTCAGCGAGCTCGACGATCCGCACGTGTCGCTCGCCCCGCCGGAGCGCCCGGACGAGCCGGCGTGGACGAGCCCGGGCCTGCCGCTGCGGGCCATGGTTGACCGGGGCTGGTACATCACCGGCTGGGGCGACAACCCGCCGGCCACGCCGCCGGCGGCGTTCATGGGGCGCGAGTACGTGTACCCGCGGCTTGTCCGCGTGGAGGGGCAGCGCCCGAGCATCACGCTCGTCGACGACCTGCTCGTGGGTCGCCCGGGCACCGACGTCGAGATCGATCTCGAGTGGCCTGACGCCTCGATCACCACGCACACCATCCAGCGCCCGGTCCCCGTGTCCTTCCCGCCGACGCCCGAGGGCGAAAAGGACGAGATCATCAAGGACCCGGCGCTGCTCCGCCAGATCGCGCGGCTGATCGCCGGGCGCCCGGTGTTCGTGCAGCGCTTCGACGACATCGGGTATCTGCGCGCCGACACCTTTGACAGCGACGACGCCCTGATCACCCAGAGCGAGCTGACGGAGATGCTCGACAAGGCCGTCGACGAGGTGATCGACTGCCGCGGCATCATCCTCGACCTGCGGAACAACCCCGGGGGCGAGGCGCGGATCATGAGCGACTTCGTCGGGCGGTTCACCGACCGCGCGATCCCGATGGGGGAGATCCGGCTGCCGGTCTTCGGGATCTTCCCGGTCACGTTTGAATGGGAGGTCCGTCCGCGCCGTC
The DNA here is from genome assembly GCA_964564695.1 of uncultured Phycisphaeraceae bacterium. GTDB lineage: Bacteria > Planctomycetota > Phycisphaerae > Phycisphaerales > UBA1924 > CAZMCC01. Next base: position 28,162 of record CAZMCC010000007.1, on the reverse strand, counting down.
CGGTGTGCACCGCCCGCCTGGCGATCCTGACCCGCCCGCTCACGGGGTCGAGCGCCGAGCACGCCGCCAAGCTGCTGCGCGAGCGCGGAGATTGCGTGATCATCGGCTCCCGCACCGCCGGCGCGGAGGCCGCGGTCGAGAGCATCCGCGGGCCCGACGGGTCGACGCTGTCGTACGGGCGCCGGCGCATCGTCGATGCGCAGGGCCACGGGCTCCAGTTCGTGGGCGTCGTGCCCGACGTGCGGATCGATATGACCCGCGAGATGCTCGAATCGATGGGCGCCGGGGCCGCGGGCCTGGAACTGCAGAACCGCCGGTTCATCGCGGCGCTGCGGGCCCTGGATGCGGAGAGCCTCTGGCCGCGCTTCCGGGCCGAGGTCCGCGAGCTGGGCGGCACGCCGCGAGAGGAGCCCGACGAGTCGCTTCCGGAGCTTCAGGTAGAGCTCCAGCCGGGCATCCGCACTAGGTGAGCTTGACCGACTCGATCACGACGGGCGTCTGCGGCACGTCGCCGTGGCCGCCCTTGTGCCCGGTCTTGACGGCCCGGATTTTGTCGACGACGTCCATGCCGCTGGTGACGCGTCCGAAGACGGCGTAGGCGGCCCCGTCGTCCTGAGGCTGGTCGAGGAAGGGGTTGTCGACGACGTTGATGAAGAACTGGCTGGTGGCCGAGTCGGGGCGCCCGCCGAGGCGGGCCATGGCGAGGGTCCCGCGGGAGTTCTTCAGGCCGTTGCGCCATTCGTTTTTGATGTTCGCGCCGGTCTTCTTCTGGGACATGTCGGGGGTGAACCCGCCGCCCTGGATCATGAAGTTGGAGATGACGCGGTGGAAGATGGTGCCGTCGTAGTGGCCGGACTTGACGTAGTCCTCGAAGTTCTTGGCGCTGATGGGGGCCTTGTCGTGGTCGAGCTCGATCTCGATCGGGCCCATGGAGGTGGTCATCAGGATCGGCATGGGGTCTCTCCGGTGCTTCGGGCGGGGGCGGGCGCGCGGGATTGAGCGGCGTCCGGCGGAACACACTAGCCGCTTCCCCGCGGGGGCGCTGTACACCCGGCCCAAGCCCCCCCATACTTCCCGGCCCATGGACCCGTTCTGGCAATACGCGCGCAGGATGCTCAAGCACCGGCGCACCCTTGCGCTCGCCATGCTGTTCGCCTTCTTCTCCGCCGCGAGCTTCGGCGCGGGTCTCGGTGCGCTCGGGCCGATCCTGGAGAACATCCTGCGGGGGCCCAAGCAGGTCGAGGGCGACACCATGGCCAAGGCGATCAGCCGGGCCAGGAAGGTCCCGCTCGAGCAGGTGTCGACCGCGGACGTCGAGGAGCACGCGGCCGTCGATCGCGAGCTGAAGGCCGAGACGGATCCGCCCCCCAATCTCCAAACGCTCGCGGAGCGTGCCAACAGGACCAGGATCCTCAATGGGGTCATCCCGCAGAGCTGGATCGCCAGCCTGCCCGACGGGCGCTTCGCCGCGGTGCTCTGGATTGTCATCACACTGGGCGTGCTCACGGTCTTCGGCGCCGTCTGCAACTTCCTGCACTCGTCGCTCTCGCTGACGGTGGTCGCCCGCACGATCGCGGGTATCCGGCGCGATGCGTTCCACCGGGCGGTGCACCTGCCGCTGCGGAGCATCCTGAGCCTGGGCGCGACCGACGCGATCAGCCGCATCGTGTACGACACCGCCACGCTGGGGGCCGGGCTCAATGCGATGGTGTCCAAGGCGGTTGCGCAAGCCTCCAAGGGCATCGTCGCCGCGTGCGCGGCGTTCTATTACGACTGGCGCGTCGCGGTGGTCGCCATTCCGACCGCGCCGATCCTCGCGACCATCATCCGGCGGCTGGGCAAGAAGATCCGGCGGGCATCTCGCACGGCGCTCGAGGGCCAGGCGGGGCTCTACAAGCGCTCCACCGAGGCCCTGATGGGGGCCCGTGTGGTCAAAGCGTTTACGGCCGAGCGGATCGAATCGGCCCGATTCCATCGCGTGAACAAGAGCGTCGTCGCGCAGGAATTCCGCGTCAGGACCGCCCGGGCCCTGTCGAGCCCGCTTATCGAGACCATCTCGATCATGGTGCTCGGCACGCTCGCGCTGGTCGCCGCGAAGCAGATCATCGACAAGGCCCTGGACCCCGCGAATTTCCTGCTCGCCCTGGGCTCGCTGGGCCTGGCCGCGGCCCAGCTCAAGCCCCTGACCGGGTTTGTCAACGACGTTCAGCAGTCCGCGGCCGCGGCCGACCGCATCCGCCAGCTCATGGGGATGGACCCCGAAGCGGGCCACGGCATCGGGCTGCCTCGGCTCCTGCCGCACCGCGAATCGATCGCGTTCGACAACGTGACGTTCAGCTATCCCGGCGGCGCCGGCCCCGCGCTGAGCGAGGTGTCGCTCACGATCCCCCACGGGCGGACGGTCGCGTTCGTCGGGCTCAACGGCTCGGGCAAGACCACGCTCCTCTCGCTCGTGCCGCGGCTGTTCGATCCCGACTCGGGGCGCGTGCTCGTCGACGGGCGCGACATCCGCGAGGTCAACATCCGCTCGCTCCGGCGCCAGACCGGCGTCGTCACGCAGGACACGGTCCTGTTCACCGGCCCGATCATCGACAACATCGCCTACGGCTCGGGGCTCGACCTCGAGAAGGACGCGGACAAGGTCAGGGACGCCGCACGGCGCGCCAGGGCGGAAGAGTTCATCCTCGACAAACCCGGCGGATACGCGTTCGAGTTGGGAGAGGGCGGGTCGGGCCTCTCGGGCGGGCAGCGCCAGCGCCTCGCGATCGCCCGCGCCATCCTGCGCGACCCCGCGATTCTGATCCTTGACGAGGCCACCAGCATGATCGACGCCGACAGCGAGGCGAAGATCGCCGAGGCGATCGCCGAGTTCGTCGGGTCGTCGGCGAGCAAGCGCACCTGCCTGGTTGTTGCGCACCGTCTGAGCACCGTCAAGAACGCCGACGAGATCGTGGTCATGCACGCCGGTCGCATCGCGGACCGCGGGCGGCACGAGGAGCTGCTCGCTCGCTCGCCCGTGTACCAGCAGATCGCTCGGGGGCAGTTGGGGGCGTGAGGCGTGGCCTTGGGAGCGCGCTTGGCGCGGACTCATCGAAGTCCCCGAGCGGACTTCGATGGCACGAGACAGAGCGGCACGACACAGGTTGGCTGCGGCGCGGCGGCGATCGATGGGGTCGGGGGCGGACCTGGCGAGGGATTCGAGGGCGTGAATGGCCGTGAGGCGGGCCTGGGTAGAGTGGATTCGGAGACGGGTTCGGGCGAGGCGATCGAGCGCCGCGAGCCGGGCCCGGGCGCCCTGGGATTGGCACAGGCTGAGGAGGTCGGAGAACGAGAGGCCGAGGGAGGCGGCGAGGTCGGAGAGAGGCAGGGTGCAGGAGAGGACGGCGGAAAGGGGGTCGGCGTGAGAGCGCGGTGGCGCCTCGTGCGCGTCGTCGTGCGGGGTGGGGGGGATGGCAATCACGGCGTTACCAATATACGGGTTTTGGCCGGGCTGTCAAGTGAATGGTTGGTATTTGTGTAAGTTGTGATTTTACAGGTGGTTATAACGTCGGTGGGGGTTCTGCCGACCTTGGGTGACGGCGGATTGCATCGAAGTCCCAAAGCGGACTTCGATGGCACGACGGCCCAACAATCCTCGCATGGCCGACCCTGCGGGCTCCACGAAGCCGACCGTTCGCCAGCGCGTCAAGGACGGGCTGTGGGCGACGACCCCCGGGTGGTCGCGCAAGCTCCTGGTCTTCGCGTTCTTCGCGATGGTCGCGGGCCTTGTCCTGCCGCTGTTCTTCAACAAGCCGGCCGAGCCCGCTCCCGCGACGCCTTCGGGCACGACGACTTCCAGCGTCTCGGGCCTCACCTCCGGCGGCACTCCTGCCCCGGCATCCCCCGCCGGTCAGCCCGCGACCGCGTCGAGCATCCCGGGCACCTCCACGGCCTTCGCCCTGGGCCTGAGCTTTTTCGCCGGCTTCATCGTCGCGTGGATCATCCGTCTGTTCTTCAAGATTGGGCTCATGATCGCCGCCCTCGCGGTGGCCGTGTTCGTCGCGCTCAAGTACTTCGGCATCGACACGCCGGACCTCACCGGCTACGCGGACCAGGCCAAGGAGCTGGGGCGGCAGGCGACCAAGCGCGCGGGCGACGCCATGGCGTTTGTCAAGACGGTTGTGCCGTCGGGAATGGCCGCGGCGGCGGGGCTCTTCGTCGGCTGGCGGAGGCGGTGAGACGTCCACGGACTGTTCTGAATTCCGCCTCACGCAGGGATCACCTGCGGCCGTGCGAAGATCGTGTAAACTCGGCTCATCGCCCGTGCCCACAACAAGGGGGTCCATCGTGCCGATCTTCCGCCGATCCCAGTACCCCGCCGAAGGCGCCCCGATGCGCGGCGGCATGCGCGGCGGGCGCCTTGTCGTCGCCGGCGTCATCGCCGTCATCGCGATCATCGGCTACTACTCGAACATGAGCGTCAATCCCGTGACCGGACGCAAGCAGTCCGTCGCGCTCACGCAGCAGCAGGAGATTGCGCTCGGACTGCAATCGGCGCCGGAGATGGCTCAGCAGATGGGGGGGCTCTCCAGGAACGCGCAGGCCACCGCCGATGTCAAGGCGGTGGGCCGGAAGCTCGTGGCCGCGATGCCCCCCGACACGCCGGATTACCCGTTCGAGTTCCACCTGCTGGGCGATGCCCGCACCGTGAATGCGTTCGCGCTCCCCGGAGGACAGCTCTTCATCACCGAGGGGCTCCTGGGGCGGCTCACGACCGAGGGGCAGCTTGCGGGAGTGCTCGGGCACGAGATCGGCCACGTGCTCGGGCGTCATTCCGCGGAGCAGATGTCCAAGACCAAGCTTGCACAGGGGCTGGTCACCGCGGCGGGGGCCGCGGGCGACCCGACGGGTGGGTTGAACCCCGGGCAGATCGCGTCGATGGTCGCGCAGTTCAAACTGCTGCAGTACAGCCGCGAGCACGAACTTGAGTCCGACAAGCTCGGCGTGCGGTTCATGGTGGCCGCGGGGTATGACCCGCGGGCGCTCATCGGCGTGATGGAGATCCTCGCGAGCGCCTCGGGGGGCGGCAGCGGGCCGGACTTCATGGCGACGCACCCGAGCCCGGCCAACCGGGCGGAGATCATCAAGCAGATCATCGCGGAGCTGTATCCCGGGGGCGTTCCGGCGGGGCTGACGCCCTGACCCGGGGCTGTACCGCCTGCGTCAGGATCCCAACAATGCTCTCGGGGAACCTCTCATCGGTGGTTCCCGGAGACCTTGTCATGAGCCTGCCCGATCCGCGCTCATCAGACGCAGCCGCCGCTCTCCGCGCCTACCTGACGGATCGGGACGAGGCGTGCCCGTCGTGCTCGTACAACCTTCGCGGCCTGACGTCGGACTGCTGCCCCGAGTGCAACGAAGTGCTCGTCATGCGCGTCAACATCGCCGAACCAAGGCTCGGCGCTTGGATCGTGACCCTCGCCGGCCTGTTCGCCTGCGGGGGCGGCGCGCTCATCTGCCTGATGCTCGTGATGTATATGTGCTTCCGCGAGGGAATCCCGCGAGGCAAGGACGTGTTTCCGATTGTTGTGTATCCGATCCTGGTCGCCGCGGCGGCGGGCTCCGCGGCGGCGCTGCTCGCAAGCCCCGCCGGTCGCCGCTGGTTCCGGGGTCGCGAGGGCTCTGCACGCACCGCGATGGCTGCGGGTGCGTGGCTGACGGTCGTCATCGCGGTTGTCGGCTTCATCGCCATGGTCGAATGACCGCCCGTTTCCGATCCGCGCCCCCCCTTCCCGCGTAAAGACCTCCAGAGGCCCTGATAACCGGCCGATAGGTTCTCTATGCCGCTCGTCTCCACCGACCTCGAACCCGTGCTCCTCGAGCACATGCAGCGCATCAAGGCCAAGGCCATCGAGTACGGCCTGGACTTCTTCGAGGTCGTGTACGAGAAGCTGCCGTTCGACACCATGAATCAGATTGCGGCGTACGGCGGGTTCCCCGTGCGGTATCCGCACTGGCGCTGGGGCATGGAGTATGAGAAGCTCTCGAAGCGCGACGCCTATGGGCTTGGGCGCATCTACGAGATGGTGATCAACAACAACCCGGTCTACGCGTATCTGCAGGAGTCGAACTCGGTTACGGATCAGAAGCTGGTGATGGCCCACGTGTACGGGCACGCGGACTTCTTCAAGACCAACTTCTGGTTCAGCAAGACCAACCGCAAGATGATGGACGAGATGGCGAACCACGCTACTCGGGTGCGCCGGCACATCGAGCGGCAGGGGCAGGAGAGCGTGGAGCGGTTTCTCGATGCGTGTCTGGCCGTCGAGCACCTGATCGACCCGCACTCGATGTTCATGACGCGCGCGGGTGGGGGGTCCGGGCGTGACACCGAGTTTGAGGATGACGAAGCCGGCTTCGTTCCCGAGAAGCTCCCGGCCAAGGACTACATGGACCCGTTCATCAACCCGCAGACGGAGATGAAGCGCCAGCGGGAGGAGTACGACAAGAAGCGCAAGGACGCCCGGCGGCGCATCCCCGGCCAGCCGACGCGCGACGTGCTGCTGTTCCTGCTGCGCAACGCCCCGCTCGAGGACTGGCAGCAGGACATTCTGGGTCTTATCCGTGACGAGGCCTACTACTTCGCCCCGCAGGCGATGACCAAGGTCATGAACGAGGGCTGGGCCACGTATTGGCACTCCAAGCTCATGACCGAGCACTTCCTCGAGGCCAGCGAGATCATCGACTATGCCGAGCAGCACTCGGGCGTCGTGCACATGCCGCCCGGCGGGTTCAACCCGTACAAGATCGGCGTCGAGCTCTTCAAGGACATCGAGCGCCGCTGGGACCGGGGGCAGCACGGGCACGCCTACGACCGCATGGAGGCCCTCGGCTCGCGCGAGGCCCACGACGACAAGTCGAAGAAGGGGCGCGAGAAGATCTTCGAGATCCGGCGCATCTACAACGACGTGAACTTCATCGACGAGTTCCTCACCCCCGAGTTCGTCGATCGCCACCGCATGTACCAGTACCGGCGCGACCCGCAGAGCGGCCAGCTCAAGGTCGTCAGCCGCGACTTCGACCGCATCAAGCAGACCCTGCTCTACCAGATCACCAACATGGGCCAGCCGTTCGTGTACGTCGCCGACGGCAATTACATGAACCGCGGCGAGCTCTACCTCGCGCACCAGTACAACGGTCTGGAGGTCGACGCGGCCAAGGCCCGCGAGGTTTTGAGCGCGCTCCGCCGCATCTGGGGGCGCCCCGTGCACCTGCAGATGCGGATCGAGGACGACACGATGCTGCTGACGGTCGAGCAGCCGGACACGTTCCGGAAGCAGAAAATTAACGCGGACACGCCCAAGCCGGCGCACATCGTCGGTTAGGGATCGCCTGATGGTGATGATGGCGCGGGTGCCCCGCGGAGCGGTGTCCGGCCTCGATAAATTCCAGATCATCCACGGTGCGAATGGTCAGGTGCACGGCGCGAGCTACATTCTTGAGTAGCAGCGCCTTCCCTCAAGGAGCACCGTCGATGCGTCAGTTCACCAGCGATCACGTCACCGGATTCGAACTCTTCAGCCACCTCGAGCCCCGCCGGCTCCTCGCCCTCACCAGCCCTCTCCCCGACATCGCGTCCCTCGAGAACGCCGACAACCCCGTCGCCCGCATCACCACCGCCTTCGGCGACATCGACATCGAGCTCTTCCGGGGCATCTACCCCGGCACCGTCGAGAACTTCATCAACTACATCGAGGACGGCGATTTCGACCAGACCTTCTTCCACCGCCTCGTCGCCGGCTTCATCCTCCAGGGCGGCGGATTCCGCTTCGATGACGCCGACGGCCTCAGCCCCGTCCCCGCCGACCCGCCCATCGCCGACGAGTTCAACCGGTCCAATGTCCAGCGCACCCTCTCGATGGCCCGGCCCGACAACGAGCCCGACTCCGCCACGAGCCAGTTCTGGATCAACCTCGAGGACAACAGCGACGTCTTCGATGGCGAAGGTGTCACCGTTTTCGGCAAGGTCATCACCGACGAGTCGTGGATCGTCGTCCAGACCATCGCCAACCTCCCCGCTGTCGACATGAGCGCCAACCCCGCCTTCGCCGGCGACTTCGCCGGGAACTTTACGAGCGTTCCCGGCGGCCCCAACCCCTCCGAGTCCACGCTCGTGCTCGTCCAGGACATCGAGCTCATCAAGCCCGCCGGCACCACGCGCTTCTACGACGAGGCCGTGCAATACCCGGAGGGTTTCGCGGGCTCCACGATCAACGAGTTCCTCCCCATCGGCAACCCCAACGACCAGGCCGTCCACTACCAGGTCATCGCCCGCGCCGAGACTCCCCAGGGTCTCCCGGGCAACGGCTACACCTGGTTCCGCGACCGCGTCATCGCGACCGGCGAGATCGCCGCCCACTCCCGCGGCGGGATCACCATCTCCCGCTTCGGCGAGGGCGGCGCGCCCTCGCTCGACGACCTCGTGCCGCAGGGCGTGCCGTACGCCCTTGAAGTTCGCTCGACGCTGCCGGTGTCGGTCAACCTCTCCCACTACGACTTCGGCGCCTCGACCGGCGAGAACTTCGACTCGCGCCTTTCCGACACCTGGACCTTCGGCGAGGCCAACAAGCTCAACGGCGCCGTCAGCCAGTTCCTCGTCTGGTACAACCCCCATCCCGACCCCGTCAGCTTCACCGTGACGTTCACTCTCGACAGCGGGGCCACATCGACCACCACCGTCACGACCGACGGCTACCGGCGCGGCGGGCTCAACATCAACGAGCTGGGCATCCTCCCCGACAACGCGAGCTTCTCCGTCCAGATCGTCGCCGACGCCGAAGTCGCCGTCGCCCTCACTGGCTACGACATCCGGGGCGACCGCACGGGGTTCACCGAATTCGGCACCATGGGCGAAGGGTCCACCCGCGGCGTTCTCCCCATGGGCAACGCCAGCGTGAGCGCTCAGCAGTTTGTGTCCTTCTTCAACCCTTCTGAGTCCGACTCCGCCGCCATCACCCTCGTCTTCAGCTTCAGCGACGGCTCGGACGACCTGGTGCTCACGCCCCCGAGCCTCAACCTCGCGGCCGGGCGCCGTCGCGTGTTCAACGTCGGCGACATCACCGAGATCGCCGACGGCCGCCGCTTCACCCTCCGCTACTCGTCGGGCGAGGTCCCCATCTACGCCCACGCCCGCAACGCGCAGTTCTCCGATGAGGTGCGCTACCCCGTCGGCGTCGACGCCGCCACCCGGTGGCACTACGCCGAGGGCTTCACCGATCCCGCCCGGGCCGGTACGGATGTCTTCGAGACCCTCTCGCTCTTCAACCCCAACTTCGGGGCCATGGGCCGCGCCGACGCCGCCGCCGTGATTACGCTCCAGATCTACTACGTCAACGGGCTGCAGATCAACGAGCCCTTCACCATCCAGCCCGGCGGCCGGCTTGACATCAACATCCACCAGCTCCAGAGCGTGCTCGACGCGGCCAACATCAACAGCCAGTTCTACTACTCCCTCTCCGTCGTCAGCGATGTCCCGATCGTCAGCCAGTTCTGGCACCACGACCTCACCCTGGGCGGCCTCCAGCCCTCGGGCGGCTTCGGCGAGCTCGGCATGCCCGCCGGCGACATCGTGCGCCTGGGCTAAGACGCCCCCCCTGACCCGGGAGCGGGAGGGGCAACCGAAGCGTGGGCCTGCCTTCATCTGGGGGAGTAACCACCCCTTCTGCAACCGAACTGCACCCGAGAACGGATCGTTTTGGGCCTAGAATCGCCAACGGGGTTGCCCCGCGCCCAACGCGACAGACCGGGCCTTGGGCTCGCGGTTGCGCCGCGAGCCCGCTTGAGTACAGACCATATGCTTTCCAGGAGTCGGTGATGCGCCAGTCGATCGACGCAAACGTCCGTCCTGTCAACACTTGCGCTGGAGCCCTGCCCCTGGGGCCCAGTGACTTCTTCGACCCGCTCGAGGCGCGCCAGATGATGGCGCTCACCACCCCGCTCCCCTCGATCAGCCTGCTCGAGAATTCCGCCAACCCCGTCGCCCGCATCATCACGAACTTCGGCGACATCGACATCGAGCTCTACCAGGACACCAACCCCAACACCGTCGCCAACTTCGTCAACTACATCGAGGACGGCGACTACGACCAGTTCTTCTTCCACCGCCTCATCCGCAACTTCGTCCTCCAGGGCGGCGGCTTCCGGTACGACGACACCGACCACCTCAGCCCCGTCCCCACCGACCCGGCTCTCAACAACGAGTTCCAGCGCTCCAACGTCGCCAAGACCCTCGCGATGGCGAAGATCCCCGAGGACGTCGAGGGCGGCGGCCCCGACTCGGCCACCAGCCAGTTCTTCTTCAACCTCGTCAACAACAGCGCGAACCTCGACGGCCAGAACGGCGGCTTCACCGTCTTCGGCAAGGTCATCGGCGACATCTCCTGGGGCGTCGTCCAGGGCATCGCCAACCTCCCGATCGAGGATCTGCGCAACGAGCCCAAGTTTGCCGGCCAGTTCGCGGGCAACTTCCAGAACGTGCCGGTCAGCAACGCCTTCCAGCCCGTCCCCGGCGGGCCCGGCGTCACCGAGGCCACGCTCGTGCTCGTCTGGGATATCGAGCTCATCAAGCCCGCGAACACCACGCAGTTCTACGACGAGTTCGTCCAGTACCCCGAGGGCTTCGCCGGCTCGACCATCAACGAGTTCCTCCCGATCGGCAACCCCAACAACGAGACCGTCTTCTACCAGGTCATCGCCCGCGCCGAGACCCCGCAGGGTCAGGTCGCCGAGGGCTACACCTGGTTCCGCGACAAGGTCATCTCCTCCGGCGCCGTCGGCCCCAACGCCCGCGGCGGCATCACGATTTCCCGCTTCGGTGAGGGGGGTGCGCCCTCCGCTGACGACCTCGTGCCCCAGGGCGTCCCCTACTCGCTCGAGATCCGCTCTACCCGCCCCCTCTCGGTGAACCTTTCCCACTACGACTTCGGCACCTCGACCGGCGAGGGCTTTGACTCCCGCGTTTCCGACACCTGGACCTTCGCCGACGCCACCAAGCTCACCGGCAGCGTCAATCAATTCCTCGTCTGGTACAACCCCGACGCCGTCCCCGTGAACGTCTCCATCACGTTCCTGCTCAACGACGGATCCACCCGTGAGACCAGCGTCCGCACCGACCGCTACCGGCGCGGCGGGCTCAGCATCGGCGAACTGGGTTCCCTCCCCAACAACCAGAGCTTCTCCATCCGCGTCGAGTCCGACCGCGACATCGTCGTCGCCCACACCGGCTACGACAGCCGCGGCGAGCAGACCGGCTTCACCGAGCTGGGCATCATGGGCGACGGCTCCACCCGTGGCGTCATCCCCATGGGCAGCGCCAATGGCGATACCGCCCAGCAGTTCGTCACTTTCCTCAACAGCTCGGACTCCACCGCCGCGGTCATCACCCTCGTGCTGAGCTTCAGCGACGGCTCGCCCGAGCTGCCGATCACCATCCCCGGCCTCATCCTCTCTCCGGGCGCCCGCTCGACCATCAACCTCGGCGACATCCCCGAGGCCAACGACGGGCGCCGCTACAGCATCCGCTACACCTCCGGCTCCACCCTCGTCTACGCCGGCACGCGCAACGTGCAGTTCGGTGACGAGGTGCGCTACCCCGTCAGCCTCGACGCCGCGACGCAGTGGAACTACGCCGAAGGCTTCATGGACCCCGCCCGCGCCGGCACCGACGTGCTCGAGACCCTGTCGATCTTCAACCCCAACACCGAGGCCATGGGTCGCGCTGAGTCCGCGGCCGAGGTCACCATCCGTTTCCTGTACACCGATGGCACCGTCGTCACCGAGGACCGGACCATCGACGCCGCCGGGCGTCTCGACCTCGACATCCACACGCTCTCGTCCGTCCTCAACCAGGGCACGCAGCACCAGCGCTTCTACTACAGCATCCAGGTGGTGAGCGACGTCCCGGTCGTCAGCCAGTTCTGGCACCACGACCTCACCCTCGGCGGGCTCCAGCCCTCGGGCGGGTTCGGCGAGCTCGGCACGCCGCGTGGCACGATCGTCCGCCTGGGGTGATCCGAGCCTCTCGCGCAAGCGAGAGGTCCTGTGCTCACGAGGGTCAACACCTCCCGCTCGCGCGGGAGGCTCGGATCACACGCGCCCGCGCGTCACGCCCCTCTTTGCCCCCAGCACCATCCGCGACAGCGGCCACGGCATCGCCTCCGCGATCGCGTGCAGCTTGCGGCTCAGCCGGATCACCGGCTTGCGCTCGTACTCCTCGCGGGTCGCCACGATCTCGGCCCGCAGCGCTTCGATCTGTGTCGCCAGCGCCACCGCGTGGGCCCGCGCGCTGTCGCGCTCGGGCACGAGGTCCTTCACCCACGCCCGCAGGTCGCGGATCGGGATCGCCTCGAGGCTCTCGTCGAGCCAGTTCGCGTCCGAGCGGCGCAGCAACTCGTTCGAGATCGCCAGCAGCTCGGACGCGTGGCGCGCGTAGAGCGCGGCGTGGTTGGCCATCAATCGCCGGAAGAGCTGCCCGTGCCGGCCGGTGGCGTCGGTGATCATCGTGACGGCGCTGTGGCGTCGCCAGTTGAACAGCGGCTCGCGCACCCGCACTCCCCGCCAAGATCGCTCGACGAACTTGAGCCACAGGTCCCAGTCCTCGTACCCGTCGCGCATCGCCTCGTCGAACCCGCCCGCTTCGTCGAATTTTTCGCGGCGCACCAGCGCCGTCACCGGGTGCAGGTTCGTCACCATCATCAGGAGCGGGTCCCACTCGGGCACGGCCCACACGCCCTTGGCGAGATCGACGAGCCGCTCCTGGCAGTACGCATGCGACACGTCCTCGCCGGCCCCGCCACCACTCTCGAGAGCCGCGTGCAGCGCCGACACGAACGTCGGTTCGACGTAATCGTCGGCGTCGAGGAAGGCGTAATACTGGGTGCTTTCGCCGCTGGCGCGCTCCCAGTCGCGGGCCTTCGCCACGCCCGCGTTTCGGGCCGCGGGGAGCCCGCGGTTGCCGGTGTGCACCACGCGTACGCGCTCGACGGCCCCCGGCAGGCGGGTGCAGGCGTCGCAGGCCAGCGGCGTCGAGGGGTCGGTCGAGCCGTCGTTCACGACCACGACGCGGACGCGGCACCCGGTCTGCGCCAGGCACGACGTCACCGCGTCCGCCACGAAGCGCCCGTGGTTGTAGCACGGAATGATGAACGTGACGCTGGGTTCTGCCATGGGGAGTGGACGGGGGGGGGGGGGCGTCACACGCTGGGGAGGCTCGCCGACGCCGCCCGTTGCCCCACGAGCGCGCCGATCACCCCGGCCTCTTCCAAGCGTAGTCCTTGTCCTTTTCGAGCACCGTGGCCGACTGCTTCAGACAGCGCAGGCACACCCGCGCGTCGCGCACGGGGCTTTCCCACTGCGGCTGCTTGCGCTCCTCGAGGCACATCGAGCATTTGGCGCCGCTGTGCACCATCCCCTCCTCGTGCACGACGAGCGACACGTACGCCACCGTCAGGCACGGCGCGCAGATCAGGCTCCCCTGGTGCCCCTCGACCATCGGCCGGTCGTCCGCCCACGCGAGCCCGCAGAAGTCGCATTTGAAGAATTCGTTGCCGTCGGCGTCCTTGTCGTGCATGTCAAGAGGTGTCTAGGTGTCAAGGTGTCGAGGTGTCAAGGAGAAGGCACTGGGGACTTGTCACCGCGCATTGGCGCCGGGCTTCTCACGAGTGCCCAGTGCCCGATGCCCAGTGCCTTCCTTTGATTGCCCCCAGTGCCCCCCATCCCCGTCCACGCCGTCGCCCCCTGCTTCAACCGTCCCGACGACGTGCGCCGGCTCCTCGCCGCACTTCCCGGGCAGCTCGAGCCGGGGCGCGAGGGGGGGGGCGTCGAGATCTCGATCACGATCGTCGACAACGCCTCGGACCCGCCGCTCGACCTCATCTTCACCCAGCCCCCCCCCGGGGGCATCACGGCCCGCGTCCTCCGCCTCGAGCGCAATGTCGGCGGCGCCGGCGGCTTCAACGCCGGCCTCACGCAGGCGCTCGCGACTGACCCGCGCCTGGGCTCAATGGGACCCGGCGCCGGATTTCTCTGGCTTCTCGATTCCGACGCCCTGCCTCGCCCCGGGGCGCTCGCCACGCTCGTGCGGGCCCTCGGTGACCGCCCCGACGCCCTCGGCGTCGGCTCGGCTGTCGCCGACCCCACGACCGGACGCGTGACCGAGCTCGGCGGCCACGTCGATCGGCGCACCGGCGCGCTCCGCCCCGCGCTCCGCGGCGTCGCCGGGGCCCCCGCGCTGGTCGAGTGCGACTTTGTCGCCGCGTGCTCCGCGCTCGTGCGTGGGTGGGTGGTTCGCCGCTTCGGCCTGCTCCCCGATGTCTTTCTCAACGCCGACGACGCCGAGTGGTTCGTCCGCTTGAGCCAGATGACCGGCTTGCGCGTTTTGGCTGCCCGCGATTCCGTGGTCGAGCACCCGCGCTTCGACCGTGCACCCACGTGGCAGCGCTACTACCAGACCCGCAACGCCCGCGGCCCGATCGAGGCCCTGGGCCTGCCTTCTCGCGTCCGACGCCGTCGCGCCCTCGCCGACGCCGCCCGGGCCGTTGCTTTCGACATCGACGGGCGCGACGATCTCGCGTGGCTGCACGTCCGCGGCCTGCGGGATTCCCTCTCCCGCGCCCGCGGCACGATCGACCCGCGCGAGCCCACGGGCCCGGAGAGCCTGCCCGTCAAACGCGACGCGCCCGCGCCCTTCGCCCGCTGGGGCGGCCGACGTCCCGGCGCGGTCGCCCTTGCCAAACGAGCCCTTGCATCGGGACCCAGCGCGCTGAGCACGCTGCAGGTCGGCGGCGCCGCGACCCTCGCGGCGCTCAGGATCGCCCGCACAAACGCCCCGCCGCGCCCGCTTCCACAGGCTGCCGGCGCCGCCGCGGCCCCCCGCGCGCCCGAGCCGCGACTCGCCCACACCGGTGTCGTCGTGCTCGCGTACAACCGCGCCCCGGCGGTGCTCACCACGCTCGGGCACCTCATCGCCGACACGGGTATCCCGCCCGAGCACATCCTCGTCGTCGACAACGCCTCGTCGGACTCCACGCCCGCCACAGTCGCCGGGCAGTTCCCTTCCGTTGATGTGCTGGCCCTCGACCGCAACGCCGGCGTCGAGGCGTTCAACATCGGCGTCGAGCACGCTGCGAGCCTCTTCGCGCGGCGCGACGAGCGGCTCGACCACGTGCTGATCCTCGACGACGACGCCCGCCCCGAACCCGAGGCCCTCGCCGCTGCCGCGGCTCTGCTCGACCACCGCCCCGACCTCTCGGGCGTCACCCTCGCTCCGCGCCACCCGCGCGATGGCGCCTGGGAATGGCCCCTCGCCCGCGCCATGGCGCCGTTGGGCATCGCCACCGACGCCTGGCCCGCCATGGGCTGCGCCAACCTCGTCCGCCTCAGCGCCTGGCGCCGCGCCGGCGGCTACGAGACCGCCTATTTCCTCTACCGCAACGACACCGACCTCGCCCTCAAACTCCTCGCCCCGTCCACCGCTCCCGCATCCACAGGCGGCGACGACGACGAACCCCCGCCCACCGCCGTCCACCCGGTCAGCGGCGTGCACATGAACCCTGCCTGGATCGCCTGGCACGACTCCCCCGCCGCCGCCCGCAAGTCCGACCGCTGGCACCGCCTCGCCACCCGCAACTGGATCTGGACCGCCCGGCGCCACGCGCGGGGGGGGCGGCTCGACCGCCTCGGCGGCATCGCCCTGGGCTGGCTCTGGGCCCACAAGCTCGCCGGGCTCAGCCTCCCGCGTCACTGGGCCACGTTCAGGGGGGCCATCGACGGCCTCTTCCAGCCCGCTCCCGGCCTGCCGGCCGGCGTCTCCCCCGACGGACGCGCGTACTCACTGCTGCTGGCATCCCAGCTCGCCGCCCGGGCCGGATCTGTGGTTCCCCCACGAACCGGCGTCACACTTGTCCCATAACTGCAAGGCGGCATGGCGCGGCCGCTCCGCGCGGGTGATCCGTGCCGGGGGCACGACCGAGCCGCCGCCGCAAGGCGTTCCACGCCACTGGGTTAGGGAATAACCCGCCTCGATCGCGCCGATGTTGTAGGGGTCCCCCTCCGCGCTCCAGCCCCGCCCCCGCTCCCCCGAGGTGTCTCTCTTGGCCACTCCCGCCCCCCGCCGCCGCCGTCACGCTCGCCATGCCTTCCCGGCAACGTTCGAGCAGCTCGAGGCGCGGGCCCTGCTGTTCGCATGGTCGGCCGAGGAGGTGTACCTCGCCGAGCTGATCAACCGCGCTCGCCAGGATCCGATGGCGGAGCAAGTCCGCCTCAACGCGACGCGCCAGGGGGACGATCCGGAGACCGACCTGACCGAGGGCCTGACTGCCGACGAACTCAACCGCCTCGTGCCGCAGGAGCCCCTCGCGCTCAACCAGTATCTCACGGTCGCCGCCCGGGCCCACAGCCTCGACATGGCCGAGCGCGACTTCTTCGAGCACGTCAACCCCGACGGGCTCGACCCGACGGACCGCGCCGAGGCGGCGGGCTACACCGGATCGGCCGGCGAGAACATCGCCGCCGGCTATCGCTCGATCGACGCGGCCCACCGCGCGTGGATCAACTCGCTGGGCCACCGCAAGAACGTCTTCAGCCTGCACGACAACTTTACCGACACGTTCCACTACGACGAGATCGGCCTCGGCTTCGCCTTTACCGACATCGGTCCCTTCTTCGATTACTACTCGCAAGAGTTCGGCGCCCAGCAGGACCCCAGCATCAAGTTCATCCTCGGCGTCGTCTTCGGCGACTCCGACGCCGACAACTTCTACGGCGTGGGCGAGGGCGCCGGCGGCGTGCGCATCGACGTCGCCACCGTCTCGGACCCCGACACGGTCGTCGGCGCCTACACCACCGACAACGCGGGCAATTACCAGATCCCGGTGGACTCCGGCGCGTACATCCTCACCTTCACTCGCCTCTCCACGGGCAAGGTCTACGCCCAGCCCGTCACCGTCTCGACCGTGAACGTCAAGCGCGACGCCCGCCTCGACCAGATCGTCCAGGATCCCGGCGACCCGCAGGTCCCCACCGACGATCACGCCAACGAGGGCGCCTTCGGCTCCGCCAGCGTTATCGCGATCACCCCCACCTCGGGCGACGGCGTCGCGCAGGGCTGGATCTCCCCCGCGAGCGACACCGACCTGTTCCGCTTCACGCCCATAGCGACCGGCGCGCTTGAGATCCGCGTCGTCACCCTCACCGTCGGCATGGACATCTTCGCCCGCTTGTACGGCGATTCGGGCAACCCTCTTGAGGTCAGCTTCGACGACATCCCCGACGCCACGAATGCCGTCCTGGAGTTCAACGTCGTCGCCGGGCGCGTGTACTTCATTCAGCTTGAGCTCGACTCGGGCTCCTCCACGACCGGCCAGTACGTCCTCACGATCGACGGCCTCCCCGCCGGCCAGGACGACGACGGTGGCGGCTTCGGCGGTGGCGGCAGCGGCGGTGGCGGCGGCGGTGGCGGTGGCGGTGGTGGTGGTGGTGGCGGTGGTGGAGGCGGCGGTGGCGGCGGCGGGTCCAACCCCGACAACCCCGACGGCGGCGAAGAAGAAACCCCCGAGCAGCGCCTCGCGCGGTACCGCGTGGACCGCGAATCCCCCAACGCCTTCCTCTCCGGCTCCGTTGACCGCGACGGGCGCCTCACCCTCACCGCGCTGAATCGCCTCGGGCGCCCCGTCCTGCTCAAGCAGGACGGCACGGCCACTGACTGGACCGGCAGCGACTTCCTCGCCGTCGCCGGCGGGCCCGACATCTCCGGCCAGCCGATCACCTGGACCGACCCCAAGGACAACCGCTCGTATGCCGCCGCCCGCTCGCGCACGGCCCTGATCCTCTACACCCAGGCCACCGACGGCACCTGGACCGTCCGCAACCTCACCGCCGAGATCGAGGGCTCGCTCCGCATCGACGCGGCCCCGACCGTCTTCATCTCCACCGACGGCATCGTCTCTATCGCCGGCCTCACCGAGGACGGCGCGCTCGTGCTCTACTCGCAGACCGGCGCCGTCGACGGCCAGGGCAACTACGCCTGGTCCTTCGCCAACATCTCCGAGCGCGACCTCACGCCGCAGGGTCTCGACACGCCCGCGTTCTCCGGCGACCTCATCAGCTACGTCACCGCATGGAACGGCTTCAACGTCGCCGGCCTCGACGCCGACGGCAGGATCCAGGTCGTCTGGTGGGCCCCCGGCCTCAGCCAGTGGCAGACCAGCAACCTCTCCGAGATCACCGGCGCCCCGCGCCTCTCGGGCGGCCTCACCGCCTACCTCACCACCTGGCAGGGCATCAACATCGCCGGCGTCGACGAGGACGGCAAGCTCCGCGTCACCTGGTGGGTCCCCGAGTTCGCCGGCGACTGGCGGAACAACGACCTCACCGAGGACTTCGACGGCCCCACGCTCTCGGGCGGCACCGTCGCGAGCTACGTCACCAGCTGGGGCGGCCTGAACGTCGTCGGCCTCGACGACACCGGCGACCTCGTCGCCTACTGGTGGGCCCCCGAGATCGAAGGCGGGCGCTGGCAGGTCTCCAACCTCTCCGACACCGTCGACAGCCCGCCCCAGGTCTCCGGCCGCCTCACGGGCGTGCCCTACGGCGACGGCATCAGCGTCGTCGGCTTCGACGACGACGGCGACGTGGTCCGCTACCACTGGTCCGCGGGCGCGCAGTGGGCGGCCGAGGACGTGACGGGATTGATCGTGGGTTGAGCAGAACGTGCCACGGATTGGCGCCTCGGCGCGGTATCCTGTGGCCATGACCACGCCACGCCTCATCGTCGCCGGTCTCGCCGCCGCCCTGACGCTCACCGGTTGCTCCAAGAAGCACTCGTCGTTGGCTGCCGGCGATCCCGACGCGCCCGTCTCCGACTTCGACCAGCTCACCAACTCGCTCATCGGCACGTTCACCAACGCCGAGCAGGCCGAAGAGCTCGGCCCCGATGGCAAGCCGGTGTGGATGAACGTCGAGCTCCACATCGTCGAGATCCATCCGCCCCGGTACATGCTCACCGAGCTGGGCGCCGAGAGTCTCGACCGCTGGTTCTACATCGAGCAGGCCGAGGTCGGCGCCCTCGACACGCCCTACCGCCAGCACGTGAGCATGGTGCGGGAGAATCCGAGCGGCGGTTTCATCTCCTTGCCCTACACCTTCACCGGCGACCCCCTCCGGTTCACCAACTGGTGGAAGCACCCCGAGAGCTTCATGCACCACTTCGGCCCCGAGGACCTCGTGGCGCACCCCGGCTGCGAGATCGAGGTGCGTCCGCAGGGCGACGGGCGCTTCGCCGGCGGCACCGTCGGCACGGGCTGTGCGAATGGTTCGAAGGGCGCGAGCCACGCCACCAGCCAGGTCATCATCTCCCCCACTGAGATCCGCGCGTGGGACCGCGGCTACAACGCCGCGGGGAGGCAGGTCTGGGGTTCGACCACCGGGCCGTACATCCTCGTGAAGGAATGATCGTGCTCTGATCCGAGCCTCCCGCGCGAGCGGGAGGTCCTGTGCGTCCAGCCGTCCAACACCTCCCGCTCGCGCGGGAGGCTCGGATCAGCCGCCGCTCTTGGGCGGCTCGGTCTTTGGCGCTCCCAGATCCGGCGCCACGGCCTTCAGCACCGACGCCCGCTGCTCGTCGCTCAGCACCTCGATCCAGATCGCCCGCAGGTTTGTCCGGCGCACGTGCAGGCGTCGGTCCTCGGGCAGGTCCATGCGCCCGGCCGGCCCCAGCAGCATGGCCGCCTGGTTCTTCTGCACCTGCGACAGGTTCAGCCCGGAGATGATGACCTCCATGTTCGGCTCGACCTTCGCCAGCTGCCGGTCGAGCGACCGCACGGCTTCGGCGCTCATCTCCATGAAGATCCGGCGCCCGCCCACGGTCACCATCTTGTCGATGTTCCCCTCGCCGGCCTCGGCGTTCACCTCGGCCGTGACGGCGCGGGTGTATTCCTGAACCACCTGATCGGCCCGGCGCTTCTGGCGCGGGTTGATTGCGCCGTCGCGCTGGAGCTTCTCGAGCAGCGACCCGGGGCGCAGGACCCCGATCCCCTGTGTCATCTTCTGGAGGTCGTCGAGCGTCGAGAAGTTGTTGATCGTGTCGCGCTGGCGGATGAGCTGAACCATGAGCGCCGGGTTCTCGATCACCCGCTTGTCCATGTCCGCCTGATACTCCGCGATTCCCAGCGCGATCCGTTTGCGCGCCGATTCATCGAACGGCATCAGTTCCACGGCCGCCTGCTCAGCCATCACGTTCAGGCGCACCACCTTGGCGTCGGGCCCGCGCTTCACCAGGCTCGGGAGCGGCGCCTCGACCTCCGGTTCCGGACGCACCGGAGGCGTCGGGGCCGGGGGCGGCGGCGCCGGGGGCGTGTATTCCGTCGGAGGCGTCTTCGCCGGCGCCGGGGGCACGAGCTGTGCCAGCGCGGCGCTCGCGTTCGCGAGAAGTCCGGCCGCCACTCCCATCCCCGCCCACATGTGTCGTCCCCGTCGCTGCATGGTCATGTCCCGCCTTGGCAATGGGCGCCACGCCCGCCGCCACGTCGGGAGGGTGTGTGCCGCATCGGGATCGTATTGGCCTTACGGCGTCGGCACGGGCTCGACGAGACGCACGGGTGCGCCGGGCCCGCTTCCCACATCCACCATCCCGCTCGCCGACACGTTCGCCACCGGGCGGCGGATTTCGGCGTCGAAGAGCACATCGGCCAGCGCCCCGGGGGTGATGTACATGAGCTCGGCCGTCAGGCTGAACGGCACGACCCCGGTCGGGCGCACCTCGGCCCCGGTTCCGTCGGCCCCCGCCGGTCTCAGCGCCAGCGCGACGGGCAGCACGATCTCCTGCCCCCCCTTGCGCCTCAGCGTGGATTCGGGCGACCGACGCCCGGTGAAGGTGAGTGCTCCGGCGCCGTCACCCAGCCGGGCGGTATAGTCGACCTGGCGAAGCGGCAGGGCCACCTCGTTCTCGTTCTCGGCGCGGAGGCGCACGAGCAGGACGAGCCCCTGGGGCGTCTCCTCGACGCTTTCGATCCCGGCCAGCGAGAGCGTGGGCGCGGAGTAGCTCGAGCACCCCCCGAAGATCGAGAGTGCCGTCACCAGGCCGAACAGCATGAGAACCCTTGTCATGCCCAGAGCGTACCGGCTTGCAGGCCCGGGGGTGGGGCGTGGGGGGCGTGGGGTGGGGTGCGAGCGCGGGCCCTACCGGCGGCCAACAGCCCCGCGGCCCCGTCTCGAGCATGTTCTAGTGCGGTTCGTGGATCCACTTGGCGCTCTCGAGCGACGCCAGATTGTGAATCACGGGGGTCAGCTGGCTCACATCGCGGCTGTACCGGTACCAATGGACCGTGAGCACGCACAGGCCAATCGCGCACCCCCACGCCGCCACCTCGGCGCATCTCACCCGACGCAGCGCCAGGAGGATCACCGTGGCGAGCAGGACG
Organism: uncultured Phycisphaeraceae bacterium; assembly: GCA_964564695.1. Taxonomy (GTDB): domain Bacteria; phylum Planctomycetota; class Phycisphaerae; order Phycisphaerales; family UBA1924; genus CAZMCC01. The sequence continues at coordinate 6,710 of CAZMCC010000007.1, read as the reverse complement.
GTAAGAATCTTCCACGCGGCGAGCGCTTCGACGGAGCAGTACTGAAGAATCAGATGAGCCAGCGGGTTGGCCTCGCCCATCCCGACCGTGCGGAGGTACAGAAGCGTGAGGTACAAGTCCGCCAGGCTCAGCACGACGATCACGCCCACCAGGGCGGTTACGCGTCCGGGACGCGACTTGATCCAACGCCCATCGAACCCCCCATCGCCCCCCTTGGCAGGGGAGTCCGGGAACACCGCCGAGTTCACAAGCGATGCATCAATCGTCGTCAAGGGATTGCTCCCGGAGGTCGATCACGACTTCATGACCGCCGGGGTTGCATCGGGCGTTGGCGGGGGACCCTGCGTCGCCTCTCGCGCGAATTGTGAGGAACAGGACAAACTTGCGCGAGCGTTCCGTTTACCGCTTTCCCGGACCGCCCTCGCCCTGCTCGCGGCCCTCCTGACCGCGGCATTTCCGGTCCCGGCCGGAGCCCAACTCCCGCCCCAGCCCGTCTACGTCGACGACTCGGCGACCGCCACCGGCGCCCTCTCCCGGCTCCCCGAGCTCATTCGGTCCGGGAACCACGACGCGGCCGCCTCGCAGCTCAACCACCTGCTCACGCTCGACGCCGAGCGGCTCGCCCCCTCGCCCACCGATCCGGACATCTATGTGACGGTGCGGGTCCGGTGCCACCAGTTGCTCTTCGCCGACCCGAAGCTCCGCGAGCGTTACCGGGCCGCGTTCGCCCCCACCGCCCAGGAGCTCGCCCGCCAGGGCCAGATCGAGACGCTGGAGCGCTCGTACCTCTTCACCCCCGCCGGTCTCGACGCGGCCCTCGACCTCGCCCAGCTCCGACTCGAATCCGCCGCCTTCCATGCCGCCCTGCTCACCCTGCAGTCTCTCGACAATCACCCCGATCTCTCCGGCCCGGCCCGCACGCGGGCCGCGGCGCTCGCGGGTGAACTGACGCGCTACCTCGACTCGCCCCTGGCGTCGACGCTCGCGCAGCGCTGGGGCGCCGGCCCGCAGCAGCCGCCCGTCGAGTGGCCCGTGGACGCGCGCCGCATCGGCGCCGACCCCTCCGACCCCAGCCCGCCGATCGACGACGCCGCCGCGCTGGCCAAGAGCCTCTGGACCGTTCCCATCGGCGCGGGTCCGAGCGTCCCGATCACCCACGTCACCGGCGGCGGAGCCAACGGCACCCCGCGCACCGCCGACGAGCCCGACGAGGTCCCCCTCTTCGCCCGCTCCCTGCGGGCCTTCCCCGCCGTCGCCGACGACCTCATCTACGTCTACGACGGCATCGGCATCGGCGCCTGGGACCGTTTCACGCTCACGCGCCGCTGGCGCACCGTGCTCGCCGACCCGGACGAGCCGACCGGCGTCGGCGACGACGTGACGAACCCGATGCGCGGGCGCATCCGCATAATGCGCGGCAACGTCCCCGATCCCTACATCGTGACCGTGCGCGGTCGCCTCATCGCGGTCGCCTCGGGGTCGATCACCGAAGACTTCAACAGCGACCCGCCGCCCGCGGCCATTCACCTGCTCGACGCTCTCAGCGGCCGGCGCCTGTGGACGCGCCGCATCGGGGCCGTCGACCCGAGCCTCGCCGACGCGGTCGTCCGCGGGCCGGTGATGGTTGACCAGGGCCTGGTGATCTTCGCGGCCCGTCGCAGCAGCCCGTCGCGACGCCTGGTGAGCATCTATCTCGCCGCCCTTGACGCCGCGACCGGCGAGCTCCGCTGGCGCCGCCTGGTCGGCAGCGCCGGTTCGCTGCCCCACAGCCGCACCGCCGAGGTGCTCGACGGCGGCGTCCTCGCCGACGGCGTGGTGTACCGGGGCGATCAGCTCGGCGTCTTCGGCGCCGTCGAGGCCCACAGCGGGCGCCCGCTCTGGATCCGGCGCTTCGACGTCCCCGCCAGCACCGTCCCCACCGACACGCAGGGCTCGCACCAGCTTTCGCTCCCGATCATCGACGGCCCGTCGGTGCTGACGCTTTCGCCGAACCGCCAGGACATCGTCCGCCTCGACCGCGCCACGGGGGCGCTGCTCTCGAAGCGCTCCGTCGAGCCGCTGGGCATCGGCGGCGCGTTCTACCTCGTCGGCGTGGGCGACCGGCTCGCGGTCGTGGGGCCGACCCGGGTCGCGACGATCCCGATCGACGGCTTCGAGTCCGAGCCGCCCCGCCTGAGCCCGCTTATCGAAAGCGGCATCCGCGGGCGCGTGACCGCGGCGGGCTCCAAGCTCCTGGTTCCCGTCAACGCCGGCATCGCCAGCGTCGACGCCGCCGAGCCCGACACCGAGCTCAACGTGCTCCCCCTTCCGGGCGTGGGCAATGTTGTCCCGCTGGGCCCGCAGCTCGTGATGGTCGACGACGCCCGCCTGCACAACTTCCTCGCGTGGGAGCCCGCGCTGCGCACGCTCACCGAGCGACTCGAGCGCGACCCCGCCGACGCCACCGCCGCCGTGACCCTGACCGAGCTCGCGTACCGCTCCGGGCGCCACGACTCGATCATCCCGATGCTCGACAAGGCGGCCGGCGCGCTGGCCGCGGCCCCCAACGAGCCGCGCAACGTGCTCGCCCGGCGCCGCCTGTTTGACGCCCTCATGAGCATGGCCCACGCGAGCCTCGAGCCCGCGCCCGAGGCCACGGGTCCCGCGGGCGCCGATCCCGAGCAGGCCGCGGACGTCCGCGTCTCCGACGCGCCGCTGCTCAAGCAGATCATCGACCGCGCCGAGGGGCTCGCGGCCTCTCCCGACGAACGCGTCGCGGTGGTCCTCGTGCGCGGGCGCTCCTTCGAGCGCGACGCCGACCCCGTCGGCGCCGCCGGCCAGTACCAGGCCGTGCTCGCCGACTCCGCGCTGGCGAACGCCACGTGGTCGGGTCCGCGCCTGACGATCCGCGGCGACATCGAGGCGACGTGGCGGCTCGACCGGCTCATCGCCGAGCACGGGCCGCAGGTCTACGCCCCCTTCGACGCCCAGGCCTCGGCTGAACTCACCCAGCTCCTTCCGCCCGCCGCTCCCGAGCCGATCGAGCGGTTGATGGAGCGATTCCCCCTGGCGCTCGCCGTCCCCAAGGCGGCCAACGCCCTTGCCGACGCCTTCGAGTCGCGCGGGCGCGGCACGCAGGCCGTGCGCGCCCTCGAGTCCGGCCTGCGTGCGGCCCTGCGCCGTCCCGACCAGGACGCCGGCGTGATCGGCGCGCTCGTCGAGCGCCTTGCCACGGCGCTCGAATCGCGTGACGACCTGGCCGCCGCGGTCGCCGTCGTGCGTGATGCGGCGGGTAAGATGCCTTCGCTGACCCTCCCCGGCACGCCGACCGCGGTGCCGATCTCCGAGCGCCTTGCGGACCTGCAGGCCAAGCACCGCCAGTCGCACCGCTGGCCCCACATCGGCACGATCCAGACCGAAGGCGCCAAGGCCCTGCCCGGCTGGATCATCATGCGCTCCAGCGCACCCGACCCCGAGCCCGCCGCCGTGCGCTGCGTCGTCATGGAGAACGCCGACGAGGTTTCTCTCTGGCGCGTCGAGCCCGGCGAAGGCGCGCACCCCAGCCTCGTCGAAGCGTGGTCGATGCCGTACGAGGAGCGGATGATCGACCTGCTCCGTGTCGTCGGCGACACGGCCCTGCTCTTCGTGAACTCCGCCAGCCGCGGCGCCGTCGTCCTCCGCGTCTCGGCCACCAGCGGCGGCGTCATGTGGACCACGCCCGCGCTCAGCACGCTCTTCGCCAGCGCCCCCGTCCCGGGCGACCCCGACGAGCAGATCGTCACGCCCCTCGACGGCTCCGTCCGGGCCGTCGAGCCGCTCGTCGCCATGGACGAGCGCACCGTCGTCGTCATCGACCGCGCCGGACGCGCCGCGGCCTTCGACGCCCAGACCGGCCAGACCCTCTGGTTCCTCGGCACGCCGATCGTCCGTGTCTTCGATGTCTCCGTCCGCGACGGCCTCGTGCTGCTCACCGGCGAGCAGCCCACCGTCACCCCCGGCGGCGCCACGCTCGGCCTCTCCCCCGGCCTCATGGTGCTCGACGCCCGCACCGGGCGCCAGTACCAGCGCATCGCCGATCTCACCTCGCCCGTCCGCTGGGCCGTGCTCACCGAGTCGCGCCAGATCGTCGCCGGCCTGCAGAGCGGGCTCTTCTCGTGCGACGCCATGACGCCCAAGCGCAACTGGGAGATCAGCCTCCCCGCTCTCACCGAGTCCGCCGGCGGCTGGTTCTTCGGCTCTCAGGGCTACGTCATCGGCGGCGACCGAACGCTCTGGCTCGTCGACCTCGAGCGCGCCCAGAACCCGCGCCCGCTCGACGCCCCTTCAGGCATGTTCGACGAGGGCAAACCCATCAGCGCCGGACGCATCCCCGCCGGCGTGGCCTTCGCCAGCTTCGACGGCATCGTCGTCTTCGACGCCGAGGGCAACAAGGTCGGCGAGGACGGCCTGGGCATCCTCGCTCAATCCATCCCGGGCGCCTTCGCCGAGGGACTCCTGCTCACCGCCGACCGCGGGATCGAGGGCGAGTCCGACGACGGCCTGCTCCCCTTCAACCTCCGCGCCTTCGACACCACCAGCGCCCGCCTCGCCCAGAACCTCACCGTCCGCCTCGGCGCCAACCCGCGCCGCATCGCGGTTGTCGATGGGATGGTGATCCTTACCGCGGGTCACATTACGATCACGTTCCCGGCGCCGTAAGCGCCCGCACCGCCTCGCGCAGGTGCCCCGGGTTAATCGTCCCCACGACCACCGCGCCCACGCCCTCCCCCCGCGGCGGCGCCAACACAAACCGCAGCGCCTCGTCCACCCGCGGCACGTGCCCGCTCGCGAGCGCCTTCTTCACGAAAACACCGATCCCCGCCGCACGAGCCGCGTCGATCGCCGGCCCCTCGCCCGTCTCGGCCGCGTTGTATGTCACCATCACGACGTCGACGCCGCGTTCGATCGCCAGCAGCGCTCCCGCGAGCGTCTTGGTGCTCACGCCGATCGCCCGCACGGCGCCCGCGCGCTTCAGCTCCCGAAGCGCGTCGAGGCCGCCGGACCGGTCGATCACCATCGCGTCGTTGCCGTCGGAGTGCAGCAGCACGATGTCGAGCACGTCTGTGCCGAGTCTCGAGCAGCTCCGGCGCACCGACGCCGTGACGCCTGCTGGTGAGAAATCGAACCGCGACCGTGTGACGCCGTGGGGGTCGATCTCGAATTCCTCCCCTGCCTTCGTGCAGATGACCCAATCCTCGGGCCGCCCGACCTTGCCCGAGGCGAGCAACTTCCCCAGCCGCTCCTCGCTCGTGCCGTAGGCGGGCGCCGTGTCGAGCAGGTTCACTCCCGCGTCGATGGCCGTGCGCAGCAGCTCGATCGCCTGTTCATCGCTCGGCAGGTCGAACGCGCCGGGGTACTTCACTCCCGTGTTGCGCCCGAGCTTCACGGTCCCCAGCCCGAGCCGGCTCACCATGAGCCCGGTCCGGCCAAGCGCGCGACGCTCCAGACGGGGGGCGTTGTGGGGAGTGGCGCTCACGCGGACCACTCCATCGCCAGGTCATCCCACGGCAGCGGCCCCACCTCTGACGCACCAAACCCGTCAAGCCCGCTCGTGTCCGCGGCGCGTCCCGACGCTCGCACCCCGGCCGTCGTCAGCGACTCCTCCACGCGCCGCGCCATCTCTGGCGCAAACGCGAGCTTCGTCGGCCACGCCGCGATCACCCGCCCCCCGCTCCCCATCGCGTTTACCACCGGCTCATCCGGGCGCTTCCCGTCGGGCGTGAAGCCCTCGGCCCGGCGCCAGGTCGCGGTTGCGAACTCGACGCCGTCGAAGGGCACCCACCCGACGCACGCCCGCAGCTCCGCCTTCGCGTGCTCGATCTGTGCCGCCCGGGAACGCTCGACGCCTGTCTCGGCCACCAGCCCGCCGATGTTCCACACCGCGCGCCCGCCCCCCGCCGACATCTCGCGCTGCGTCGTGATCGTCACCCGCGGCTTGTCCACGTTGCCCAACCCCGACAGCGCATGCCCGTAGATCTCGGGAAGCGAGCCCCGCGCGTACACCATGTGCAACGGCCGCGTCTGCTGCGCCCGCTGCCCCCCCCCACCGCCGCCCTCCACGAACTTTCGCACGAGCGCCTCGTTCCCCTCGCCCGCGCACAGCACCACCGCCGCCGCGCTCAACGTCCCTCGCCCCCCCGCTCCCACCCCCCGGGCGGCACCACAGGTCCCCCCCTGCCGGCCCCGCCGCCCGCCCGGGTCGATCCGTCTCTGCGTTGATCTGCGCAATCTGCGGTTAATCCCACCCCCGCCGCCCGCGCCGGTCGATCCACTTCTCTTCACTCCTCACTCGTTACTCATCACTCATCACTCATTTCATTCCCGAGGGTGCAATTCTTTAACATTAAATTGCACCTTTTGACTGCTTGTTTTTTGCACCAATCGAAGCCAAGCGGATTTTAGATCGCCTGGAATTTCGCTACACCCCCAAGCACGGCAGTTGGCTCAACATGGCCGAAATCGAACTCAGTGTGTTAGGCAGCCAAAGTCTCAATCGGTATATCCCAAATACAGCGATTTTGAGCCAGGAAACTGGTGCTTGGGAATCTGATCGCAACAACTGCGGCGCAACCGTGGATTGGCGTTTCACCAACGCCGATGCACGCATCAAGCTTAAAAAACTCTACCCATCAACCCATGTTTGACAGACTACTAGTATAGGAAGTCCGTAATGGCTGACCAGCATCTGAAAA
>CAZMCC010000006.1:18599-70279 GCA_964564695.1 uncultured Phycisphaeraceae bacterium | reverse complement strand
CGATCCCCGGAGTCACGATGTGAGTCACGGACTTACGCAGCGCTCAGTAGTCCCTGGTCCCTGGTCCCTGGTCCCTGGTCCCTGGCCCCTGGTCCCTGGTCCCTAGTCCCTAGTCCCTAGTCCCTAGTCCCTGGTCCCTAGTCCCTGGCCCCTCCCTCACCCCTTCCCGCTCGCCAGCGCCGCCTCCACACTCGGAAACAACCGGATCACCGAGTCCAGCCGCGTCCGCTTCACCGCATCGAGCGCCGCCCCCTGCACACCCACCATCGCGATGCTCGACCCGTGCGTCTTGAGCGCCGAGTGCAGCGACACAAACTCCGACAGCGCCAGGCTCGAAAAGAACGACACCTCCGTCGCGTCGATCACCACCAATTTCGGCCGCGACGCCGCCAGCCGCGTCACCTCCCGCTGCAACGGCCCCACCGAATGCATGTCCGCGTCCCCCACCAGACGCATCACCACGGCGTTGTCAACGACTTCCAGCGTGATCGCAAGCTGCGGCATGGGCATGTCCTCAGCCAAAAAGATAGCCGATTCCGCGGGGGCGTGGTCCGAACCGCCCGCTGTCGGTTGCTAAGATTGACCAATGCCGAGACCCGCCGACCGAACAAGCACCGATTCTCCAGGGTCCGCCGGCTCCCAAGTCCAGACCGTCTCCTTCGTCTCCCTCGGCTGCCCCAAGAACCTCGTCGACTCCGAGAAGATGCTCGGCCTCCTCGCACAGGACGGCCTCGCCGTCGTCTCCCACGCCGGCGACCCGGGCTCCGGCCTCGACCCCGCCGACGCCGTCGTCGTCAACACCTGCGGCTTCCTCGAAGCCTCCAAGGACGAATCCCTCGGCGTCATCAAGGAAGCCCTCGAGGCCAAGGCCCAGGGCAAGGTGAAACGCGTCGTCGTTGCCGGCTGCCTCGTCCAGCGTCACCGCGCCAGGATCCTCGAGTGGGCCCCCGGCATCGACGCCTTCATCGGCGTCTTCGACCGCGACAAGATCGTCGAAGCCGTCCGCGGCGAGCGCGCCGAACGCGTCTCCCTCCAGGAGACCGCCGACGCCGGCCCCAAGTACTGGATCGCCGGCAACGCCCTCCAGGCCGCCAAGGCCCGCGGCATGGCCACCACCGGCCTCACCGTCAACGGCAAGGACGGCAAGGGCATCGGCTACTTCGAGGACGACTCCGCCCGCCTCCGCCTCACCCCACGCCACTACGCCTACCTCCGCATCTCCGAAGGCTGCAACCAGAACTGCGCCTTCTGCACCATCCCCAGCATCCGCGGCAAGATGCGCAGCAAGCCCCTCGACCGCATCGCCGCCGAGGCCCGCGAACTCATCAACGACGGCACCTTCGAGCTCAACCTCATCGGCCAGGACACCACCAGCTACGGCGACGACCTCGGCATCGGTCTTGGTGGCACAGGTTCCGGTGGCACAGGCTCTGGTGGCACAGGCGTCCCGCCTGTGACGGGCCCCCAGGCCCGTGCCGCCCTGGGCATGCCCGGCATGCTCCGCGCCGTCAACAAGGCCTTCGACGACGCCGGCGTCAAGGACGGCTGGGTCCGCCTCATGTACGCCTACCCCACCAACTTCTCCGACGAGATGATCACCGCCCTCGCCGAACTCTCGCAGATCGCCGGCGGCAAGGGGCGGATCCTCCCCTACATCGACATCCCCCTCCAGCACGCCTCCGACCGCATCCTCACGGCCATGCGCCGCAACGTCTCCGCGGCCCATCAGTTGGAGCTCATGCACAAGCTCCGCGACCGCGTCCCCGGCATGGCCATCCGAACTACGTTTATCACAGGATTCCCCGGCGAGACCGAGCAGGACCACGAGCAGCTCATGGCCTTCATCGAGGAGGTCGGCTTCGACGCCCTGGGCGTCTTCGAGTACTCCAAGGAAGACGGCACCGTCGCCGGCACTATGGAGGCCGACCCCAAGCTCGCCGTCCCCGCCGAGACCAAGTCCCGCCGCCACGCCGAGCTCATGGCCCTCCAGCAGAAGCTCGCTTTCGAGCAGGCCGCGTTCCTGGCCGAGCAGTTCGACGAAACCAAGCCCACCACCACCGGCGTCCAGTTCGACGTCCTGATCGACGCCGCCGCCCGCACGGCCGGCCGTGCCACCACCGGCGTCGTCGGCAAGGGCAAGCTCTACACCGGCCGCACCTATTTCCAGGCCCCGATGATCGACGCGAGCACCTTCGTCCACTCCACCCGCCCGCTCAGCCCCGGCGAACTCGTCCGCTGCACCATCATCGCCAGCGACGGCTACGACCTCGTCGCCCGCCCCGTCGAAGAGCTGGAAAAGAAGGTCACGCTCAAGGTCATCTGAGCAACTCCCGGGACGCCGGACCTGAGGCTCTGCGAAGGTCCGGGTCTGCCTCACCTTGGTCCCCACGCTCCCTGACATCTGTCCCCCCAAATGGGCCATCTCCCGACTTCCCGCTTTTTCCTCGCTTCCCCGCCCTCAACGCGGTATCTTGTGCCAGCGACGGACACAACCCCAACGGACGGGGTTGATCGCCCGTCGCTTTCGTTCTCCTCCTAGACGCCACGGACCACGGAAGGCCCCATGCGCCTCACCAAACTCACCGTCTCAGGCTTCAAGAGCTTCGCCGACAAGACGGAGTTCGATTTCACCGCCCCCATCACCGGCATCGTCGGCCCCAACGGCTGCGGCAAGAGCAACGTCGTCGACGCCCTCAAGTGGGTCCTCGGCGAACGCTCCAGCAAGTCCCTCCGCGGCACCGAGATGCTCGACTGCATCTTCGCCGGCTCCGAAGGCCGCAAGCCCTCCGGCATGGCGAGCGTCACCCTCACCTTCGACAACCCCATCGTCAACGACGCGCCAACCTCCGCTGACGCGCGCATCCCGGACGCCGGACCTGAGTCCTCGAAGGTCCGGGTCGAACCGACCGAAGTCACCAACACCGTCGCCGCAATCCCCGACGCTCCTCCCGAAACACCCGACTCGCCCGCTACACCCGAGACACCCGACTCCACCGAACCCACCCTCATCAACACCTCCCTCCGCGGCGTCCGCACCCTCCCCGTCGACGCCGACGTCGTCGAGGTCGAGCGCCGCCTCTACCGCGACGGCACCAGCCACTTCCTCATCAACGCCAAGCGCTGCCGCCTCAAGGACATCCGCGAGCTCTTCCTCGACACCGGCGTCGGCGCCGACGCCTACTCCATCATCGAGCAGGGCAAGGTCGACGCGATGCTCATGGCCTCCGCCGTCGAGCGACGAACGATCCTCGAAGAAGCCGCCGGCGTCGCGAAATACAAGCAGCGGCGCGTCGAAGCCCAGCGCAAGCTTGAAAGGGCGATGACCAGCCTCGTCTCCGTCCGCGAGCAGCTCGCCAACACCGAGCGCCGCCTCCGCATGGTCAAGGGCCAGGCCGCCAAGGCCCGCCAGTTCAAGACCCTCGACGAGGACCTCCGCGCCACCCGCGCCGCGCTCGCGCTCGATCAATACGACCAGCTCCGCCAATCCCTCGCCGGCCTCACGAGCAAACTCGACGCCCTCGTCGCCTCGCGCACGCAGTCGCAGGACGCCCTCGCCGCCGCCGAGCTCGCCAGGCAGGAAGCCGAGATCGCCCGCTCCGAGGCCCAGTCCGGCCTCCGCCGCGCCGAGAACGAGCTCCACAACGCCGACCACGCCGAGCGTTCCGCCAAGCAGCGCGAGGAACTCACCACCCGCGCCCTCAACGACTCGCGCACGCAGATGGAGCTCGACGCCAAGCGCCTCGAGGAGGCCGCCGAGCGCGCCTCCAGCGTCACCGAGTCGATCGCGATGCTCGAGCACGAGATCGCCGCCCTCGGCGACAAGCTCGCCGAAGCCGAGGTCGCCCTCAAGGTTCTCGGCGAGGACCGCGCCTCATCGCAAGGCCGCCTCATCGAGCTCCGCTCCGAGCAGTCCACCCGCCGCGCCGCCGCGGGCGGGATCGACCGCGAGCGCGCCGGCCTCATCGCCGCGATGCAGTCCGACCAGCGCCGCTCCGCCCAGATGCGCGACGAGCTCGCCCGCCTCGGCACCCGCTGGGGCCAGCAGCGCGAAGAGGCCGCCTCCGTCTCCGCCCGCCGCAGTGAGCTCGACGCCAAGGTCGACGCAGCGCGCCTCGATGTCGCCGAGATCGAATCTGAAGTCTCCGCCATCGACGCCGAGTTCGCCCGCGCCTCCGACGAGCGCTCCGCCCGCTCCGCCCGCCTCAGCGAGCTCGAACAGGCCTTCGTCCGCAAGGACGGCCGCCGCGCCACCCTCGACGAAATGGTCCGCACCCACGCCGGCCTCGGCGAAGCCACCCGCTTCGTCCTCGCCCAGCGCGCCGGCGGAACCGGCTTCACCAGCGTCCGCGGCGTCCTCTCCGACATGATCGAGGCCGACACAACGCACGCCGCCGCCGTCGAAATCGCCCTCGCCGACAACCTCCAGTCCCTCGTCATCACGTCGCTCGCCGAGCTCCCCTCCGACGCCGAGCTCGCCACGCTTCCGGGTCGAGTCGCCTTCGTCGCCGCAACATCCTCCGTGGACGCCGGACCTGAGTCCTCGAAGGTCCGGGTCGCCGAGTCCATCGACCCCGGTCTTGAAGAGGCCCTCACCTCCGGCCGCGTAATCCGCCTCCGCGACGCCGTCCGCTCGCGAGAAGGTCACGTAGTCACTCCCCTCCTCGACCGCCTCCTCTCCGACGCCTACGCCGTCGAGTCCCTCGAGTCCGCCATCCTCCTCGCGGGCGGCCCGCTTGCCGGCGCTCGCATCGTCACCCGCGACGGCCGCGTCCTCGACCGCGACGGTGGGGGGGGCCGCGTCCTCGCCGGCCCCATCTCCGCCGTCGACGAAGGCGCCGGCGTCCTCCAGCGCCGCGCCGAGCTCGCCGCCCTCGACGTCGAAGTCACCGACCTCACCTCCGTCCTCGAAGCCCAGCGCACCGAGCTCGCCTCCGTCGACGCCTCCGCCGCCGAGCTCAACGCCCGCTCCCGCGCCCTCCGCTCCGCCCTCGCCACCCGCCAGCGCGAGCTTCTCAGCCTCGAGCGCGACCTCGAACGCGCCGCCGCCGACGCCGCACGCCTCACCCGCGAGGACACCAGCTTCCGCGACCAGGTCTCAATCGTCGAGCAGCGCCTCGCGGCCCTCGAATCCGAGCAATCCCAGCTCCACGACCGCGCCGAAAAGCTCGCCCGCCTCCACGCCGAGCAGGTCGCCGCCGCCGACGCCATCGACTCCTCACTCGCCCAGGTCCAGGCCGCCGCCGACGCCGCCAACGAGAAGCTCACGGCCGCCCGAGTCGAAGTCGGCCGCGTCGGCGAGCAGCTCTCAGGCGCCCGCCGCGAGCTCAGCCGCCTCCACTCGACCCGCGATGAGGCCATCCGCGAGGCCCGCACCGCCGAGGGCCTCGTCCAGCAGCGCCGCGCCGCGATCGACTCGCACATCGCCGTGCTCGAGCAGGCCCGCGCCTCGATCGCGACTTCCCGTGCCGTGGCCGAGCGAGCCCGCACCGAGCTCGCATCCCTCGAAACCGCCGTCGCGCAGTCTCAGAAACAAGTCACCGACCTCGGCGAGCAGGTCCTCACCGCCCGCGACCGCGCCCAGGCCATCGAGCGCGACTGGCACAGCCTCGAGGTCGCCCGCCGCGAAGTCGAGGTGAAGCGCGACAACACCGAAGAGCGCGCCCGCGAAGAGATCGCCCTCGACCTCCCCGGCGTCTACGCCGACTACCGCTCCATCATCGATGACACCGAGCACGGCACCCTCGTCCTGCTCGACCACACCGAAGCCTCCCGCCGCGTCGAAACCCGCCGCCAGTCCATCAAGGCCCTGGGCAACGTCAACCTCGACGCCATCGCCGAAGAGACCCAGCTCGAGGCCCGCAACGACGACCTCATCAAGCAGGTGGCTGATATTGACTCGGCTCGCGTCGAGCTCACCGACCTCATCGGCCAGCTCAACATCGCCAGCGAAGCCCGCTTCAAGGAAACCTTCGAGACCATCCAGAAGAACTTCTGCGGCCAGGACGGCATGTTCCGCCAGCTCTTCGGCGGCGGCCGCGCCGAGCTCAAGCTCCTCCCCGTCCTCATCGAGAAGGAAGGCCCCAACGGCGAGAAGATCCAGGTCGAAGGCGAAATCGACTGGCTCGAGTCCGGCGTCGAGGTCATCGCCAAGCCCCCGGGCAAAGAGCCCCGCGCCATCAGCCAGCTCTCCGGCGGCGAAAAGACCATGACCGCCGTCGCCCTGCTCATGTCCATCTTCCGCAGCAAGCCCAGCTGCTTCTGCGTGCTGGACGAAGTCGACGCCGCGCTCGACGACTCCAACGTCGAGAGATTCTGCAACGTCGTCCGCCGCTTCCTCGACAAGTCCCACTTCATCGTCATCACCCACCACAAGCGCACCATGCAGGCCGCCGACCTCCTCTACGGCGTCACCATGCAGGAACGCGGCGTCTCCAAGCGCGTCAGCGTCCGCGTCGACCAGGTCGCCCCCGACGGCAAGATCAAGATCGAGGGCACGATTGGGGGGGGCGGCACCAAGGCAAAGGCCCCCGAAGCGCTCCCGACCCCGGTGATCGTCGAACCCGTCCCCGAGATCGTGGTGCGACCGAGCGCCGGATTGCGAGCAGCGCTGGTCGGCGTGAAGCCCGACGAAGCAAAGTGACCTCCTGATCCGAGCCTCCCGCGCAAGCGGGAGGTCCTGTGCGCCCGTGCCACAGCACCCCTCGCTCGCGCGAGGGGCTCTGTTCCCGCGCCTATGACTCCCCATGTCCCCGAGCGCGCCACCCGCTGACGCTCCCCGCCTCCCCCACGTCATCATCATCGGCGCCGGCTTCGCCGGCCTCGCCGCCGCACGCGCCCTCGCGAAAGCGCCAGCCCGCGTCACCCTCCTCGACCGCCGCAACCACCACGTCTTCCAGCCGCTCCTCTACCAGGTCGCCACCGCCGCGCTTTCGCCCGCCGACATCTCCGCGCCGATCCGCCACATCCTCCGCGCCCAGAAGAACTGCGCCGTCGTCCTCGCCGAGGTCACGTCGATCGACCCCGCGGCAAAGACGATCACCGTCGGCGGCAACGTCGGCCCCGCCGTCACCATCCCCTACGACTACCTCATCCTCGCCGCCGGCGCAACGCACTCCTACTTCGGCCACGACGACTGGTCCACCACCGCCCCCGGCCTCAAATCCCTCGAAGACGCCATCGAGATCCGGCGCCGCATCCTCCTCGCCTTCGAGTCCGCCGAGTACGAGGGTTCCGACTCCGAGCGCGTCGCCGCCCTCACCTTCGCCATCGTCGGCGGCGGCCCCACCGGCGTCGAACTCGCCGGCGCCATCAAGGAAATCGCCGCCCAGACCATCCCCGCCGACTTCCGCCGCATCGACACCACCACCGCCCGCGTCATCCTCTTCCAGGGCGCCGACCGCCTGCTCGAAGCCTTCCCCCCCGACCTCTCCGCCCGCGCCAAGCGCGACCTCGAAGCCATGGGCGTCGAAGTCCGCCTCAACGCCCGCATCACCAACGTCACCGACGGCGTTCTCCAGATCAACAACTCGGAACACCTCGCCGTCCGCAACATCCTCTGGGCCGCCGGCGTCACCGCCAGCCCCCTCACCCGAACGCTCGGCATCGAGACCGACCGCTCGGGCCGCGTCCCCGTCCTCCCCGACCTCACCATCCCCAACCACCCCGAACTCTTCGTCTGCGGCGACGTCGCCTTTGCCAAGTCCGGGGGCGACGGCCCCCCGGTCCCGGGTGTCGCCCAAGGCGGCATCCAGATGGGCCACTACGCCGGCCGCACCATCGCCCGCGAGCTCGCCGCAAAATCCACCTCAACGGCCTCCGCTGCCCGCCCCCCCTTCATCTACAACGACAAGGGCAACCTCGCCACCATCGGCCGCGCCCGCGCCGTCGCCGACATCAAGGGCTTCCACGTCGCGGGCCTCTTCGCCTGGCTCCTCTGGGCCGCCATCCACATCACCTTCCTGATCGGCTTCCGCAACCGCCTCGCCGTCATGCTCAACTGGTTCTGGAACTGGGCGGTGTTCTCGCGCGACGCACGCCTGATCACCGGCGAGGCGTTCATCCGCATCAAGCAGCCGATCGGCACCGAGAACATGGAAAGTCGGAACAGCGGAACAGCGGAAAATCAAGCAGGCAATCCGCCGCTTCCCCTCTGATTTTCCGTGTTTCCGCTGTTCCGCTGTTCCGCGTTCTCCCCTCTCATGCCCCGCCTTCCCCAGCGCCGATAACATCCCCATGACCACCCTCCGCGGCTCCCCACACGCCGCCGTTTCCGCTATGCCTCAAGCCGACATCGACCACGCGCACGCCAGCCCTTCCCCGGGCCTCTGGCCGCCCGCCGGCGCCCGCGTCACCATGATCGGCATCGGCGGCTGCGGCATGTCCGGCCTCGCCCGCATGCTCCGCGCCCGCGGCGCCATCGTCTGTGGCTCCGACCTCTATCCCTCCGTCTTCACCGAAGCCCTCGCCGCCGACCACTTCGCCGTCGGCTTCGACCAGTCCGCCGCCACTCTCCCCGAAGACGCACAGATCGTCATCGCCTCCGCCGCCGTCAAGCCCGACCACCCCCAGGTCCTCGAGGCCCAGCGCCGCGGCATCCCCGTCCTCGTCTACGCCGAGGCCCTCGGCAAGTGCATGACCGGCGCCACCGGCATCGCCATCGCCGGAACCCACGGCAAGACCACCACCACCGCCCTGCTCGGCGTCGCCCTCGCCGCCGCCGGCCTCGACCCCTCCGTCATCGTCGGCGCCACCTGCCCCCAGCTCGGCGCCGACCCCACCGCCCTCGCCCGCGTCGGCGCCGCGGGCGCGGCTGCGACCGGCGGCGGCCTCCGCCTCGGCTCCCAGCACATCCCCACCCGCCCGCTCGCCAAGCGCCCCGGCCTGCTCATCGTCGAAGCCTGCGAGTTCAACCGCAGCTTCCACAACTACCACCCCCTCGTCGCCACCATCACCGCCGTCGAAGCCGACCATCTCGACATCTACGGCTCGCTCGACGCCGTCGTCGAAGCCTTCCGCGTCTTCGCCCAGGGCATCCCCTCGGCCAAGGACGGCGGCGTCCTCCTCATCGCCGACAAGGGCGCCCACAAGCGCGAGATCACCGCCGGCCTCGCCTGCGACGTCCAGACCATCGGCTTCAGCCCCAGCGCCGACTGGGTCGTTACCTGGGACCTCGCCTCCCGCAAGACCTCCCTCGCCCGCCGCAACGGTGGGGGGGGCATGGGCGCGAAGCAGATCGCCACCTGGGTCACCCCCATGCCCGGCGAGCACAACGCGATGAACGCGGCCACCGCCGTCGCCGTCGCGACCATCGTCGGCGCCGACCCCGCCGCCACGGCCGCCGCCATCGAGGGCTTCAAGGGCGTCAACCGCCGCAACCAGTTCCTCGGCGAACGCCAGCTCCTCTGGGGCGGCGCCGTCAAAGTCTTCGACGACTACGGCCACCACCCCACCGAGGTCGACACCACCCTCCGCGCCCTGCGCGACTCCGAGCGCCCCAAGGACAACGGCGGCCGCCTCATCTGCGTCTTCCAGCCCCACCAGCACTCGCGCACCCGCCACCTCCTCGACGAGTTCGCCGCCGCCTTCGAGGCCGCCGACATCGTCATCGTCCCGCACATCTACTTCGTCCGCGACTCCATCCAGGAGAAGACCAAGGTCTCCGCCGCAGACCTCGTCGACCGCCTCCGCGCCAAGGGCGTCCAGGCCATGCACCTCTACCCCTTCGAGGCGATCGTCGAGCAGCTCGAAGTCATCTGCCGCCCCGGCGACGTCGTCGTCGTCATGGGCGCCGGCCCCGTCGACGAGGTCGCCAAGGGCTTCCTCGCCGGCGGCAAGTAACTGCTCCCACCCCCTAGTCCCTAGTCCCTAGTCCCTAGTCCCTAGTCCCCTCTGAGGTTCGTTCATGCCCGTGGCCACCGACCTCGCCATCCAACGCAACGCCCCCATCCCCACCTGGTTCGGCGTCGGCGGCGGCGCCGACCGCCTCACCTCCATCGGCACCACCGACCAGCTCAGACGCGCCCTCGAAATCGACCCCAAGCTCCGAATCCTCGGCGACGGCGCCAACCTCCTCGTCGACGACGACGGCGTGGGCGAACTCGTCGTCAAGCTCGATGGTGAAGGCGGCGAGCTCTGCGGCGTCGCCATCGACCAGGAACACTGCCGCGTCACCGCCGGCGCCGGCGTCAACCTCCCCAAGCTCATCAACGAGACCGTCCGCCTCGGCTTCGCCGGCCTCGAAGGCCTCTCCGGAATCCCCGCCACCGTCGGCGGCGCCGCCATCATGAACGCCGGCGGCACCTTCGCCGAGTTCGCCAGCGTCGTCCGCCGCGTCTACTGCCTCACGCGCCAGGGCGAGGAAATCGAGCTCGACAAGTTCGAGTCCGACTTCTCCTACCGCCGCTCCGGCCTCGCCGCCAAGGGCCTCATCGTCACCGGCGTCGAGTTCAAGCTCCACCGCGAGGACCCCAAGAAGACCCGCGCCCGCCAGCTCGAGGTCATGGCCTACAAAAAGAAATCCCAGCCCATGGCCGACAACTCCGCCGGCTGCACCTTCAAGAACCCCACCCTCAAGGGCTACCTCGACAACATCGGCGTCCCCGGCGCCCGCGTCTCCGCCGGCCAGCTCATCGACCTCGCCGGCTGCAAGAACATGAAGTACGGCGGCGCCAAGGTCTCCGACCGCCACGCCAACTTCTTCGTCGCCAAACGCGGCTGCACCGCCAAGGACGTCCTCACCCTCATCGACATGGTCAAGAAGGCCGTCCTCGACAAGTTCGGCGTCCCCCTCGAAACCGAAGTCGTCATCTGGAAACGCGAGCCCGCCCCCCCCGGTAGCGCCGCCAACGCCGCCAAGAGGACCGCCTGACCGTGGCCCCGCGCGAGAAGATCAGCGTCCTCGTCCTCGGCGGCGGCCCTGACGCCGAACGCGACGTCTCCATCAAGTCCTCCTCCGCCATCGCCCAGGGCCTCCGCGACTCCGGTCGCTTCGACGTCACCCTCGAGATCATCGACACCCTCACCGCGCCCCAGCTCCGCGCCATGAAGGCCGATGTCGTCTTCCCCTACCTCCACGGCCCGTGGGGCGAAGGCGGCCCTTTGCAGGACCTCCTCGAAGCCGACGCCCGCCCCTTCGTCGGCTCCGGCGCCGCCCCCAGCCGCCTCGCGATGGACAAGATCGCGACCAAAGCCGAAGCCCTCAAGCACGCCATCCAGACCGCCCCCGTCGGCGTCCTCAACACCCGCGACCGCGTCTCTCCCTTCCCCTTCCCCGTCGTCGTCAAGCCCATCCACGAAGGTTCCACGATCGGCCTGCACGTCTGCAACGACGCCGCCGCCTTCGCTACCGCCATCGACACGATCAACGCGGAACAGAAGAAGGGCCTCGTCCGCCCCTACATGGTCGAGCCGAAAATCGGCGGCGCTCATGGGGGGGCGAGAGAGCTCACCGTCGGCGTCCTCGACGGCCGCGCCCTCCCCGTCATCGAGATCGTCCCCAAAGAAGGCCTCTACGACTACAACGCCAAGTACCTCCGCGACGACACCCGCTACCTCCTCGAAGGCGTCGACCTCACCCTCGACAGCGCCATCGCCGCCCAGGTCAAGAAAGACGCCGAGCGCCTCTGCGCCGCCCTCCACCTCCGCCACGTCGCAAGAGCCGACTTCATGCTCGATCCCAAGGGCGCTGTGTGGATGCTCGAAGTCAACACCACCCCCGGCTTCACCGACCACTCCCTCGTCCCCAAAGCCGCCAAAGCCGCCGGCATCGACATGCCCCAGCTCTGCGCCAAACTCGTCGACATGGCCCTGAGAGACCGAAAGCGTTGTTGACTCTTGCCTTGCAGGCCGAAGGCCTGATCGAAAGGAGCCGGGCGTGGAGGAGGCTCTGCGACGACACCCCCGGTACCGAACCTTGGTTTGTCTTTCTGCCTTGATGCCATCGCACCCTGACGGGGTGCTCGTGCCCTACGACGCGCCACTCGACGTCGCCAAACAATCACGCACATTCGCGCGTACATCCCTGATCCCCGGTCCCTGATCCCTGGCCCCTTACCCATTCCCCCATGGCCGCCCGCAAAAAACCCACCAAAAAACCCCCCGCCCCTGCACGCGACTCCGCCGCCTGGGCCACCGCCGCGCGCGTCGCCACCGTCTCCGCGACGGTCGTCCTCGTGCTCGGCGTCTTCGTCGGCCTCGCCCTCGGCCGCACCTCCCTCCAGGGCCTCGCCGCCGGCGCTCACGCCGGTCCCGTCCGCGTCGTCTTCGACTGGCCGCCGCTCCCCCCCGAAGCCGCCGCACAACTCCCCGCGGGCGCCGCCAACACCTGGCTCGACGCCCAGACCCGCGACATCCTCGAGAAGCTCACCCTCGCCGAGCTCACCGACGACCCCTTCGACGGCGCCTCCCTCGCCCGTGCCCACTCCGCCCTCGGCGCCACCGGCTGGTTCGCCGCCAGGCTCACCGTCAGCCGCGAGACCAACAACACCGTCCGCGTCCGCGGCCTCTGGCGCCTCCCCTACGCCGTCGTCCGCACCCGCAACACCGACCGCCTCGTCACCTTCGAAGGCGTCGCCCTCGACAAGCTCTACGAGCCCGGCAAGTCCGGCCTCGTCGCCGTCGTCAACACCTCGCGCGACACCGCACCCCGCCCCGGCGAAGCCTGGCCCGGCGGCGACGTCCAGCCCGCCCTCGCCCTCATCGAGTTCCTCCGCCAGAACCTCCCGGCCGCGGCCTTCGACCAGATCGAAGCCATCGACGCCGCCGACTACTTGCGTCAAGTGGGGGGGGGCCGCCGCCAGCTCGTCATCATGGTCAGGGGCGCCGGCCGCATCACCTGGGGCGGCCCCATCGAGCAGCCCCTCCCCGGCGAAGAGCCCAGCACCGTGAAGGTCAAGCACCTCGTCAACCTCCACCAGCGCACCGGCCGCATCGACGCCGCCAAGCCCAACATCGACGTGCGCTACAAGACCGTCCTCATCGAATCCCCCGTCGTCCCCACCGATCCGACGACCGCGCCGCCCACCTGGAACAACGGCGTCTCCGGCTCGTCCCCTCCCCCGGTGCGCCGGTGATCCCGCCCGACGACTCCCCCGCTCCCGATCCGTTCGATCACTATCCCCACGACGACCCGGCGCCCGTGCCCACTGACAGGCACGCCGACACGCGCTCACACGACTGGCAATCCTGGTGGGAGCGAGAGACCGCGCTCACGATGGGGAGCGGCGTGGGGGGGGGGCACGACGACCCCTTCGCCGCACGTCGCGCCGAGCCCCGCCTCTTCGCCTTCTTCTGGACCGTCTACCTCCTCGCGGCCGTCCTCGGCGCCGTGTGGTGGCTCGCGCGCTCGCCGACCGGCGGCCCCAGCGCCTTCAGCCCCGCCGCGCGCACCATGCTCGTCATTATCGCCGTCGGCGTCGTCATCCTCTGGCCCATGACGCGCCTCAGCCAGCTCGCCCCACCGCGCCCCGTCGTCCGCGCCACCGCCCTCGACCTCGTCGTCATGCTCGGCCCCGCGCAGCTCGTCATCTGGCCCCTGGTCTTCCTCGCCGACTGGCCCGTCCCCGTCGTCGCCGCGCTGTGCGCCCAGCTCGCCGGCTGGGGCGCCCTCATCGGCGGCGTCGTCGCCCTCGCGCTCGTGCGCCGCTCCCAGACCGGCGGCCTCGCCCGCGGCACGCTCCGCCCCGGACTCGCGTGGATGATCCTCATCGTCGCGATGGTCTCCGCCGTCCCCCTCGGCGTGCGCATCCTCTCCCACCTCACCGGCGTGTCGCCCGCGTTCGCCGGCGCCTTCGCCCCCTTCGACTTCGGCGGCTCGATGCTCGGCCAGGGATTCAGCGGCCCCACCACGTCCCCCGGCGCCCCGCGCTGGGTCGGCATCGGCGTCCTGTGGGCAATTTCGTGTGTTCTGTGGGCGTTTGCCGTCATAAACGAGACCGTCGGCAACCGAACCGAACGCGCCCGGTTTGTCTAATATCTCCGATCACTTCAACCCGCCCAGGCGGCTTTTGCTGAGCCCGCCGGGGCTGGCTATTGCGCCCGGGGGCTCTCGGCCCCGCAACCAACGAACGAAGGACCGCCAGCCATGGAAATGATCACGCGTGACGAGAAGGAAGGCCTCCAGCAGAAGCTCCAGGGCCTCATCGCCAACCGCCCCGTGATCTCCAAGCGCATCGCCGAGGCCCGCGAGCTCGGAGACCTCCGCGAGAACGCCGACTACCACGCCGCCCGCGAGGACCAGGGCATGCAGGAGGCCGAGATCCGCCGCCTCACCGACCGCCTCGCCAACGTCACGGTCATGGACGACTCGATGCACAAGTCCACCGGCGTCGTCTTCCTCGGCGCAACCGTCCGCCTCCGCGAAGTCGGCTCCGACGAGATCGAGATGTTCCGCCTCGTCGGCGAGGCCGGCACCGCCGCCCCAAGCGCCGACTACGTCGAAGTCACCGCCACCAGCCCCATGGGCGAAGCCCTCATGCGCGCCCACGTCGGCGAAGTCGTCGCCGTCCGCGGCCCCCGCGGCACCAAGAAGTTCGAGATCATCGAAATCGTCTGATCGCAACAAGAGACGCGAGCGCAAGCGAGTGGAAGATCTTCAGAATCACCGCTGAGGCGCCTGGGACGCAGACCAAAGGCATTCACCACTGCGAACACGGAGAACACGGAGCTGGAGTCTTGACTTCCAATCCAAGTCTCCCGTCTTCCTCCGCGCTCTCCGCGTTGAATCTTCCTCGTTGTCCCCCTCCGTGCTCTCCGTGTCCTCCGTGATGAATCCTCTTCCCCGCCTTCCTCCGCGTCCTCCGCGCCTCGGCGGTGAGTCCGCTTCTCCCCAAAAAGAAACGGGGCGGACGATCGTCTCGTCCGCCCCGCTGAATTGCCCTTGAATCAGCCGGTCTTAGAACACCAGCTGGAACTGCGCCCGAATCACCGCCTCGCCATCCTCGGACGAACCGAGAAGGCCGACGCCCGTGTTCGGCACGCCGCCCAGGCCCGACCCGATGAGGCCGTTCGTGGCCTCGAAGCTGTACACGAAGTCGAGCGTGAACTTCGCGGCGTGGCCCGCGATGTAGTGGTTCCAGCCGACCGTCGCGAAGTTGAAGTTGTCGTCCTCGTCGCCGGCAACCGCGTCCTCGTCGAGGAAGATGCCGTCCCAGCGGGCGAAGATCTCGTTGTTGGGGTTGAACCGCCAGCCGGCCTGGATGATCGCGCCGAAGTCGTCGGACTCGGGCTCGTTCGCGTTGCCGACCGGGCCGCTCGACTCGAGGTGCCGCCCCTGGAACGCGAAGAACGCGTTCCACGAATCACCCTCGAGCTGCAGGTCCGCCGTGTAGCCGAAATAGTCCAGGTCGACATCCGTCGGCGCGCCCGTGTTGGCGCTCTGCTGGTACCACAGCGCGCCCCCCAGCACGGCCCCGAAGTCCTGGCCTTCCTGCGAGGTGAAGTCGTCGAACTGCTTCCAGTCGCCGCAGAACATGTACTCGAGCCGCCCGTTGAGCGCAAAGTCGTTCTCGGCCGGGTTGTTGATGTCCGTGTTCGCCGTCCGCATGCCGTCGCTGAAGCCGCCCCACACCCGCCACGCGTCCGCGGCGTACTGGAGCTGGATGCCCTGCGAATAGCCCTGCGTGAACGCCGTGTTCACGACGCTCTGATCAACCGCCAGGTACTTGCCCGGGTTGATCGTCTCTTCCTTGCCGAACTGGAACTGGAACTGGCCCCACTGGGCGCTCCAGCCCTCGCCGAAGTGATAGCCGCCGAACGCATCCAGCAGCACAAAGCCGCCGTCCGCGAAGTCGAACTGCCCCTCGACGCGGTAGAACCAGTCCGGGTTGATGATGTGCCCGGAGAAGTTCACACGCGTGCGGGTCGTCTGGAAGCCGCTCTCGAAGTCGTCGCCCGGGTCAAGCCCGCCGGTGTTGTCGTCGTCCCGGAAGTTCGCGTAGTAGCGGAACTGCATGAGCCCGCCGACGTTCAGCCGGAACGCCCCATCGCCGCTGGCGACGAAAAACCGACCGTCGTGACCGGCCGTGTCGCCCGAGGCGAGCAGGCTGGAGCGATTCTGCGAGTCCGCCATCGCTTCCGCAACGATCGCCCGGACCTCGTCGTTCGAGGCCTGCGCAAGCGCGCCGGCGGGAAGGCTCAGCCCAGCGAGGGCAACAAGCGTCAAAGCCGAAATGCGTGTCATGTTGACTCCAAGTTGTCGACCCCGCTGACGGCTCCGGCCGTCAGCATCGAAGAATCGGCCCCAACCCTATCCTTGGTTATCAGTCCACGCCGTCCTTGGGCTTGAAGTTCCGTGGCAACAACTATCCCGGTCCCGCCGCGGCTTTGCCCCCTTTGGGGGGATTCTGGAACCCCCGAATGACCCCGCCCTCCACCTCCCCTGCCCCCAGCGCACCACCCCGAATCCAGATCATCACGTCGAGAATGGTCCTCCGCCCCCCCGAGCCCGCCGACCGCCCCGCCCACATCGCCTTCATGGCCCCCAACGACGAGCACCTCCGCCCCTGGCAGCCCGCCCCCACCCCCGGCAGCACCCCCCACTCCCGATTCGACAAGATGCTCGAGCGTTCCGACGAAGCCGTCGCCACCGGCCGCGAGCTCCGCCTCTTCGCCTTCTCCCGCCACGCCTCAGATTCCGGCGCCCTCGTCGGCTGGTTCAACCTCAACAACGTCGCCCGCGGCGTATTCCAGAACGCCTACGCCGGATGGGCCCTCGGCCACGACCGCACCGGCCGCGGCCTCGCCACCGAAGGCGTCCTCGCCCTCCTCGATATCGCCCTCGCCCCCGGTCCCCGTGGCATGGGACTCCACCGCGTCCAGGCCAACATCATGCCCGCCAACGCCCCCAGCCTCGCCGTCGCCCACCGCTGCGGCTTCCGCAACGAGGGCCTCTGCCGCCAATACCTCGAGATCGCCGGCAACTGGGAAGACCACCACATGTTCGCCAAGCTCGCGAGCGAACACACGTTCGGCCCCACCGAGCTCCCCGAGCAACTCCCCGAAGTCCTCAGGCGCCAATAAGAGCCGCGAGCGCAAGCGAGTGAATGATCTTCGTCGAAGAGAACTCACCGCAGCGGCGCAGAGGTCGCGGAGGAAAGGCCTTTCACCACGGAGAACACGGAGGACACGGAGTGAGGCAGGAGTTTGATTTCAAGTCCAAGTCCCCGCCTCCCTCCGCGCTCTCCGCGATCTCCGCGGTGAATCGCTTCATGCCTTCCTCCGCGCCCTCTGCGCCTCTGCGGTGAATCCGCTCCTGTCTTCCCCCGTGTTCCCCGTGTCCTCCGTGGTGAACTGCTTCCGGGCCGCGGGAGCAACCGGTTGCCTTGACGCGCCGGATCGACGGGCGCACCCGTGGCCGGGCCCTTCCGCTTCCGGTTCGCATCGCCGCGTTCACACCGCGCGGCGCGATCGGCGCGTGCCGACGGTCATGAGCGCGAGCGCCGTGGCGAACGCGCCGGGGGCGGGGACGCCGGCCGTGATGATGCGGAAGTGGTCGCCCGGGTTGGCGGCCGTGGCCGTGAAGCGCACGACGTTGGGAGAGAAAAAGGTGACCGAGTCGGTCGAAAGCTCAAGGCCGTAGGCGGCGATGAAGCCCGGGTAGTTGAGCCCCGCGCGAGCGAAGAGCGAGTGGGTCGAGTCCATGCCCGTGTCGTCGAAGATGACGCCGATGATGACCGCGTCGACGCCGACGGAAACCTGGACCGAGCCGCTCTCCGCGGGATCAAAGTAGACAAAGTGGCTCGAGACGACCGTTCCCGGTGCGATGACCGCGGGCGCGGCGGTCGTGAGGTCGAAGACGGTGAGCGCGCCGGGGAGCGTCACATTCTGCTGCTCGTTGAAGCCTTGGACGACGGTGGCGGTGACCGCGCCGGGGATCGGCGTATTGATCGGGGGGTTGGGCTCGAGGATGATGCCGCCGCCGCCGATGCCGATGAGATCGGCCAGCGCGCAGGGGGTGATCGACGCCGCGATGGCGATGGGCAGCAACGTACGCATGGGCCGAACTCCTGAGTTATCGCCCCAACTCCCCGCGGTGTGGTGCGCAACACGTCGAGCATACTTCCTATGCCGGGAACGTCAATGCCCTCGGCGCCGAAGGTCCCCCTCCGCAACGTGTGGGGGCGGAGGGGGAGTGCTTGCTCGGCGTTCAGCCGAGCATGCGCGGGGGAAGGCGCCTTCCCCTTCTCCCTCGCTGCCTTTGGCGAGGGAGGGCTCGATTCCTCTTCCTCCTCCACGGCTCCGCAACCAACCGCGCCCGGCCTGCCATCAATGTCCGCTTCGGACTTCGATGTGATCGCCAGGTTTCAAACACATCGAAGTCGGAGGAATCGACTTCGATGGCACGGCCCTTCCGCGGATGAAGGCGGTCGGGGAAAGAGACACGGTATTGTGCGGGGCATCGCCCTTCCCCGACGTCAGGCCCCATCCCCCACACAAACGTGTACTAACAAGCGCATTTGCGCGCAGATTTCCGTACTTACCAACTTCCCTCTTGCACAAAACCCGCCGCGCGCGAAAATACCCGCATGGCACACCACACTCCCACATCCGCCGCCGCCATCCCCATCCCCACACTCACCCTCGCCGACATCATCCCCCTCGACGAACTCACCGCCGCTATCCGCACGGCCTTCAACACCCTCGTCTCCCTCCTCAACGACAAAAAGGCCCACCTCCGCGAACGCCGCCTCGCCGCCGCCGCCATCATGCGCCTCGCGCCAACCGCCCCGTCCCAACGAACCCGGAGCGTCAGCGCCGGGCCTCCGCCCACCCCGCCGCCCCCAACTCCCCCGCCCACCCCGCGCTCCGTGGACGCCGGACCTGAGTCCGCGAAGGTCCGGGTCCCGACACCCCAACCTCCCCACTCTCCCTCCGGCTCTGGTGGGGTGGCGGAGGGAGAGGTGTGGGGGGGCAGGGTGAGGGCTCCCTCTTCTACTCCTTCTTCAAGCCTCGGCACACCACACGCACAATCACAACCCCCAACTCCGACAGCGCCAGCGCCTCCCTCCCCCGACGCCGGACCTGAGCTTGCGAAGATTCGGATCTCCCCAGCATCACTGCCCGCTCAACCCAACATCACTCCTCCCGCGCCGTCGTCACCCGCCAACCCACCCCCCGCCGACATCCCCCTCAACGACAGCGCCCCGCCCCCCGGCCGCGTGTTCAGGCTCTCGCACTGCAGCAGGTGACGCAATGCGCCACGCCGATGTCGCCCGCGTGAGCCACGTCTCCGTGGCCAGTCGCTTCCGCTTCCGGCTCTTATTTGGCCTCGCGCGGCGTCGGCGCGAGAAACATTGTGCGGAGAGCGCCGTGGCCGAGGTTCCGCCGCACCACGCACAGGGCGTTGAAGACGAGCAGGCCGCCGGTGATGCTGATCGCGTTCGCGGCGATGTGGTGGGCGCCGGCGCGCCGGAAGTCGGCTTCGATCGCCGGGAGGAAGCCGTCGTGCTGGCTCATGCCGCGGAGCCCGCGCTCGATGAGCAGCGCGATGAACACGCCTACGGCGTAGAAGGCCGTGCGCATGAGCACGTCGACCCACGCCGGTCGTGCGGCGGCCGCGGCCCGCGAGCCCAGCGGCACGCGCTCGAGGACGACGACCACCTTGGCCAGCAGCAGCACGCCGAACGCGGCCTTGCCGACGTCGTAGCCGCTCGCGCTGTACTGCGCCAGCAGCAGGCACTTGATGACGAACAGCGTCCCGATCCACACGCCGAAGAAGGCCGTGGTGAACAGGACGGCGTCGAATTCGCGCTTGAGACGTGGAGGGAGCGGCATGCCCAAGAGTACGGGATCTCACGGGTGGCATGCTCAAGCCGCGTGGGGCTTGAGCATGTCAGGGAGTTGCGCGGACAACTTCGAGGACCTTGGCGCGGACACCGGCGAGCGTGAGGCCGCGGCTGATGAGGGCCCGGGCGCCCCGCCCGTCGGGCTCGCGGAGCACCGCGAGGAGCAGGTGCTCGGTGCCGACCTGTATGCGATTCATGGCGTGGGTCTCTTCGATCGCGTGCTCGACGAGTTCCTTGCCCAACATCGGGAACGCGGCGGTGGGGATGGAGTCGTCGACCGATGCGACGGCGTCGCGGCGGGCCTGAAGAACGGCGAGTTCGATCTCGCGGCGGAGCGCGGGGATGTCGACGCCGGTGGCGTTGAGCGCGACGGAGGCGAAGCCGCCGTCGACGTCGATGAGGGCCAGGAGGATGTGCTCGGAGCCGATGAGGGGGTCGTTGAGGCGCTCGGCGTGCTTGTTGGCGAGCACGATGACTTTGCGGGCGCGGTCGGAGAAGTTCTCGAACATGGGGGCGCCTCGCGGGGGATGAGGGGTGGGGGAGTGGGGGGTGGGCGGTCAGGTGATCGCGCGGAGGATCAGGGTTTCGAGTTTGGTTTCGTCGGGGGTGTAGTGGCCGTAGATCTCGATGAGCGGCCAGGCGGGGCGGTGGCCCTGGGTGATGATGGCGCGGTTGAGTTCGGCGCCGGTGGTGGGGATGTCGCGGTAGGGGCCGACGTGGAGGCACTGGGCGTAGTGGGTGAGATGGATGGGCTTGAGTTCGAGGCCGAGGGCGGCGGGGTCGGCCGGGGTGGAGGGGTTGTGCGCATCGGGCTCGCGGGTTTCGACGCCGGCGAATACGCCGCCGCCGGCGTCGTAGACGGCCCAGTTGATGCCGGGGTTGGGGATGCTGTTGGCCTTGAGGATGGGCCAGACGCGGGCGAGGAGTGCGAGGAATTCCTGGGCGTAGGTCTTGAGTGGATCGTGCGGCACACAGAGGCCGAGCAGGGTGACCGATACGGGAGTGGTGGGGAACTCGGCGGGCATGAGGACAGGATAAGAGCCGGGAGGGCTCTCGCCGGCCTCGATTAGAGTAAGAAGTCGCGCCCAATCACCAATCAGATCATGGCGAAAGAATAACCGCTCCTTCCGGAGGCTGAGCACGTCACGTTCGATCAGCGCGGATACAACGCTCTGCTCATCCGGGCCGGGCAATGTTGAGCTGGGCACGCCGCCGACGATCAGCGCAGCCTCTTCCCTCCCCAGACGTTTCAGAACCTCGGCCCGGGCACGCGAGTCCGTGTCGCCGACGTAGCTGTCCCAGACGTGCTCCACAACATCGGGAAACGTGCTGATACTCTTCGCTCTTGTTGCTCGTGCTACCCCATCAATGGTTTTCAGATTGGCGAGTGCCCTCAGGAGCGAGCGAGATGGTTGAGCTGGAACGTTGATTCCCAACACCGGAACGACGTCGCTTATCGCGATTTCAGACGGACGTTCCACCTCCACGGTCGAATCCGTTCGCTCCCCCCGAGTCGCTGCCCAACTCTTGTATCAATGACCCGGAACCATCTCGTTGTGTGGTGACGACAACCGCCCAAGGCAGCGCGGCATTCAGCGCAACCGCAGCAAGTTTCGCAGCCGCTTCTCTGCCAGCGGGCGTAAGGCGCTCCCCCGCCGTCGATTACCAGCAAGGCGTCGCCGCTGCGCTCTTCATCGAGCATGGTGGCGAGCCGGGCTGGCGAGGCGTCCGACTTTCCTGGCGCCCGTCGACGCCTCCGGCCGCGTGGTCGACTTCCACGGCCTCCGGCACACGTTCATCTCGCAGGTGGTCGAGTCAGGGGCGTCCGTAAGGTCGCGCAGGAGCTGGCCCGTCACTCGACCCCGGCCCTGACGATCGGTCTGTACGCCCACACCCGGATGCACGACCTGTCGGCCACGCTCGACACTTGCCCGCACCCCACGCGCTTGGCCCGGCGGAGCAGCGCCAGAAGGCCACGGGAACGGACGGCAAAGCCGCAGCCGCATCGGAGCACCCCCCGCACCTAGGCCCGCACTCGTTGCACGGGAGCGTGCCGACGGGCGCGGCGAGGCGCAGCCGACCCATTCCCGGGATGGATCACCCGGGCGGTCCAAGTCGTTGCATTTGAAAGGGTTAGACGACGGGATGCGTCGTCGTGCGGTCGGGTGCGAAAATGCCGAGGGGCGGACTCGAACCGCCGACCTGCGGGTTATGAATCCAGCGCTCTAAACCAGCTGAGCTACCTCGGCGTCGGGCCAAGTCTATGCGGGAAGTCGCAAAAAGTGGAGCCCCCGCCCCGCCGGAAAACGGGCCGATTCAGGCCGCCTCACCCGCTGACCCGGCCTCAGTCCGCCCGCTCGATGTCAAACTTCAGCACGCTGTACCCGTCCAACTCAAAGTGCTCCACCGTAAACGCCACCTCGCGGTCCGCGTCGAGCGTCAGGATGCCGTTGTCCGTGGTCGGGGCGTGCCAGGTCCAATTCTCGATGACCGGCTTCCCGTCGGCCAGCACCCGCACGCCGTCGTCCGAGAGCGTCGTGATCCGCCACCGCCCCTTGGTGAGCGGGATCGTGGTCGTGGCGATCATGCCGAAGTGATCCGCCTTCAGCGCCCCCGCGTTGTCGAGCTTCAGCGCGTTCGTCGGCCCGCCGTGCCCATACGCCAGGTCGAGCACGTTCAGTTCCGTGCGGGACGCTCCGGGCCCCGCCGCGGCCGAGCGGTACGCCGCGAGATCCTCACGCGGGTCCTTGTCGGTCGCGAAGAACGTCGCCGACCACAGCGTCGAGATCAACGTCGTGCTCACACGGAACGGATCGGCCATCCCCGGCGCCGTGACCTTCGCGTTCACCGACATCACGCCCATCGACGGATGCGTGAACGTCACGCGCCACGGCGCCCCGGCCCCGGCGTCCGGCGGCGGCGCCTCGATCGAGACTCCCTCGCCGTACATGTCCGTCGTCACCGGCCCCTTCGCGCCGTAGACCTCGTAGCTGACAAAGCTCCCGCCGCGCGAGCCGACCCGCACCATCGGCCGCTCGTGGTCCCACGGCCCCCATTCGCCCATCACCATGTGCTCGCGCCCCGCGAGCGCGGCCCGAGCGCCCACGGGGCGCCGTTCGCCCTGCACGCCGCGGGCGTCGGCGGGGGGGATGGACATCGGCTGGCCGCCGCGCTCGTCGAGCGTCGACTCGGCGTCCTGCTCGACGGGCTTCTCGATATTCGCCACGGTGTTCCTCAGCCATGTCGTGCCGCCGGTCTTGCTCAGCCGCAGCGCCAGCCCGTCGGCGTCGAACCGGTTGTCGCTGATCTCGTTCGAGCGCGAGCCCTTGTAGTTCGCCTTGGCCCACGGCAGCGCCCGGATCCCCGCGTCCTCGTCGGACCACAGCGCGATCGCCACCGTGTTGCGGGCGAACGTGTTGAACGAGATCTGGTTCGCGAACCCGTGCTCGATATTGATCCCGCCGCCCTCGCGCGTGCCGGGCAGGCCGTTGTCCTCGATCGTGTTATGCGCGATCGTGGATTCCTGCGAATAGCCGCCCCACACGCCGCAGATCGCGTTGCCGACGAGCCGGTTGTTGACGACGAGGTTGCCGAACGAGAACGTCATCTCCAGCCCGTGGGCCGCGGCGTACGACAGGTCGTTGCCGATGATCGTGTTGTCGTTGCAGCCGGTACGCCCGTGGTTGAACCCCGGGGGTGCGGCCGGAATCTTCGGGTCGTCGCCGCCCTCGCCCAGGGCCTCCTTGCCCGCGAATCCGAAGATGCCGTCGCCCCCGTGCGTGATGGAGTTCTCGGCGATGAGGTTGTCCGAGCACTGCTCGAACATGAGCAGGCCGGCCGAGTCCTGCCCGCGGTTGTAATTGCCGTGGGAGTAGCCGCGGATGCAGAAGTCCAGCGCGTTGCGCGTGACCGTGTTCCTCGTCGAGCGCCACATCGCGACGCCCCAGCCAGACAGATAGGAAAAGTCGTTGTCGTACACGCTCGAGCGGCTCACGCGGTCGAGAATCAGCCCGTTCTGCGTGTCCCGCACGCGGCAGTTGCGCACCGCCACGCTGTACGAATCCTCCACCTTGATCGCGCAGCCGTAGTTCGTCGCCCACTCGTCCTTGTCGTTGGCGTGCGGCCAGAGCCAGTCGCTCTGGTCCTCGGCATCCGGCGTCGAGCGCAGGTGCCGGCGGAAGTTGTCGGCGATGTCCGCGAGCTCGATGGTGAGCTCGTCGGCCTTGGTCGCGCGGATGCCGACCTTGAACCCGCTGACGCGGGCGCCGCGGAGCGTCACGCCGTCGACGCCGGTGATGCGGATCCCCGTGCCGTTGTAGCTGTCCGGCGCGGCCGCCATCGGCGAGCCGCGGAGCACCGAGCCCTCGGCGAACTCGATCGTCACGTTCGTCCCCGTGATGTGGAGCACGCCGTCGTTGTTCGAGTCGGCGATGACCGTCCCCGGCGCGATCACGACGCGGCACGAGCGGTCGATGGCCGTGTCGTCGCGGGTGACGACCAGGTCGGGGAGGGGCTCGTTGGGGGGGGAGGGCCTGGGAGAGTCCTGGGCGGACAGGATCAGCGCGGCGGCAAGGAAGGGGAGCATGGAGACATGCTACCGGATCGCGCCCGACGCGTTGTGATTCACCGCTCGCTTGCGCTCGCGGCTCTTATGGGTTGTCGCTGCGGCTGACGCGCTGCTCGGCCTGGGGCGGGGGGGCCGTGACGGACGCGGGCGGGAGCGTCGTCGTGTGGCCCGTGGTCGCGGCCGGGGTGGGGCGGTTGGTCGCGGTGTCGAGGTCGGTGTCGATGTCCTTGAGCCCGCGCTTGAACTCGACGATTCCCTTGCCGAGGCTGCGCCCGACCTCGGGGAGA
This sequence comes from uncultured Phycisphaeraceae bacterium, assembly GCA_964564695.1. Taxonomy (GTDB): domain Bacteria; phylum Planctomycetota; class Phycisphaerae; order Phycisphaerales; family UBA1924; genus CAZMCC01. The sequence continues at coordinate 45,644 of CAZMCC010000006.1, read as the reverse complement.
CGACGCCCGAAAAGCAGCAAAGCGATCATCCCGATGATGATCCACTCCGTCATGCCGATGTTCTGAATAAACGCGAGCGTGTGCATGTCTGGTTCCAGTCGCGGCGGCCTTTCCAAGCCCCGCGCTCGGGTTGCCTAATTGAAGGTCGCGCGGATGAGAGGGTCAACGCATCCCAACCACCGAGATTGCCTGTAGTTATGGGGAAGAACCCCCGGTGATGGCGCCCCCCCGCCCCCGAGCCCGTCACTTTCACCCGCGTTCGGCCGCTTCCACGACGTTCAGCAGGAGCATCGCCACCGTCATCGGCCCCACGCCACCCGGAACGGGGCTGATCCACGACGCGAGCCGCGAGCACTCCTCGAAGGCCACGTCGCCGACGGTCTTCATCTTCCCGTCGGGCTGCTGCACGCGGTTCACCCCCACGTCGATCACGATCGCCCCCGGCTTGATCCACTCCGCCCGCACAAGCTCCGGCACGCCCGCGGCCGCGATCAGCATGTCCGCCTGACGGGCCAGCTCGACGATCCCGGGCGTGAACTTGTTGCACGAGACGACCGTTGCCTCCTTGCGCATGAGCATGACCGCGATCGGCTTGCCGACCACATCGCCGGCGCCGATGCAGACGGCGAGCTTGCCCTTCAGCGATTCGGTGCCCCCCCCCGCGAGGCACGACTCGATCATCTTCACCGTCGCGAGGGCGGTGCACGGGGCGAGGCTCGAGCGGCCGTACACGATGTTGCCGATGTTCGCCGGGTTGACGCCCTCGACGTCCTTCTCGGGCGCGATGAGCTTCTGGATCGTGTAGGGGTCGACGCCCTCGGGCAGCGGGAGGTGCAGCATGATCGCGTGCACATCGTCGAAGGTGTTGAGCACGAGCACTCGCCCCGCGATGTCGTCGTACTTGGAGCCCGCCGCCAGCTCGTGCAGCTTGTACTCGATCCCCACCTCGGCGCACGTCTTGCCCTGGTTGACGGCGTACAGGCGTGATGCGTTGTCGGTATCCCCGCACAGCACGGCGTCCAGGCGCACAACCTTGTTGCGAGCCTTGAGCGCAGCGACCCGGGCCGCGATGTGGGCGCGGGTGCTGGAGGCGAGTGCCTTGCCGTCGATGATCCGGGCGGGCATGGGGAAGTTGTAGGGCGGACATGACCGGGCGGGAAGGGTGCCACTGCCGGCCGCTCTGGGCCGGTAGTGCGTGAGTCCCCCGGCACTCGGACTCGCGCGTCCCCGACGCCGGACCTGAATCTTCGAAGGTCCGGGTCCCCACCCGCCCCGGGGACACGCATCACCAGTCGCTCCCATCACGCGCATCTCCGCCTTTGCGCGCACAAATGCGTACTTGCGCCTTTGTGCGCACAAAGGCGCAAGTACGCATTTGCGCGCAGATTTCCGTACTTACCAACTTCCCTCTTGCACATTCCCCACGGCCTGAGAAAATACCCCGCATGGCACACACACCCACCGCCGCCGCCCCCGCGACACACATGTCCCTCACCCACCTCGTCATCCCCCACGAGCAGCTCGCCGCCGCCATCCGCGCCGCCTTCGACACCCTCGTCGCACTCATCAACGACAAGAAAGCCCACCTCCGCGAGCGCCGCCTCGCCGCCGTCGCCATCCTTCGCCTCGCCTCACCTCCCGCCCAACGAACCCGGAGCGTCAGCGACGGGCCTCCGCCCTCCCCAATCACTGCGCCTCCCCCCTCTCCCTCCGGCTCTGCGGAGGGAGACGTGTGGGGGGGCAGGGGTGAGGGCTCTCCTCCTCCCTCTCCTTCAAGCCTCCAAAGACCGGTTGACGACCTGCGCGCAAACCGCACGGCGACGCCTCTCCGCGCCCGAGACTTCGAGAACGACGGAGCCGTCAAGCCCTCACCCCGCCCTGTCCCTTGTCGCCCCCCCACCAAAGCTCGACAAGGGAGAGGGAGGCGTCAGCGGACTCACGGCCGCCGTTTCGCGCGGCCCTCCAACCATGCTCAAGCCCAAGGCGGCTTGAGCATGCCACCCATACTTGAGCATCCCTCGCCCCGTTGTACCATCGCCCCATGCCCAAGCCGGTCCCTGCCGCCGCCCGTGTTGAGGAGCTTCGCCGCGTGCTCGAGCGCGCGAATCGGGCGTATTACGCCGACGCCGAGCCGGTGATGGCGGACGTCGAGTATGACCGGCTGTTGGCCGAGCTCGGGGAGTTGGAGAAGGCGCACCCGGAGCTGGCGGACGAGACGTCGCCGACGCAGCGGGTGGGCGGGGCGCCGATCGACGGGTTCAAGACGGTGGCGCACAGCGTCCCGATGCTGAGCATCGACAACTCGTACGACCCGGGCATGCTCCGCGAGTGGCACGCGCGGGTGCTGCGCGGGTTGGGGCTCGACAGCGATGGGGGGCTGTTTGACGCGGGAGACGCCAAGAAGAGCAAGGGGTCTGGGCTGCCCCCCCTCCCCGTGCTCGTTGCCGATGCCAAGATCGACGGCGTGGCGATGAGCCTGCGGTACGAGAAGGGGCGGCTTGTGCACGCCGTGACGCGCGGCGACGGGGTCAAGGGCGACAACGTCACGCACACGGTGCGGACGATTCGGAGCGTGCCGCTGGTGTTGGGGCGCGGCGTGGGGAAGGGCGGAGGTTCACCGCCTGCTGCCGCAGGCGGCACTATTCCGGATGTGCTCGAGATCCGCGGCGAGGTGTACTTCCCGCTGAGCGAATTCGTCCGCATCAACAGGGAGCGCGAGGAAGCGGGGGAAGAGATCCTCGCGAACCCGCGGAACGCGGCCGCGGGGACGCTCAAGCAGCTCGACCCTTCCGCGGCCGCGTCGCGGAAGCTCGCGTTCGCGGCCCACGGGCGCGGGCAGGTGTCCGATGAGAGGTTCGCCGAGTCGCACACGGCGTTTCTCGAGCGCATCGGCGAGCTGGGGGTGCCGGTGAACGCCCCGCTCGCCGTCACCAGCGACATCGACAAGGTGCTCGCGGCCATCGACAAGTTCGGCGTCGAACGCCACAAGCGCCCGTCCGCGATCGACGGCATGGTCGTCCGCGTCGACCGCTACGACCTGCAGGCGAAGCTGGGTGTCACGTCGAAGAGCCCGCGCTGGGTCGTCGCGTACAAGTACCCGGCGGAGCGGAAGACGACGGTGCTCATCCGCGTCGAGCCGCAGGTGGGGAAGACGGGGAAGATCACGCCGCGGGCGGTGATGGAGCCGGTGGTGCTCGGCGGCACGACGGTGAAGCACGCGACGCTGCACAACTACGGGCGCGTGCGCGACGCGTCGACGGATCCGACGGACGAGAGTGGGGGGGCGGCGGCGCGGACGGACATCCGCATCGGCGACACGATCTACGTCGAGAAGGCCGGCGAGGTGATCCCGTACGTCGCGGGCGTGGACGTCGGCAAGAAGCGAGGGAAGCAGAAGATCGAGGCCCCGGAGCGCTGCCCGGTGTGCGAAGGCCCGGTCGAGATCGAGCCCCCCGAGGGCGTCGACCAGCCGACGCTCGAGACCGCACGCCGGTGCATCAACCCCGAGTGCCCGGCCCAGGTCCGCGAGCGGCTCATCTGGTTCGCGGGGCGCAAGCAGATGGACATCGAAGGTCTCGGCGAGAAGACCGTCGACCAGGTGCGGGCGGCCGTCGACGACAAGGGAAAGCCCACCATCCCGCTCAACACCTTCGCCGACGTCTTTCATCTCCACGAGCACAAGGACGCCCTCATCGCCCTCGACCGCATGGGGGACAAGAAGGTGGAGAACCTGCTCGCGGGGATTGAGGCCGCGAAGAGCCGCGGGCTGGGGAAGGTGCTCGCGGGCATGGGCATCCGTTACGTCGGCGACTCGACGGCGAAGGCGTTGGCGCGCCGGTACGCGGATCTGGCTGCCCTGCATGCGGCGTCTATCCGCGACCTCATGCCGAACGCGAAACTCAGCAAGGCCGACGCCGAGCGACTGGGAATCGACCGCGACGGCCCCGGCGGCGAAGAGACCGGCCTGGGCGTGCTGACGGCCCCGGTCGTGCACGCGTACCTGCACTCGCCGACGGCCAAGAAAACGTTCTCGGAACTTCGGGCCGCGGGGGTGGACCTGACGAGTCACGACTATCGCCCGCCGGGGAAGGCGCCCCCCCACGCCGCGGCCGTCGACTCGCCGTTCAATGGGAAAACCGTCGTGATTACCGGGACGCTCGAGAGCTACGAGCGTGAGGTCCTCAAGGGGGTGCTCGAGGACCTTGGGGCCAAGGTGAGCGGTTCGGTGTCGTCAAAGACCGGGCTGGTGGTCGTGGGCGCGAGCGCGGGCTCGAAGCTGGACAAGGCTCGGGAACTGAACGTGCCGATTATGGAGGAGCCCGAATTGCTCAAGGCCTTGAAGGCCGCGGGCGTGCGGGATTGAGCCGGGTGACGGAGCAGTGGGGGGAGCTGACGCGACGCATGGCCACCAACGCCGAATTCAAAGCCGAGCTGCGCGACTTCAACCTCGCGCGCCACATCGCCCGCTCGCTGGGGGGCATCCCTGTCGAGACGATCGACCAGACGGACACGTATTACATTGTCGCGTCGGGGCGCCTCAAGCGCCGCGAGATCCGACCCGTCGTCGCGCCCGCGGCGGGTCCGAGCGCTGCGTTGTGGGGCGCGGATGTGAATGCGGGAGCCGGCGGGGACGGCGCGGGTGGGGGGGGCGGGGGGGCGCGGGCACGCACCGAGTACATCCACTATCAGCGGTCGAACACGACGGGCGTGCGCGACAGCGACTACGTGATCCTCGACCCCGACGCGTTCCGGGCCCGCTACGGGTCGGGGGAGCTGGGCGTGTGGCTGACGGTCCGCAAGCGGCGCGAGGTGTGGGTGGTCCGGGATGTGGCGCTGCACCTGGATGATGTGGAGGGATTGGGGCGGTTTTTGGAATTCGAGGCCGTGGTGATGCCGGGGCTGCGCACGCACGAGCACGCCCGGGCGGCCGTGGCGGGGCTTCGCGAGGCGTTCACGCCGGCGTTGGGGGAGCCGATCAGCGGGAGTTACAGCGACCTTGTGGCGCTGGGGCCGCGGTAGGCGCGGGAGGCGGGAGGCCCGTTCCATTTCCCATCGGAACCTGGGCCGGAACAAGGGGTTGGAACACGGGATGGGCGCGGGGGGCCAGAACAAGGGTGACGGCGAACCTTGACCCGTCGCGGTCGGGTGGTAGCCTTCCATCCCCGCGGGAAGCGGGTGGGCCGTGCAGGTGGACGGCGTGCGGGCAGATAGCTCAGTTGGTAGAGCACGGCACTGAAAATGCCGGGGTCGCCGGTTCAAGTCCGGCTCTGCCCATTCTCAGACTGATAATCGGGTGAACTCAACCTCGCGAGCTGCTCGAGCCCGGGCAGGGCATCTTCCGCAGAACGCTCGACCCTGGTCCCGCCGCACGGCTGCCGGCTCGTGTTGCCACGAGGCTTACCCGGATTCTGGCGCGTGGACGGGACCAAGGCCGAGTCGGTTGGTTGGGCTTGGGAGCCCGGGTAAGCGCGCACACTGTGTGGCGGGCGCCCGGCCGTTGTCAAGTCCCCACCCTCACCCTGGCCCCTTGTGGATAACTCGGGGACGGGCTCGGGCCAGAGGCGGGGAAGGTGCTTCAGGGCCGCCGCCTGGGCCTCGAGGGTCATGTCCAGGTACTTGCCCCCGACGTCCCCCTCGTGGCGCATGAGGGCGTTGCAGGTCCGGTCCGGGATGCCCGCCCCCTGCAGCACCGTCTCGAACCACTTCCGCGCCGAGTGCGGACTGAAGGACCGCCCGCGGTGATCGGTGGCCGGGATTTGCAGCTCGTCGCGGTCGGTGGTCCAGGTGTGCGGCGGCGAGACCGACGCGAACACGAACGCCTCGGGGTCGTTCGAGTCCGCGGGGCGCACGATCTTCCGTTTGTTCTTCTTGTCGTGAGCGACGTGCGGCTTGGCCCCGCGCATCGCCTCGCGGTGCCGGCGGAGCAGCGCAGCCGCCTCGGCCGTCAGCGCGACGTCCTCGTCGCGGCCGTTCTTTTGGATGTCCTTGGTCCAGGCGACGTGCTCAATCTCGTCGTCGAGCCGCATGTGCTTCCACCGCCACAGTTTCGGCTCGCCGCGACGCAGAGCGCAGGTGAACTGGCACAACCGCTGCAGAGCCCGGTTCGATCGGCACCGGCGATCGGCGATCTGCCGGGCCCACGCGTGCCGGACCATCGCCAGGGCCTGATCGGTGGTCGACGCTCGGGCGCCCTGGCCACCGTCGTCCTCGCACCTGCGCGCGTCCCCGAGCGGGTCGGACTGCACGCGGCCGGTCCGTCTCATGTAATCGGTGAGCGACCGGATCTTGCTGAGGTTGTTGTTATAGGTCGTGCCCATCCAGTCGCCCGACTTGCGCTTCGCCCCCATCCACTTCGTCGCGGCGGCGTACGTGATGTCCGAGTCCTTGGTCCAACCTCGGTCAGCGACGAGCGACTGCACGAACGTGCGGTAGGCCCGCACCGTTTCGCCGGATCTGCCGAGCGCGTCGAGCTCGTCGAGCCACTCCGCGATCGTGGTTTTGAGCTGGTCCGGCGGCGCGTCAATGCGGCCGACCACGTGCTCTTCGAGATCAGAACGAGTTGCGTCCGTGCACACTCCCGGGTAAGCGGGGGAATGTGTCATGCACGGGAGTGTGCCAGAGGACCTCTCAAAACGCAAGAGAATATTGACCCCCTGCTCAGGGCCCTCCTGCGTTTGAACGATGACTCGGAGCACGATTGCCGGGGTGGGAACGCACGCGTGAGCGGACCCCGGCGCGGGTGAGCGGCGCGCCGGCTCCACGAGAGGGGCCTCCTGCGTTCGCGCACCCGTGCGCAGTCAGCCATCCTGGCCGTTTGTTCCTTACGCGAGTCTTCACAAATCGGTCGCCGCGGCGGTCGCTTTGCGCAGCTGGTGCGCACGGGCTCATCTCACCTTCGGTCTACTACCAACGGCGACACGTCATGGATGAAGTCGCTCGGCTGGTCCAAGCACGGATGCACGCGAAGAAGATGACGATCATCGTCCTGGCCGCCCGCACCGGCGTGAGCCGGCACATCATCGGGCGCTGGCTCAACGGGGGACCGTCGATCAAGCTCAAGCACCTGCTGCCGATCATGCACGAGCTCGGCCTGTACGTCGCCATCCGGGGAGACACCGATGGCAAAGGGACGGGTCTGGCAAGGCGCTCCTGAACTGCTCGCGCAGCTGGTGCCGATCGGCAAACTGCACCAGGACCCGGCGAACGCCCGGGCCCACCCCAGGCGCAGCGTCGACGCGGTCGCCGCGAGTCTCGCCCGGTTCGGCCAGCAGCGCCCGGTCCTCCGCGACCGCAAGGGCATCGTGGTCGCCGGCAACGGCGTGCTGCAGGCGGCGGTGCAGCTGGGCTGGACCCACCTGGCGGCCGTGGCGAGCCCGCTGCGGGGCGTCGAGCGTACGGCGTACGCGATCGCCGACAACCGCCTGGCCGAGCTGAGCGAGTGGGACAACGACGTGCTGCGGCAGCTGCTCGCCGACATCCCCGACGACGCGCGCGAGGTGATCGGTCTGACCGCGGCGGACCTCGAGGAGATGGGGATCAAGGGCGCCGAGGAGCTGGTCGAGGACGAGACGCCCGAGCCTGCGCCCGTGGCCGTGACCGAAGCCGGCGACCTGTGGCAGCTCGGCGACCACCGCCTGCTGTGCGGCGACAGCACCGGCGCCGGCGACGTCGACCGGGTGCTCGCGGGCCGGCAGCCGGCGCTGGTGTCGACAGACCCGCCGTACATCGTGAACTACACCGGCGACCGCCCCGACGGCGGCGGGCGCGACTGGTCGAACGTCTACCGCGAGGTCGACATCACCGACGCGGCCGCGTTCTACTCTGCGGTGTTCGGCAACGTCGCGCGCGTGATGGCGCCGCACGCCGCCGTCTACTGCTGGCACGCCCACCCGCGAGCCCTCGAGCTGCAGGCCGCCTGGACGAAGCACGATCTCTTCCCCCACCAGACGATCATCTGGGTGAAGCCGCAGCGCATCCTCGGTCGGTGCATGTACCAGTTCCAGCACGAGCCCTGCCTGATGGGCTGGAAGAAGGGGAGCATGCCGCCGGTGGGCCGGCGGTGCGAGTCGACGGTCTGGACGACGTCGGTGTGCGGCAACCCCGTGCAGGCGAGCGAGACGTCCGACGTGTGGCCGATCGACTTCGACGGCGCGGCCCGGAGCGTCGGCAAGGAGCACCCGACGCAGAAGCCCATCGAGATCTTCGCCCGCCCGATGCGCAAGCACACCGAGCCCGGGGCGCTGTGCTTCGAGCCCTTCAGCGGGTCGGGCTCCCAGCTGGTCGCGGCCGAGCAGCTGGGCCGCGTGCTCGCGGCGATCGAGCTGCAGCCGGTGTTCGTCGACGTGGCGGTGCGCCGGTGGCAGAAGCTCACGGGCCGGGACGCCACGCTCGAGAACGGCACCAGCTGGACCAAGACGGCCGCGGCCCGCGGAATCAAGCTCGACGACGCGGGCACGCCCGCCGAGAAGATGAAGCCGGCCAGGGGTGGGCGCAGGCGGGCTCGCCGGTAGTATGCGGCAACAGGCCAAGGAGGGCCCCGCCGCTATGAATGAATTCTTCAGCTTCCTCGCGTCGATGGCCAACGCGATCGCCGGCTTGGCCCTCATCTTCGGGCTGATGGGCGCGTACCTGGTGTACTGGAAGGTCGCAGGCAAGGAACAGGCCGAAGCCAAGCGCACGCACGAGAACACGCAGCTCGAAGGGCAAAAGACCGTGGCCCTCGCGTTCCAGGCCTCGAGCGAGAACATGAAGTCGACCGCGCACGCGCAGCGGGAGGCGACCGACGCGATGGGTTCCCTGCTCACCGAGCACCGCAACCTGCTCGACGCCTACCACAAGGAGCTCGTCAGCCTGCGGTCCGCAGCACTCGTGAAGGCAGGTGGCTGATGCCGTCCTCAGGACCCCGCTACCCCGCCAGCACGGACGGGTTCGGCGACGTCGGCACCGCGGCCTGGGCGACCGTCGGCAACGCCACCGGCGCGCCCAACGACACCTACGCCGTGACAACGCTCACGGCCGCTCAGCTCTCCGAGGCGCTGATCCTGAACAACGCCGGCTTCGCGATCCCCGCGGGCGCGACGATCAACGGCGTCCAGGTCGACGTCGAGGCCAAGCGCACCGGCGGCGCCGCGAGCCTGACGGTGCATCTGGCGGACGGGCTGAACCCGATCGGTGCTGCCAAGGTCCTCGCCGTGTCGACCACCGAGGGCGTGCTCACCTTCGGGGGCGCGGCCGACGTGTGGAGTGCGGCCCTCACCGCGACGCTCGTCAACACCAACGGCTTCGGCCTGAGTCTGGTCGCCGAGGACGGCGGCGCCTCGAGCGTGGTGAGCGTCGACTCCGCCGGCATCACGGTGACCTACACCGAGGCCTCGGGCTCGCGGGCGACGCGGACCACCAGGCTCGGCCTGGGGCTCGGGCTCGCCGGTGGCGGCGGCGCCGTCGGCGGCTCGGGGAGCTGATGTAGGCCTTTCACCTATGGGCCTTCATTCTCAACACGGGCCTCGGTGTTGAGAATGCACCGATGTACAGCACAATGGTACATTCAGGCCTGCGGGCGATCACCACTCGAAGATGACCAGGCCATCGAGCCCGTCGAACGCCGACGTGCCGCCGCCCGATCCGAACCCGCCGGCGCCGCCGTAGCCGGTCCCTCCGGCCACGCCGCCGCCGAAGTGGCTGGAGCCCCCCGCCCCGCCTCGGGCCGCGCCCGAGGCACCGGCGCCGCCCTGGACGCCGAGCTCGCCACCGCTGCCGTTTCCGCCGGCGCCGCCAAACCGGTTCGGTGGGCCTTGGCCCTTCACGCCGCCGGCCGCGGTCACGGTCGTGCTCGCCGGCGTCGCGGACGCGGGGCTGGTCACTGAGCTGCTCCCGCCGTCGGCGCCGTCGCCGTCGCCCGAGTTGGCCTTGCCGGCGCCGTGCGCGCCGATGACACCCGTGATCGTCGACGCGGGCACGACCGTGAAATCCTGCTCGCGGTAACCGCCCGCGCCGCCCCCGCCGCCGTGGTCGCCACCGGTGCCGACGCTGGTGTACCCGCCGCCCGCGCCCGCGCCCTGGATCTTGCACCGCACGCGCGTGACGCCCGCGGGAACGACGAAGCTAAAGGGGCCGGGCGTGCCGTAGACGGTGCGCCCGGTGCTGAATGGCGTGACCGGCAGCTGGGCCACCGGCACCTTCGACGCGCTGTCGAGCGAGGCCACGCCGCTCGCCTGGCCGCGGCCGTTGATCATGTTCGTGACGTCGCCCGCCACCGCGAGCAGGTCCTGCCGCGCCTGCGCGGGTGAGTCGGTGCCGGCGTCGAGGTTGCCCGTGCTGAACGTCGGGGTCGCTGGCCAGGTCATGCCCGCATACTTCCCGCGGCCGCGTCCCGATCAACCGCAGATGACGTACGCCGGCTCGGGCCGCTGGACCCCGCCGACGTCGACGTAGCTGCGGACCGACGAACCCGGGAAGGTCTCGCCGGGGAACCCGACCGCCTTCAGCAGGGCGCCGGGCGTGAAGTTCCGCAGGCTCTCGGTGGCGTTGTCCGGGTCGACGAAGGCCGGATCGACGGCGAGCGTCCCGTTCTCCACGCGCCCGTCGAGGGCGAGGTTGATTCCGCCGCTGGTGTTGGCCGAGGCGCCCGTGCCGAAGTTGCAGTTGCTGATCCGGTAGGAGAGGGCGGACAGGACGTTGGCGTCCATGCCCGACCCGGAGAGGTTGATCCCGTATCCGCCGTTCTGGGTGATCGAGCAGTTGGAGATTTCGAGCCCTCGCATCACGGTCTGGGCCGAGGTCTGGGGGAGGCTGATCCCGTCTCCGCCGCACTTGTAGACCGTGCACCCAGTGATGGCCCGCGGCCCCAGCGTCGCGGATGTCGAGGTCGAGATCGGGCGGATGCCGGTGCCGCGGCAGCGGGCGACGACCGTGTTGCGGATGTTGAACACCGCCACCCCGAGGTTGATCCCGTACCCGTTGCCGGCCCCGTGGTCGCACTCGTCGATGTAGCAGCCGTCGATGTTGATCGCGCCGCTCGAACCGTTGTTGATGTCGACCGCCGCGTTGTAGCAGTGGCGGATCGTGCAGGCCTCGACCTGGACAATCATGGCGTTGGCCTGGCTGAGGCCGTTGTAGAACCCCTCGTTGTCGGCGGTCCCGCCGATGACCATGTCGCGGAGCTTCACGTACCCCGAGGCCGCCGAGAGGGCGATGCCCGCGGCCGAGCTCCCGCTCTTGGTCTGCCCGGTGTTGCCGATCAGGTCGAAGCCCTGGAGCACCGCGGCGCTGCTGGCGGCCGCCATGCTGATCGAGGCCGTGTTGGTCGAGACGCCACGGATGATGGGCCGGACCGCAGCGTCGGGGTCGCCCTCGAAGATCACCATGCCGGTCGAGTTGCTCCCGATGCGGATGCTCAGGGTGCTGGTCAGCGTCTCGTCGTGCCCGCTCTGCATCCGGACCGGCATGGTCGTGAGGGCGTCCCCGGTGCCGGAGTTGTTCTGCAGCAGCTTGCGGCTGTTGGCGTGGTCGATGCTGGCAAGGGTCTGGTTGATGGCCCACGTCTTACCCGAGAGGCTGAACCCGAATGCGTTGGCGACCGTCACGGTTTTGGCGATGTCGTTGACGGCGGTGATCGGGGCGAAGTTGCGGGCGCCCGCTGTGGCGTCGAGGATCTGAATCCACGCCGAGCCGTCGGTGGCTACGCCGGCGAGGCTTGGGTTGTCGATGGCGAGCGTGATCGTCGTGCCAGCCCCGTCGGTGGCGGCGGCCGTCCCCTTCAGCGTGGCGTTGCCGCACACGTCGCTGCCCGTGGCCGAGTTGATGAGGATGAGGGCGGTCGCCATTTAGTGGGCCTCAAGTGCTCGGACGCAGGGCTTGGCGATGACGCCCGGGACGCCGACCTGGTTGAGCAGGTCGCGGATGGCGTTCAACTGGACCATGACGCCAACGACGTCGTTGCCCTGCAGGGTGCTGACGTCATCGCGGCTGTCCTGGACCTCGCCACCGTCGACCGGGATGAGCGCGTTGACGCCGTTGTCCCAGGTGGTGATGTGCGATGAGATCCGGGCTTCGAGTGCGCGGATCTCTTCGCACACGGGGCGGATGACCTCGTTGACGTACCTGATCGCTTCCGGGTTACTGATCGGCATCGAATTCTCCTTACGTCTTGGACTTGAAGCCGTTGAGGCACGCGGTCAGCGTCGTCGTCGCCGCGCTGGCGTCGATCGCTGCTGCCGTGTTGTCGCTGAATTCAAGGGGCGGGTCCCACTTCTCCAGGCACCCGCCCGGCGGAACCGGGACCGTCCACAGCACCGAGCCGCCCACGCCGTCGCGGATGTCGACGGTGATCGTGGCGGGGGACGTGTTGCTGAACGCCCCCTGCGTCGCGTTGACACGGACCCCCGCTCCCGGCGCGGCGAAGCTGCCGGCGAACGCCGTCGAAGCGCCGTCCGTGTTGGTGAGTCGGTCTCGGATCGCGTCCCCGCGGGGCGCCCAGCGGCGAACGAGCAGCACGCCGTCGGGGCCGGCGAACAGGTCTGTCCGGTCGTCGGCCGACACCAGCGTGACGGCCGCCAGCGACGATTTCGCCCTCGCACCGATCTTGTGCGGGTTGCCGGCGTCGGCCGCGTCGTGGGCGATGCCCGAGCCCGTCAGAGTCGTCAGTGTGGCCAGCGTCTGCGCGCCCGCGATCGCCACGGTGATGGTCGGGAACACCGAGCCGGTGAAGTCGACGAGCCACGCCACCGGCAGCGACTCGACGATGTGATGCGGGACGTGAACGCCCGTCGTCTCCGTCGTCCTGACGATCTGGTCGTTCCCGCCGCCATCCTTGACGGTGATGTTGTTGGCCATCGGCTAGAACCCCGCGGTGAGAAGGTGCCCGCTGTTGTCCGGATTGCGGAAGTACCACTGCCCACCACCGACGTCGTCCACGCGCGAGGCGCCCGCACCGCCCGCGAAACCACGCACGACGACGTCGACCGTGGCGTCGGCGGGCTGGTCATCGGAGTCGTACACACGAACCCTCGGCCCGGCCACCGTGTCTTTGTCGACGACGGAGTAGGTGTAACCGGCCCCCAGGCCGTTGAACGTGAGGTTCACCGACTGGATCGACGCGAACCGGCCGAGGGTCACCGGCAGCCGCACGTCGCCCACGCCGATGCGGTAGCCCGCGGGCGCGTAGAACGTGTCCCAGTCCTCGAACACCTGCTCGATCGGCGTCGCCAGCGCGTCGGCGACGAACTCGTAGACGGTCGGCACCGGGCTGCCGGGGGGCAGGTGCGCGACGGTAATGCGCCACTGGTGATAGCGGGCGTCGACGCTCGTGCCCTGCACCTGGTCGTACGGCACCCAGGCGGACCAGTCGTCGGCGTCGTTGCTCGAGCGGAACTCGACCGAGCCCACGCCCCCGCACACCAGCGAGGCCTCGGGGCTGGTGGCAAACACCGCGCCCAGGTCGATCGCCGGCGTCACGTACGTGATCGGCGACCGCGGGCGCATGTTCCACCGCGGCCACTGATTCCACGTCGACGCGCCCTGGGCCGCGAGCGTCGCCCAGGTCGTGTCGTCGATCGCCTCGACGACGGGCCCGGCCAGGCTTCGGAAGCAGTCGGTGAGCGTGCCCGGCCAGTTCTCCACCCTTCCGTCGAACGTGACCACGGAATTCGGCAGGCGAGCCCGGCCCAGCATTCGCTCGACAAACACCGCGTTGGCCGACTCGTTGCCGGCGGTGTCGATCATCTTGATCGCGAACCGCCAGCTCCCCTGCGGCGGGACGTTCAGCTCCTGGGGGCTCGCCCCGTCCAGCACGCCGGTGTGCAGCGGCGTCATCGTGGCCCAATCAGCAGCGGCCGCCTGCGGCTGGTACCGGATGAGCACGCCGTCGACGTCGGGCGGGATCTCGCCCAGGTCCCAGCTGTACCGCCGCGTGCCGTCGGCCATGCGCGAGACGTCGAACGTGAGCACGTCGGGCGGTGGCAGGATGTTGCCGACCACGGTGTGCTCGGCGTCGACCCAGTTGGACGTCCGCCCGATGGCGTCGATAACCCGCAGGCGGATGGCGTAGGTCGTGCCGACCTCGACGCCGCCGATCGAGACGCGCCGGTTCTCGAGCGGTGCCACGGGGTGATGCGTCCACGGTCCCAGCGGCGCCGCGACGCCGTCGGGCGGGAGCGGCCTGGTGATGACCTGCACCTGCACCGGCCGCGATCGCTGGCCGCTCGGTCGGCGGAGGGTGATGACCATCCTGGGCTCGAGCGAACCGTCCGCGTGGCGGATCATGACCCAGTCGTCCGACTGGATGTTCTCGATGACCGGGTCGGCGGGCCCGTCGCGCCACGCCGGCGGCCGCGTGATCCCGCTCGTGAACGCGGGGATGGCGCCGACGTCGGCCTGGTGCACACCGGGCGCGTGGTCGACGAGCTCGAGCGTGGCGCCCAGGTTGGCGGACATGCGGATGGACTTCACCACCAGCTCGCGGGTCTCGAGTCCCGTCGGGCCGAACATGGCCAAGTCGCCGACCTTGGGGCGCGGGCTGCCGCTCGACGTCGGCTGCGTGAACCGCAGCTCGTTGGTGGCCCCGACCTCGGGCTCGATGCCGACCGCGAACGAGGCGCCGGTGTCGAGACGCACGCGCAGGCGGTACTCCGTTCCGGCCTCCATGATCACCTGCTCGTCCAGGACGACGCCCACCAGGTTGTCGGCGGTGTCGACGATCAGGCGGGTGACGCGCCCCGAGGCCTGGCCGAACAGCGGCACGTCGTGCGTGACCAGGACCAGGTCGCCGCGGTTGCACACCAGGTGCTCGCAGTCGGTCGAGACCTCGTGCATCTCCGAGCGCAGCCGCATCGTGGCCAGGTGGTAGCGGCCGTGCTTGAACGCCTGGGCGGGGCTGGTGATGCCGGCGAGCTCGAGGACCTCGAACACCGTGGCCTCGGGGAGCGTGGGCGCCGGGACGTCCCAGGCGTCGCGGCCGGCGATCACGTAGCCGTCGTCCAGGACGGTGCGCTCGTCCTGCTGGTAGTCGATGTCGGCGTTGAGGAACCGCACCCGCAGCGCGTGCGGGATCTCGGGGAACACGCGGCGCCCGCGGTAAGCGGTCGAGTTGCGCGGGGTGAAGTGCTGCACCGGCGTCGTCAGCACGCGGTCACGCGCGACCGAGTAGAGCGAGTCCCGCATGGCGGGGCTGGCCCGGCCGGCGGCCGCGGTCTCGCTCAGCCGCTCGAGCACCGTGCCCTGGAAGTCGATGACGGCGTTGTACCCGAGCCCCTTGGCGTCGTTGTCGACGTGCCACGCCTGGATCTCCGCCAGGTCGAGCCGCGCGTCGGCGACGGGCTTGGAGATCTCCGGGCCCTGCAGCACCAGGCGGTACAGGCTCGCGGGGTTGCTCGTCGGCCGCCGAATCCAGCTCTGGCTCGGGGCATCCCAGTCAGGGCAGATGCGCCGGGCCAGACAGTTGACGTTGTCGACGACGCCCTGCAGCTGGTCGGTGGCCCGGATGCGGATCGCGATCTTCGCCAGGCCGGCGAGCTTGACGGGGTCCTCGCCGCGGATGGTCCGCAGCGCCGTCCAGTACACCTCGTCGATGAGCGTGTTCGGGTCGGGGCTGTTGTCGGTGAGCCGGCGGACGCGGACGTCGTACTCCCCGCGCGGCACGGCCCAGGCGAGCGTGCGCCGGATCGGGTCGCCCAGGCGGGCCTCGGTGGTGGACAGGACCGAGTCGTACTCGGCGTGGCTGAACCAGTTCACGCTCAGCCGGCCGTCGACGCCGCCCAGATCCCGGAAGCTCACCGGCTCGATGTACGCGATCCCGCCGTCGCCGGGGCGCTGCCACCCCAGGGCGAGCGCCCCGCCGTCGGGCCAGGGCCCGTTCCGCGCCTCGACCCGGATGCGGATCGGATGCCAGCCGGCCTCGAGCTCGATCGTGCCGGTGCGCCAGACGCCGCCTGGGGCGTGCTGGCCGTACCAGCTCACGACCTCGCGGCCGCGCACGTGCAGGTCGATCGCGTCCGAGCCGTCGATGCCGAACGTGTACGTGCCCGTCGTCGGGGCGTAGACCCACCCGCCGGCGGCCCAGGAGAAGCCCGCGCCCGGCAGGTAGCCCGGCCGCGGGTCGGGCGTCAGGCCCGCGCCCGTGCCCCAGGCGATGCGTCCCTCCTGCAGCGGCGAGCCCCCGAACACGACCTCGGGCGTCCGGCTGAGCAGGTCGAGCTCGCGGTAGAACGTCGGGCTCGCGGCGTTGATCCTCCGCCAAGCTCCCGTGCCGGCATCGGCGTACTCCACCTCGACGTCGACGGACGCCGGCCGGCGTTCGCCGTCGCGCTCGAGCAGGGCGAGGCCCCGGGGGAAGGTGACCTCGACGCTGAGCTCGTCGGCGTTGGTGGCCGAGCGGCGGGTGACCCAGCCGTCGCCGGCGATGTAGGTGAGCAGCGCCTGCTGATCGTCCTCGATGATGGTCGAGGGGTAGAGCCGGATCGGGTCCTCGCCCGGGGCCCCGCTTCTGACCTCGATCTCGACGCCGTCGAACTGCTCGATCGGGGTGCTGCCCAGGCGGATGTCGCTCAGCTCGACCTCGCCGTAGCTGGCGATGAGCAGGACCCGGATGAACTGGTCATCGCCCACGGTCTCGCTGTACGGGACGGCTCCGAACACCGGGGCGATGCGGTGCGTGCCCAGGACGGAGGGGACGACGCCGTACAGCCGCAGCTCGTTGCGCGTGCCGGTCACGGTGGGGCTGACGCGGTCCGCGGAGCCGTCGCTGAGCCGCTGCTTGGGCGGCGGGGCCAGGGCGTTGAGGGCGAGCGAGAGTCCCAGGGTCACCACGCCGCCGGCGATGGCGCCGCCGATCGCGGCGGTGGTCGCTGCGTAGCCGGCCTTGAGGAGGGCTCCACCCACGCCGGCGGTGGCGATCGACGCCGCGGCGATGATGGCGAGGGTGGCGACGATCCGCAGCGCGCTCTTGCCCCCGCCCTGGCCGCCGGCGGGGATGGCGGCGACGGTCAGCGTGCGCCCCGGGCGGGGCCGGACGCGGCCCCACAGTTCCGTGGGAACTTCGCGGTCTCCGACAAACACGCGCAGGAAGGGCGTGGAGACGATGCCAGCGGCCGCCAGGGCCTCGGCCACCGTCAGACCCGCCGGGAGCTCGCGATCGATCCTGGGGCCGGCAAACGGCTGTAGCGTGCCCCGGAGCCGGACGGGCCCGGCGAACCGGTAGTAGGCGTCGAGCCGGCCCGCCCAGGTGATCGACCCGACCCGCTCGAGGCAGGAGCCGACGTCGCGGATGCAGTGGAGCATCTGGCCGGCCGCGACCATGACGCCCACGTGGGGGCTGCGGGCCGTGCGGCCTGTCCAGACGTCGCCCACTTCGATCTCGTCCATCCCGACCCGCTGCCAGCGTCCGGAGTTGTCGCGCTCCTGGGCGAGTTGCAGGCGGCGGGCGTCCAACTGGTCCGCGCCGCCCTGATCGAGCTCCAGCCCGGCGTCGACGAGTGCCGGCAGCACGATGCCCAGCTCCCGCGCGTGGATGAGGCGCACCAGGCCCCAGCAGTCGGCGCCGGCCATCGCCATGCCGCCGGGGGCATAGGGGAGGCCAACATACTGGCGTGCCCAGGATGGCGGGGTGTCGGTCAGCCGCACTGTTCACCTGCTCCGCGGCCGAAGCCCCCGAGGCGTACGACGCCCTCCCAGCCGCAGGCGGGGTCCGGGCAGGTGAGCTTGGGGGCGACGTGCCCCAGGCTGTTGACGGTGTGCCCGCAGTCCGGGTCCTCGCGGTCGATCGAGCCCTTGGCGCCGCACTTGGGGCACGACACGTGGATGACCAGCCGTCGATCGCCGGTGCGCCCCAGGCGCTGAGGCATCCAGGTGCCCTTGACCAGCTCGCCGGCGGCGCGGGGGATAGTCGTGATCATGGGCGACCTCCTATCCGGCGAACATCCCGGGGAACCGGCCCGGGGTCATGGTGTGCTGCGGCCACGGCTCGTTCAGGAAGTCCTCGAACTTCAGCTCCCCCTCGACGACGAGCTCGTCGTACGCGACGTCGCGGAGGGTGAAGGTCAGCGGGCCCGCCTCGCGCAGGTGGGGGCTGCTCGCCAGCACGAGCTCGACGACGACGTCGATCGACCCCGAGGGAATGGAGCGGACCTCCTGCACGATGCGCCGGTCGACGTTGCAGATGCGCAGCTGCACGCTGACCGGGCCCTCCTCCTCGTTGACCAGGTCGATCTCGAAGGGGAAGGGCCGGAAGATGCGGCCGAGGCTGACCACGTTGGCCGAGTCCGAGCAGACCAGGATGTCATCGGCGAAGCTCGGGTGCCGCAGCGTGAGCAGGAACACGAACACCTCGCCGGTCTGGGCGGCGTAGATGGCGCGTTTGGCGGCGGTGGAGAGCGAGCGGGCGATGGGCTCACTCCTCGATGTCGAGCGTGACGGTGGCGTTCACGCCGGTGCCGATGTTGACCGCGACGTTGAACGTCTCGCCGGGGTTGAGGATGACCTCCCGCGACATCTCGCACCCGTTCTGCGGGTGGGCCAGCTCGGAGTGCACGAGCGAACCGCCGGTGGGCTCGACCGTGAAGTTCTCCTTGCCCGTGCCGACGACGCTGCCGGTGTGGCCGCTGACCTTGATGGGCCCGCGGTTGGTGCCGGTGCCGGTGGTCGCGCCCTTGCGGAAGAGGCACAGCCCCTTGGGCCCGGTGGGTGTGACGCCGTCGAAGGTGATGCGGGCCCGCTTGATGCGGGCGCCGCCGCTGGCCGGCGCCGTGTACTCGAGGATCGTCTTGGTCGATCCCGAGCCGGTGGCGATCGCGGCGGAAGTGGTGTGGCTGACGTTCAGACCCGACATGGTGAACCTCCGTGTGTAAAGCTCCACGCCACGTCCTGGGCGCGGTTGTCAAACGACTAGGACGATGACTCCCCGCCACCGCCCGGCGCGGTGTCACCGGTGCTGTACCTGGTGGACCCGCCGCCGGGCTCCGTTCCGCTGAGGACCAGCTCGCTGCTGAAGCCGACGTCGCCGTCGTCGCTGACGCCCGGCGGGTCGAACGGCAGCTGCGTGATCCACACGACCACGTCGGGCTCGGCGGCGATCGCCTCGCGGACCAGGAAGAACTCGAGCTCCGCGCCGCCGGCGCCCTCGGGCTCCGCCGGGGTCGGTGGGTCGAACGCCATCGCGTACATCTCGATGATGGGGTCGGGCGGGTCCTCGGGCGGCGGCTCGCTGCCGGTGACCTCGGTGCCCGGGATCGTCATCAGCTGGAACTCGACGTCCCACACGTCCGTCTTGCCGGCGTTGCGAGGGGCGTTCGCCTTCTTCTGCGGCGGGTCGCCGATGAAGCGGAAGTCGATCTGGTTGCCGGTCTCGGGGTGCCGCCACTCGAACGGCAGGGCGCCGGCCTGGACGGTGTCGCGGTGGAACGCGTTGAACGTCTCGAGCTGCAGCCGCGTGAAGCGGAGCAGGATCGACCAGGTCTCCCACCTGGCGGTGTAGCGGCGGCGGGCCTTGGGCGGGCCGGCCGACATGGCCGTGGTGACCACCGCGGGCTCGTCCCGTCCGGTCAGTCGCGCTGTGATGGGGGCCTGCGTGAGCGAGACAGGCCAAACCGCATCGGCCAAGCTCCTACCCCCGCGTATCCACCGGAGGGTTGGCCGATACTACCGGGGAGCGGAGGGTTCGCCGACTCGCCAAACTTCGATGTTGACGCCGGGGTTGTCGTGCTCCTGGCCTGTGACCTCGAGCACGCGGGCCGCGTATCGCACGCCGCTGTCGATCGCCGGGGCGAGCTGCTCGGCCAGTTCCTTGCTCAAGTACCCGACCTGTTCACCCTCGTCGTTGAACACCATGATGGCGTCCGAGTCGGCCTTGTTGCCCGGTTCACGAACAAGCTGCAAGAGCTCGCCCGCCTCACAGTTGTCCACCGCGCCGCGACGTCGTTGGACGCCACGGATCTTCGTGAAGATCTGGTCGGGCTCGGCAACCCGGGCCTTGCCCGACTTCGTGCGACGCTTCCGCTTGACGTTGGTCTCGAACGTCACGGCCAGCACGAGCCCGTCATCGGGTGGTTGGTGTTTACGTCCCTTCGGTCGCAGCGCCCATCGCGCGCCAAGCAGGAGCACGATCCCCGCGAGAACGAGCACGCCGCAGCCGGTGAGTTGCTGGCTTACCGCGAGGGTCATCGGGTCACGATCGCGCGGGTGACCTGGCCGTCCTTGACGGTGGCCTTCGCGTGGGCGACATACGCCTCTGTGCGGGTCGATGCCACGCCCCCGCCGTAGTAGCCGACGGGAACTTCCCACTTGATCAGCGACGTCACGTAGTACTCGCCCGCGGGCAGGCCTTCGAAGCTGAAGCGGCCATCCGCGTCGGCGATCGTGGCTTGCCAGTACTTCATCACCTCGGGTGGCGCTGGGTCTAACTCCTCATTCCCCAGCACGGAACGCTGGTACCACTCGTCCGAAAAACGCGTTGCCGGACGAATGCTGACCTCGCCGCCGGCCGCCGTGACCACCCCGCCGCCCTGCTTACGGATGAACGCCTGGCCCTCGATGACGCCGGTGCCTGTTCGATCGAAGGGCTCATACTCGGCGGGATCGAACACCGTCATCCGCTGCTTGGGTCCGCACGACGAGAGCACCACGACGCAGGCCGCGAGGCACACCAGGGCGAATCTGCTGTTCTTCATGGGTGGGCTTTCAGGAGCGATCCGTGCTCCGGCCGAGCTTCCTGCCCACCAAACCTTATCACGAACTGCCGTTCAAGGCAAGATGTGAGTTATCGCCCCGCCGGGCGGCGCCGGACCCCGTAGTTGGCGTCCATCGCCTGGTCGAGGCCGCCCCCGGTGATCTGCCGCCGGACCTCGTCGCGGATCAGGATGGAGATCTGGCGGCGCCCGTCCCCGCCCGTCGATTCGCTGACCCCGACCGGGGCGCCGCCGGAGCGCTGGTCGATGACCTGCACCAGCACGCCGCCTCCCGAGGCCTTCACGCCCAGGTCGCCGCCAATCCGGGTGAGCGGCATGATGGCCTCGGGCCCCGCCTCGCCCATCAACCCGGTGCCACGCGCGAACCGGAAGTAGGTCGGCCGCGACACGATGCCACCGGACGCAAAGGGGATGATGCCGCCAGGACCAAACGCATTGCCGTGGGCGCTTTCCTTCGGTGCGGTCGGCGTGCCCGCCGGCGTCGTCCCGAGCGGAGTGCCGATGGCCGATCCCAGCGCCGCGAACAGCGGCCGCATGGCCAGCTCGTTGATCGCCATCTTCAACAGCATCTTGTTGAAGCTTTCGGCGATGGCCTCGAAGCTCACGTCCGCGCCCATCGCCAGGTCCGCCAGCGCGTCGCTGGCGTTGTCGCTGAACCCCGTGATGGCGTCCTGCACCTTGTCGCCGAACGTGTCCTTCGCCTTGTCCCCCAGGTTCTTGGCCTTCGCGTAGATCTTGTCGATCAGGGCGCTGTATTCCTCGAGCGTGATCAGCCCCGCCTTCCACCCCTCGAGCGCGACGGCCGCCATCTTCGTCCGCTCGGCGTAGGGATCGAGGCTGGCGGTCAGCGCGTCGAGCTCCTCGCGGAGATCCTGCACTCGCTTGACGTTCGCCTTGTAGAGCGGCTCCGTCTTCTTCAGCCCGGCCTCGACCTTCTTGGTGTAGGCGTCCCACACCTGCACGCCGGTGTCCCGCAGCTGCCGCAGGGAGTTGACGAACTCGTCGTACTGGCGCTTCGCCTCCTGCCTGGCCGTGGACCCGCCGTCGGTCACTGGCGGCCCGAGCAGCTCGCCGGCAGGGCTGCTCGCGAAGTTGGTGTTCAGCTTGTCGATCGCGTCGGAGGCGCCCGCGATCGCCCGCTCGACGTCCATCATCCCGGTGGTCCAGGACTCGGCCACGCGCCGGGCGCTTTCGGCCAGGGCCTGGGCCCGCTGCTGCGCCACGGCCCCCTCGTCGAGCTGCACATACCGCTCTCGTGCGGCGATCAGCTTGTCGAGAGCGGCAACCGCCTCTTCGACCGTGCCGCCCCGGCGGTTGAGAACCTCCTCAACTCTGCTGTCCAGCCCGGATCGGACTCGAGCGGCATCCGGCGAGTAGTGCCAGATAGAGCTGGGGTCCGTCTTGGGCATGGCGGCGACCTGCCCTTGCGCCGTCAGCAGCGCCGCACGCTGCTTCTTGAGCCTCGCCACCTCGGCGGCGCTGCCCGTCGTCGCGTCCCCGGCCAGTATGTCGATCCACGGGAACGTGCCCCGCAGCGCCTTGCCGAACTCGATCGCCATCGTCACGCCGGCGGCACGCACACCCTCGGTGAGGATGGTCACGAACAGGTTGGCGGACGCACGCGCGGACGTCAGCAGCACGTCCCTGACGCCGGCGCCCACCGACGACAGCAGCCGGCCGGCGAGCCGCCCCTGGGCGTCGGACGTGCCGGACGCGCCGAGCGCCGCGGCGATGGCGCCCGCGGTCCGCGGGATCGCCGCGGTGCGCAGTGCCATGTCGTCGAGCATCCGCGTCAGCGCGGGCGCGACCTCGGTCATCATCTTGACCTTGACGCCCAGCCAGGCCTCCTGCACACGCCCGACGGCGTCGCGGTACGCGGTGAGCTTCTCGACCTGCTCGTCGGTGAAGATGACGCCCAGCTTGCGGGCACGCTCGGTCTGGTCGGCCAGGCCCTTGACGAACGTGCCGCTCTCCTTCAGGAACGTGATGAACCCCTCGGCGCCGTCGCGGCCGAAGAACTTCTGCGCGAGGTTGAGCTGCGCCGCCTCGCTGCCGGCCGACTCGATGCCGCGGGCCAGGTCGGGGAGCAGGTCGGCGATGTTCCGCACGTTGCCGGCGGCGTCGGTCAGCGCCACGTTGATGCGGCCGACGCGGGCGAACGTCTTCCCGTTGTCCACCATCTCGGCGACCGTGCGACCGGCCCGCGCCGCCATCTTCGCCAGCGACTCGAACTCAACCCCTGATTCGCCGGCCGCGAAACGCAGGGCGGAGAGCTGCTCGACCCCGACGCCGAGGCGCTTGGCGGCCTTGCCCAGCTGGTCGACCTTGTCCGCGGCCGCGTCGAGCCCGCGGGCGACCTGCATCGCGCCGAGGGCGACGCCGACGCCCAGGATCGCGGTCTTCATGTTCACGAACGTCTTGGCCGCGGCGTTGACGTGGGCGCCGACGTCCTTCACCGCCGACTTCGCGCTGTCGCGCCACTTCAGGAGCTCCTTTGTGCCGGCCTTCGAGCCCGACACGAACTTGGCGATGTCGGCGATCAGGTCGATGCGGATCGCGCCCAGGGCGAGCGAGCTGCCGATACGGCTCATGACGAGCTCCTTTCACCGGCGCCGCCGAGAGCGGCTTCCAGCTTGCGCACGACTCCCTCGTCGTCCTCCGGTTCGTCGGGCGGGAAGAACTCCGCGAGGGATGGAAAGAACGACGCCGGCGTGAACGGCCGCGTCTTCTTGGGGTCTCGGTTGGCGTTGGCCACGATGCTGGCGAGCACGCCGGCCCGGAAGTCCTCACGCTCCTGGCGGCGGCCCCAGGCGGTGTAGAGCGGCGGCAGCTCGTCGGGGCCGAGCTCCTCGAGCTCGGCGGGCCTGAGCCCCAGCTCCACGATCGCCCACGCCCGCAGCTCCCGGGCGCTCAGGCCGCGGACGCGGGCGCCCGAGGGTCCGTAGTGGGGGGCTCCTCGCCGCTGTTGATCACGCCGACGGCGGCGATGAAGGGGCTGGCCAGGTCGAAGAACACGCCCATCAGGCGCGCCGGACCGACCACCGCCTGCAGCTTCTCGGGATCGACGTCGAGGCAGCCGGCGATGAAGGACGTGACCGTGACCAGGCTCACCTTCCGCAGCGCCTTGATCGTCTCCTCGCGCCGTCGCTGCAGCTCCGCCGGGTCTACGGCCTTGGGCTCGGCCGCGGCCGCTGCCGGCTCTTCGCCGCCCGCTTCCGCCGCGTCCAAGCCGCCGACGTCGCTGTCCTTGTTGGCGTCGGGGTCGAACGGCTCGGTCGCCGTGATCTCCGCCGTCTGCTGCATGAACGGGCCGAGCTCGCCGAACACGAACTCGTTGACACCCTTGCCCACAGCCCGCTCGATCTTGAGCAGCCGACCGAGGTTGAACGAGACGACGCGGCTGGAACCGTCGTCGCCCTTGACCGTGACCGTTGCGGTGGACATTGGAGCTTCTCCGTGCATCGGTGGGGGCCGGCCGCGCGACCGGCCCCCACCCCGCGCACATGAAAAGGGGTATATCAGGGGTGGGCTTCGAACACGGCGTCGCCGGTGATGGAGATGGCGACGTCCCGCACCATCTTGTCGCGCATCGGGTACGCCGCGCCGACGTTGGCGACGTACGCCGCGAACGCCCATCGCTTCGTGCCCGACGGCAGCACGACGCGGAAGTTTCGCTTGGTCTTGGTCCTCACGTCCGCGACGAGCGCGGCCTGGGTCGCATCGTCCTGCAGCAGGTGCATGGTGAACGTCACGTCGCCGAGCTCGTGCACGCCGACGCCGATCTTCTCGGCAGCCCCGTTCGGGCTTTCCTGGTGCGTCGCGTCGACCAGGACCTGGCTGATCGCGGGCCCGGAGACGTCGCCGATCTCGGCGATCTTCGTGAAGGCGCCGGTGCCGTCGTCGCGCCACACCGTCGTCCCGAATCCGCCCTTGGCAATCGTCGTTGGCATGTGCCGTCTCCTTGGCTACCCGCGCGTCCGTGCGGTGCTGCGCGATACTTCCCCAGGGAGGGGCCGGGTCAAGGTCAGCGACAAACCCGCTGAGGCGGTGGCGGCGCTGGTGTCGGAGGAGGCTCCCACGCCTCAATCTCCGGCGTCAGCGGGTTCGGCCGGGGCACAGATCCCGTGCGCACGCGCGGGGGCGGGCCTGGCGGCGGCGGGTTCGGGTTGACGCTGCTCGAGCCGGCGCCGGCTGTCACGACGATCAGGATGAACAGGCACAGCACGATCAGGATGGCGATGGCGATCGGGTCGGTCATGGCGTTCCGTTCGGCTCGTTGTAGAGCACCTGGTAGTCGACGCTGGCGTACGCCGCCTCGCGCTTGTCGTCCCAGCCCTCCTCCGGATCGGTGATCGCGAACGCGCCGTTGATCAGGCCGCCGGCCTGCACGTCGCGGTAGCCGTCGAAGGTGTCCTTCAGCGCCTTCTCAACGGCGGTGGCGGAGGTCTGCGACACGCCCCAGCAGTCGAACGCGAACAGGCCATTCACGAACCCGCTCGAGCCGTCGTTGCTGTGGGCCCGCGGGCCGCCCATCTTGGCGAACACGATCGCGGGGAACACGACCTTCTGCGGCATCTTCACCGGGTACACGCGGGTGCCGACCAGCGCCGCCAGGGGCGCTGAGGCGGTCAGGATGGCGTAGATCGTCTCGTTGATCGTCGGCATTCCGTCTCCCGCCTAGTAGAGCCGCCCCGCCTTGAGCATCTCGCGCCGGAAGCGGTCCTTCACCGCCGCCAGCGCCTCCTCCTTGCGCGCCTCGAACGCCGAGCCCATGAACGGCCGCGGCCGCACGCCCGGATTGGAGCCCTTGCCCTGACGCCGCCATCGCGTGCCGAACTCGACCAGGTGAGCGCGGCTGCGGGGCGGCAACTCGCCCTTGCCCACCTGGCCCCGGCGTGCCGGCGAGACTCGCACTCGCACGACGAGCTCCGTGCGGGCCGCGCCTCGGCGGTCGGTCACCAGCTCGAGGCTGTCGCGGAGGTTCCCGTACTTCACCGCGGCCGCCTGGCGGGCGAACTCGAGCAGCGGCACGCCGCCGGCCCGCAGCGACCGACGGATCAGGTTCATGGCGAATCGCTCGGGCAGCTGCTCGAGCCGCTTCACGACCTCGTTCAGGCCAAGCACAACTTCGAAGTCCGCCATTGGTCAGCTCCCCCCGGGCCCGCTCGCGGGAGCCCGCGAGAACGCCAGCAGCTCGAGCGTCTCGCGACGGTCGGGCGCCGTCACGTCGGTGATCTGATACACGTCGCCGTCGTGGATGATCCGCCACATCGAATTGATCCCTGGGCGGTAGCGGATCGTGAACTTCGCCCGCAGGTCGTGCTCTCGCTTATCGGCCCGGAAGTCCTCGGCGCCGCCCAAGCCTTCGACCTTCGCCCACACCTGGCCGACCGTCGACCAGGTGTGCGTCTCTTCGCCCGTGGCATCGCGGGCCGGCACCGGCTGCTGCAGAGTCACGCGCCTGTCGAGATCTCCGGCCCGCATAAATCCGGCCCCGGGGTCTCCCCCGGGGCCGAGTGGTCTAGACCGCCGCCGAACGAGCAGTCCGTTACTCGCTCTTCAGCACCGGGTCATCGAACTCGAACACGATCTGGACCGCCTGGTCCTCGCTGACCTCGACGTCGAAGCTGCCGGTGAGCTCCTCGAAGCCCTCGCCGACCTTCGCATCCGCCGTCACGAACACGCGCGTCGAGCCCGCGGCGCCCGCGATCACGACCGCGGAGCGGCCGTCGGCCGCGACCTGCAGCGTCGCAATGTTCTCGTCCTCGACGGCCCACACAGGGATGCCGTCGACGTCGCGGTCCTGGCCTCCCGCGTTCTGGAACCTGGCCGTGGCCGTGGCCTTCTGAATGGTGGTCAACCGAAGCATGCTCGGACTCCTTTCCGACGGCGGGTCGAACTCGAAGACGATGCGCCCGGCTCCGTCCCGCCGACGGATGCAGACGCTGACGATGAGGACCACCGCCGCGAGCAGCAGGAACCACACTGACGGGCTCATGGGCTCCTCCTACCAGAGGGCGACGAGGTTGGTCGCGGAGGTGCCCGTCGAGTACACGCGCTTCACGCAGAACGGCAGAACCGAGCCCGCCGGCACCGCGACGAACGTGACGGTCCCGGAGCCGGCCATGTCGACCTTCACGTCGCCGGCGACGCCGATGTAGAGGCCGCGTGCGACCGTGGCCAGGTCGGCGCCGTCGGCCGGGGTCACGGCCACGGCGTTCCGCGCCGGGCCGCCCAGGCTGTCAGCGTGCGATGCGAAGGGGTCGGCCATGCGTCTCTCCTCGAGCGGGGCGGTGGGGGGGGGGGGGGACGGGGTCCCCGACTTCTCCCCCCCCCCCCGGCGGGTCCCCGCCGCCCGCGGGCAGCTCTGGAC
>CAZMCC010000006.1:0-18589 GCA_964564695.1 uncultured Phycisphaeraceae bacterium | reverse complement strand
GGGGGGGGGGGCGGCGCTCGTCGCCGCCCGGGGGGGGGGGGGGGGGGGGGGGGGGGGACGGGGACTCGCATACTTCCCGACGCCCCGGCGAGGTCAACCGCCGCCGGGGCTGAGCTTGGCGAGCGTGATCGCCTTCACGTCCTCACGCACGCGCTCGACGTCGAACCGCTCGCCAGCGGGAAGGGCGGCGGTGGTCTTGCTGAGCACGACCGCCAGGCCGATCGCGCCCCGCACCAGGTCGATCCACTGCTGGTCGACGATCTGCGGGGCCTGGGCGACCGCGGCGGCGATCGCCGCCTGCAGCACCGCCTCACGGTCCGCGCCGGGCTTGCCAGCGGCGTCGGCCGCGGCCGCGGCGATGTTCGCGGCGATCGCCGTCAGATCGGGTCCGGCCGTGGCGGGCGCGTTGGGGTCGGTGGG
Organism: uncultured Phycisphaeraceae bacterium; assembly: GCA_964564695.1. Classification (GTDB taxonomy): domain Bacteria; phylum Planctomycetota; class Phycisphaerae; order Phycisphaerales; family UBA1924; genus CAZMCC01. The sequence continues at coordinate 18,169 of CAZMCC010000006.1, read as the reverse complement.
GGGGCGGGGGGTGGGGGGTGTGGAGCAGGCGACGAGGGCCGCGGCGATCGCGGCGACGAGCAGGACACGGAACATGGGGACCTCCAGGGGGGAAAGGGGTTAGGCGAGCACCTGCAGCCGGTACGGCCACAGAAGGGTGTCGCCGGCCAACGGGGTCTCGCTGACGATGGTGCCGGTGATGACGACTTCGCGATTCTGGTACCAGTGCCCGACGTACTGCAGAATCGCGGCCTTGATGGGCGCGGGCACGGCGCCGGCGGCGCCGTAGCCGGCCTGGTACTCGACTTGCACCGAGTCACCGTCGTCGAGCGTCGACGGCCAGGACCTGCCGTAGGCCGGGCGCACGGTGGGGACGCGGTCGGCGATCTTGTTGTCGAGGGTGTACTCCGTGCCCGCGAGCGTCTGCAGCACGCCGGCGGCGTCGGTGTACTTCACGCTCGTGACCGTGATCACCGGCCCGTTGGAGAGGGGGATGGAGAGGAACCCGCGGGGGTCGGTCTCGGCGGGGAACCCGTCGCCCCAGGCCCGCCACGTCTGCGTGACCAGCGAGCGGTTCGTGATCGTCTCGGCCCGCTGGCGCGCGGCCGTGATGAGCGTGCCGATGTACAGGTCATCGTCGCTGATGTCGACGCGCAGGTGGGCCTTGGCCTCGGTGGGCGAGACGGGCTCGGACTCGGGCGCTGTGACGAGCTGGTACCGCACGCCGTCTCCTCGATCGATCGAGCTCACCGGGCCACCCCTGCCCCGCGTCCGGTGGATGTGACCGCGGGGCAGGGGGGGTCATTCCCGGGCCGGGCCGGACACGCGCCGGCCCGGCGGGGTTACTGCTTCGGGGACTTGCGGCCGCGGGTCGCGGTCTCGGCGCCGGCGCGCGGGGTCTCGTCCTCGGGGGTCTCGTCGTGGTCCGCCTCGCGCTTGGCGGTGACCTTCTCGGCGAAGCCGCCGTCGATAAACGGCTGGGCGATCGACGCCGGCAGGTCGTACTCCTTCTCGGCGTGCAGGACTCCGCGGGTGCTGGCGGCCGTGGTTCGCATCTTGATGCGCATGTTCGATCTCCTGGTGAAATGGGTGGGGTGAGGGGCGGGCGGTTTACGGGGCGACGATGCCGGCGCCGCGGCAGGCGGCGAGCAGCGCGTTGAACTTCGCGCCGAGGTCGGCGAAGTTGTTGTTGAGCGTGGTCTGGTTGAAGGCGCCCCCGACGTCGGCGATGGTGTCGTCGGCCGAGCCGGCCGAGCTGACCAGGTCGACGATCGCCGCGGCCTGCGTGCCGTTGGCCTTGGACAGGGCCCCGGTCTTCATGTTGAGGACGCCACCGCTCTCGACCTCGATCGTGCACCCGGAGGGCACGACGATCTTCAGCCCGCCCTGCTCAGTCCGTACGCCAGGAAAGTCTCCGGTCGCCATTGGTCGTTCTCCTGAAAGGCGGGCCGCGGCGGGGAGGTGCCCACACTTCCGATGTACCGCCCCTCCCCACCGCCGCTGCCTCGCGAACACCGCGAAGCTGCGGGCGCCGGGTTCCCCCGGCGCCCGCAGCACGAATCCCATCAAACAAGGAGCTCGTTAGGCCGTGCCCTCGGCCGGCGTGGTGATGACCTTGCTGGTCGCCACGACGGTCGAGCCCTGCACAGCCGGCGACTTGCGCAGCTTGTACTTGTGGGCGATGATGCCGTCGACGACGGCGTTGGCGGTGCCGCGAACCACCAGGCACTTCACGTAGCGCTTGCCCGGCTTGCAGACGTCGAGCACGCCGACCTTGTTGCTCTGCGTGTCCGCAACGGCCACCGCCGAGCCCGCCAGGTCGGTGAAGTCGTCGGGCGAACCGCCCGAGTCGTTCGCCTGCTGGGCCTTGATGGACGTCACGGCCGTCGACGTGATGGAGCCGAAGAGTACCTCGAAGTGCACGCCGTCACAGTCGTGGCAGTCGACGGCGCTGGAAGTGATGAGGGTCGTGCCGGCCGCCACCGCGTTGGAAACGCGGACGGTCTCGACGCTTTCGATCATGTTCGTGAACAAGGGAACCTCCCTGTTGGGGACTGAATCGAGCGGGGTAGAACGCGGTAGGTGGGTGAGGGGTTGGGGTCGGTGCGTCGTGCCGGCGTCCGCCGGCGACGGCTCAACCGAGCTTGCCGCGGACGAAGGCCTCCGCGAGAACAGGCATGCCGTCGGCCTCGAGGCGGCCGATCATCTCGACCTTGTTCTGCTTGGCCGCGGTCTCGAGCAGGCGCTGCACGCTGAACGTGGCCGCCTCGGCGATGTGGTAGAACGAGTAGTCGCCCAGCATGGCGACGTATTGCCCGGTCGTGAAGGTGTTGGGGACGTACTCGCTCTCGGCCACCGGCAGCTGCAGGATGACGTCGGGCTCGCCGGCCACCAGGCCCTGGCGCCAGAGGTACTGCCCGTTGCCGTCCTTGAGCTTGGCGATCTGCTCCATGCCGTTGCGGTGGATCATCCACCGGGCGCTGCGGCGGTAGCCCGCCTTCAGGGCGTACTTCATGGCGATGAGACCGTCCGCCGTGAACGCAGTGGTGGACCCGCACACGAAGTCGCGAGAGGTAGGGACGCCGGCGTTGCTGGCCACGAACAGGCCGAGGGGCTTGTTGGCGCCGTCGCCCAGGAGGAACGCCTTCTCCTGGGTGATCGCGAACTTGTACGCGAGGCGGTCCAGGACGAGCTGCTCGACCGAGGGGTTGAGCCGCAGCATCTTCCGGCTGATAGCGATGCACTTGCTCAGCAGCGTGGGGTTGAGCTCGCGCCGGCCGAACTTCATGGCCGTGTCGGTCGTGCCCGTGCTCACCTCGCCGGTCCACTCCCCGTCGTCGGGGTCGGCGTCCAGGCTGGCCTCGCCCAGCGACTGGGCCGAAGTCACCATGATGACCGTGGCGAGCTGCCGGACGAACACAGAGTCGTCCAGCGCCTTGATCAGGCCCGCCTGCATCTGCATCGGCGCGACCATGTACCCGCCGGACGTGTCGACGTCGGCGAGGATGTCGCGGCGCTCCGGGTCGGAGTCACCCCAGTCGGAGGGGTCCAGCCGCTGGTCGTGCGCCTCAAGCTCGACCAGCTTGGAGCTGGCCCGGCCCGACGCCAGGTAGGTGCGGTAGGCGTCGCGGTACTCGCGGGTCGACAGGCGGCCGCCGAGGTTGATGCGGCGCTCCTGGCCGCTCTTGAGCTTCCAGCGCCGCACGCGCGGACGGTCGCCCTCGTGCCGGCGCTCGCCGCCCCCGCCGCCCGCCCCACCTCCGCCGCCGCGCCGCTGGCCGCGGTCGCCTTCGTCGGGGTTGGTCCGTCGGCCGCGGCTCTCGCGGTCCCGCTCCTCGAGGTCGGTGATCTGGCGGTGCCGCTTCAGGTCGCCCTCGAGCTCGACCACCTCGGCGGTTATCGTCTTGTGAAGGTCCATCGCCTTGTCGAAGGCGACACGCTCCTCCGCCGTCATCGCCCGGTTGTTGTCCCTTTCCGCCTTCGCCGCGATCGAGCGCGCGTCGGTCAGGATCTTCTCGCGCTCGCCCTTCTTCGTCTCAATCTGCCGAAGCAGCATGGTCATGGGCAGTCTCCTGGTGGTTGGTGCCGGGAGGTGAAGCTGTGGTGCCACACCCGGCACGGGGTTTCCCGTGTCGAGCACGCCGTCAAGGCCCGATGGGCACCTGCGGAAGCTCTCGCGGCTCTACCTGCTGGTCCTCACCCCGATGGGGCTGCCGACCGCGGCGCCGCAACTGATCTGCTCGCATACTCCCCGCGCACGCGGCGGGGTCAAGCTCGGGCTTCGGCCTCGGCCAGGCGGAGCCTTGCCCGCCGGAGCTCATCCTGCCCGCACTCGCGGGCGAGGGCGGCCTTGTACAGGGCCTCGGCGTCGGCGGGGCTCACGCCCGAGCGGGCCGAGACGTCGGTGCTGCCGTACGCCGGGAAGGTCACCGGGCCGACGTCGAAGAGCTCGGCGACGGTGAGGATCTCGCGGAAGGTCGGCTTCTCGCGGTCGTGGCTGAACGTCCAGCGGTCCTCACCCACGATGAACGCGAAGCTCTGCTGGTTGATGTCGCCGCGGGTGACCAGGCCGTAGACGTCCTCGGCCAGCCGCGTCGACGGGACCTGGCACTCCATGAACAGCCCGCGCGAGTCGCCGCGGAGCGTGAGCGTGCCCGACGCCGTGCGCCCGAGGACCTGGTTGGCGTCGTGGTTGAATAGGCAGCGGACGTCGGGCTTGCTGCGGAGGACCTCATCGAACGCGCCGGGGCGGATGACTTCGACGAACCACCCGCCCAGCAGGTCGCTCTCCTGGTCGTACACCGCCGAGTAGCCACGCAGCACCTTCTTGCCGCCGCCGGCGTCCTCGGCCCGCAGCTCACAACCGACCCGGGCGATGCGACGCTCGAGCGAACCCTTCAGCGAATCAGCCACGATCATCCTCCTCGGGGCGCCACGCCCCGGTCACGCTGTGCGCGAGCGCACGGACCAGCTCGCCCGCTTCCCGCTCCGGCCTGGTCCGATCCCAGGTCCCGAGCTGCTCCGCCTTCTCCGCCGGCAGCCCGCCGGCCAGCTCCACCGACCGCTCGCACCAGGCGGCCGCCAGCTCCCCCGCCAGGGCCGGGGCCGGCGTCGAGCTGCGTCCCGAGGCCAGCTCGCTGGCGATCGCCAGGGCGGCCTCCACGGCCGGCAGGAGCTCACGCCGTGCCGGCTCGATGTCGGTGAGCACCGCGGCCCTGAACTCGGTCCAGTCGGCCTCCCGCTTCGCTGCCCGCTGGGCCTTGTCGCCGAGCGTGCGCCCGAGGCGCCGCAGCGCCGCGGCGACCACCTCGAGCTGGCCGTTGCACGCGATCGCCACCAGGCGGGACCGCTCCGCCGCCGGGTCCCTCTCACCCGGCGGCGGATCAGCCGGCGGCGCGGGCGGCGTCGGGTTCGTCGGCTCGTCGCCCTCGAGGGCCTTGTCCTCGTCGGCCTTGAGCTTGGCCGGCGTCGTCATGTTCGTCGGGACCAGCCAGATGCGACCGGCGCCGTTGGGGATGGGCGGCCGGTTCTCGGCCGAGCGGACCTCGTCGGGGCTCATCCAACCGCCCTTGATCGCCTTGTCGTACGCCTCGCTGCGGGACTTCACGTCCGTCCGCAGGATCGCGTCGGCCAGGTGCTCGAAGTACAGCCGGTCCTGCTGAGTGGGCGTGAGCAGCTTTCGGTTGAGCTCCTGCTCCCACCGCACCATCCACGGCTGGAGCGTGTCGCCGAGGTAGTCGAGGCTCGACTGCTCGATGTTGCTGAACGTGGCGCGGGTCAGGTCGCCGGCCTTGTGGGGGGGGAACCGGAACCACCGGCAGATCTCGGGCACGTTGAACTGGCGGGTCTGCAGGAACTGGCCGTCCTCGGGCGGGACGGACCACTTCTCGAGCGTCATGCCCTCCTCGAGCACCGCCACGTTGTGCGACCGATCAGGGCCCTGGTGCATCGCGTCGAAGTCGTCGCGAATGCCGATCCGCGCCTCGCGGCCGATCGTGCCGGGGTGCGACAGGATCGCCGAGGGCTGGCCGCCGTTGCCGAAGAACCGCCGCCCGTACTCGTCGACGGCGTACACCCCGCCCATCGCCTCACGCGCGAACCGCACGACGCTGAACCCGCACAGCGTGTGGCCGCCCAGGCCGCGGATGTGCAGGACGTCCTCGGCCGGCAGCTTCTTGCTCTTGCCGTCCTCGTCGAGGTAGTCGTACACAACCTCGCCGTTGAGTCGGCGCACCCACATCCGCCAGGGCTTGAGCGGCCACAGCGCGATCGGATCACCGCGGCGGTTCCGCTCGATCTCGGCGCAGCCGTTGCCCCACAGCAGGGCCCATGACGTGATGAGCTCGCGGACCGTAAAGACGCTCGCCTCGGAATTGGCGGCGAGCTGGAGCAGGACGGCGGCCGGGTGCTTGCGCACCCGCGTCCGGTACCCGTCTCCGTCCTCGCGCTGGTACAGGTGCACCGGGAGCTTGGAAACGTCGGCCGCGATCGCCCCGACGCAGCACCAGACGGTGCTCATCGAGAGGGCGACCCACTCGTCGACGTCGATGCCGGCCGACGTCGGACCGCGCAGCGTCCGGCCCCACCACCCTCCGTCGTCCGATGGGTGCGCGCCGGGGGTCACGCGGGCGCGGCCCTCGATGCCCAGCCCACTCATGATCGTTCGCACCAGCCCCAAGGGTCACGCCTCCATGCGTCGATCACCCCGCATCAACCACCACGCGAACCACGCCCGACCCCCCGCGGACCCCGCCGCGGCCCCCGCGCCAGGGCGAGCCCTACGCCCATCGCAACGAGGACTGACCCCACGACCACCAGGCACCATGCCGGGCTGATCCACCACAGTCCCGTCGCCAGGCCCGCGAGTCCGCCGACCACCATCACATCGGCCACCAGGTCCCTCATACGACCGTCAGCCCTCGCTTCTTGTACACCGACGTCCTGTCTTCGGCGAGCGTACCGCGAGCCAGCGCCATGACAAGGGCCACCAGGCCGTCGATCCGGCCGTTGCTCTTGTTCTTCGCTAGCTTCAGATTGCCCGTCGAATCCTCAATGACCACGGCGTTGGACGCCATCCACCGCAGCACCGGGTTGCCCCCGTGCCGGAGCTTGCCGGTGAGGACCAGGGCCTCGAGGAGCTTGGTCGGCTCGTTCATCGTGCGGATGTCCTGCTTGAAGTCGAAGCAGTTGATCCCGTCGTCGCGGAGCTGAATGGCCAGCTGCGTGGAGCCGTGCGGGTCGTGGGCGAGCTCGAGGACCTGGTACCGCTGCGCGAGGTCGAGCACGCGGGTGCGGATGAACGCGTAGTCGATGACGTTCCCCGGCGTGAGCGTGATGTAGCCCTGCTTCGCCCACAGCCGGTAGGGCACGCCGTCGCGCTTCTCGCGGTCGCGGATCTCGTCCTCGGGCAGGAAGTGGTACGCGAGCGTCGAGTACTCGTCGCCGCGGCGGAACACGGCGTTCAGCGCGGTGAGGTCGGTGCGCTTCGACAGGTCCATGCCGAGCCAGCACTCCGACCCGTCCAGGTTCTTCGGCAGCTTCGTGCTGCACGCGTCCCACTTGTCCATCGACATCCAGCGCGTCGCCTGCTCGGTCCACTGGTTGAGGTGCAGCCGGCGGAACGCGTTCTCGCGGCTCGGCTGGTTGGCCGCCTTGTTGAAGTCCCGCTTGAAACTCTTCAGTGTGATCGACACGCCCAGGTTCGGGTTCGCCTTGCGCCACGTCGCCTCCGACCGCCAGTCGTCCTCGGGGTCCGCGGCGAAGATCAGCGGCAAGTACTCGGGGTCGTGGATGATCCCGTCGCGGACCTTGCAGGCGTAGTCCCAGATCTCCCAGCCGATGCTGGTGCGGTCGTGGCCGGCGGTGGAGATCACCACCTCCATCGGCATGTCGCGGGCGCCCGAGCCCGAGGTCAGGACCTCGTAGAGCTCGGGGTCCTTGATCGCGTGCACCTCGTCGATGATCGCCGCGTGCGGGTTGAACCCGTGCTGCGAGTTGGGCTTCGACGCGATCGCCTCGAGCTTGGCGCCCAGTGCGGGCATGAACAGCGAGTCCTTGAACGGCTCGACCGCCTCGGCGAGCTCGTCGGCCGCCATCGCCATGCGCTTCGCTTCTTCGAACACGATCCGCGCCTGCTTCGCGTTGCTCGCGGCGCAGTAGACCTCGGCGCCGGGCTCACAATCGGCGAAGGCGAGGTACAGGGCGATGCCCGCGGCGAGCGTGCTCTTGCCGTTCTTGCGGGGAATCCACGCGCTGGTGCGCGTGTACCGGCGCAGGCCGTCGGGCGCGAACCAGCCGAAGAGCCGGCGGAGATACCCCCGCTGCCAGGGCTCGAGGACGAAGTACTTCCCTGCGAACCGTCGACCCTTCGAGTGCTTCAAGCTCTTCTCGAAGAAATCGCACACCCGGTCGGCCTGCTCCTTGACGAAGCGGTAGCCCTTGCGCTTGAGCTTCTCGTCATGGCGGAGCTGCCGCTCCGTGCCCTGCTCTCCCGGGTCAGCGGGCTGGGGGGGCAGGGGCCTGGCCGGCGGCGGCGCCTTCGACTTGTCCGCGGGCTTGGGCTTCGCCGCGGGCGCTCGCTTCGCCACGGGTCACGCTCCCATCGGACGCTGCCGGCCGCCTCCGCGCAGGAGATCGAACCCGCCCTTCTTCGCCGGCAGCGGCGCGGCGTCGGGGTCATCGGTGAGCCCGAGCTCGGGCCCCGAGGGCGTGAGCGCCCGTTGCACGTTGATGCGCGAGCGGGCCGCGGCCGACATGCCGAATCGGTCCTCGAGCTTGATCACCACCTCGAGCAGCCGGCGGTACTCGATCGCCTGGGGGAGCTCGGCGACGTAGCGCACCTTGCCGGCGTCGTTCTTCACGCTGTACACCGCGCCGCTGGGACCCTTCGTGTAGAGGAACTTGTGCAGCTCCCACAGCCGCGCCTGCGCTTCGCAGTACCGGGCGAACGGGTAGACGTCCGCGGTGGTCAGCGTCTTCATCGCGAGCAGCACCGGCGCGACCTCGTTCCACACGCGCCGCCCCTGCTCGCTGAGCCAGGGCGGCGCAGCGACGTCGCCCGCCGGCGGGATCGGCTCGTGCGCGTTGAGCTGCCGCCGGCCGGGATTCCCCGCGGCCTTCTTCAGCTCGGTCGGTTTGGGCTGTGGTCCTCGGGCTCCCATCGCGTCGTCATCCTTCCCGCGCCTGAGGCCTGACGACGTTCGTCGCGGTGTCGAAGATCGGACCGAGTGTCTCGTGCGCCTTGGCCACCATGTCGGCGAGCACCTCTCGCTCCATGCCCATCTGGTCCGCCAGGGCATGGGTGATGCGATCAACACCGCAGCGGAGTGTCGCGAGGATCGTGGCGATCTTGACCGCGTCGATCTCCTCGCCCCCCTTCACCGCGCTGCTGAACCGAACCGCGACACGCGGCTGCAGCTCATCGCGACGAACCCACACGGCAACGCCGCCGCCTCCAGGCGCGAGCAACGCGTCGGCGCCGGCCTGAATCTCCATGCTTTCCTTGCGACTGATCGGACGTGTCATGGCTGCTCCAACCCCCCCCTCCCAAAACCTGCGCCCGAGAAAAAAGAGGGGCCCTCATCGGTCCCTGTGTGCCTTCCCAGAGATGCGCCCCCCATACCCCCAGCCGGGCACCCTAACGCCCGGTACCCCCCCTGACCCTCGGGGGGTGTCGTGAACCGAACGCCTCGTCGTGCCCTTGCCCGGCCGTAGGGGGGCGGTACGCTCGCGCTGAGCTCGACGCACCCACAGGCGGGCAGGACGCCCGCGACCACCAGGAGGCACGGACATGGCCCTGCTCGTTCCCGCAAAGCCCACGCTCACCGGCACGCTCGCCGCCCCCGTCGCAGCCGCAGTGGGTGGGGACACGCTCCCCAACCCGCGCGGTAAGGCGGCGCTGCGAGTCATCAACGGGGCGGGCGCCCCCATCAACGTGACGATCAACGCGCCGACGCCGGCGCCTGTGCGTGGCGCTGACGGAGTGTTTCCTGCACAGACGCTGACCAACCTGGTCATCGCCGTGGCCAACGCCACGACCCGCGTGATCGGCCCCATCCCGCCCTGCTTCAACGACGGCAGTGGCAACGTCTCCATCACGTACTCGAGCGTCACGACGATCACCGTCGACCCCCTCGACCTCGACGTTTGAGAGCACGCCCTGCAGCTGCGTCCTGGGCCGTCTTGGCCGCCTCACACGTGGCGCACAGGCCCTGCAGGTTCTCCATCGAGTCATCCCCGCCCCGTGCCTTGGGCACGATGTGGTCGACCGTGGTGGACGCCTCCCTGCAGCACTTCCTGCAGATGGGGTCACGGTGCAGCACCAGTTGCCGCAGACGCCTCCACCTGGCCCCGTAGCCCCTCTTCGACGCCGAGCCCTTGGTCGATGCCCAAGCGGGCTTAGCGGCGTCGTGGCGCTGCTGGTGCTCGTCGCACCGATCGCCCGTGCCAAGGTTGCGGCAGCCTGGTACTGAGCAGGCGCGGAGGGGCTTCATGGGCATGCCGGCTCCTTGGGACAGCTCCTGGCGACATCGGCCAACTTGATGAGTCGCGTGCCCTCCAGATCGACCGCCTCGGCGAGCTCGACAGTGTCGATCGAGAACACGGCGGGCTTGCCCGGGTTCCGCTCGTGCACGACGGCGACGATGCCGCGTGCCTGCAGCGCCTTGATGGCACGGTCGACGGTGAGCAGGCCGCAGCCGGCCGCGGTCGCAAGCTGGCGACGAGATACGGCGACTCCCTCGAATGCCGCGAGCGTCCAGAGGACGATCTTCAGCGTCATCGGGCTGACGCTGGCCGAGTACTGCCTGGCCGCCGGCAGGCACGCGCCCAGGATGATCCGCTGCGTCGAGTTGGAAACCAGGGGCGGCAGCATCTAAATGACCTCCCCGATCTTGCGTCGCCCGCGGCGCCGCCCCGTGGGCGCGGGCTGGCCGGTCGCGAAGCTCGGGCCGTTGACGATCAGGACCTCGGGCGCTTCCTGGGGCCGAGCGCCACGCCCACCCATCGAGTGCAGGTGCTTCTGCCGCGTCTTGTCGATGAACGTCCAGCCGCTGTACAGCTCGCGGTAGCGCGGGCAGTCGTACGTGCTGACGACGATGCGAGCGTACTTGTACTCGCGGAGGATCTCCGCGGCCAGGCGGTGCTCGTCGACCTTGGCGCCCTTGGCCCGGGCCTCGAGCGTGCCCTGCCAGTCGCCGTGCCAGCTCGTCTCCCCGAAGAGACCGCCGGCCTCCTCGAGCGAATTGGCGTGCGATAGCTCGTGCAGGTACATTCCTCCGCCCGACGCCGCGTTGGCGGTGCCGTCGTCGTTGATCGACGAACGCGACTCCGCGGGGTGGGGCGGGTCGAAGTAGATGGCGGTGTCGGCGTGGTCCTCGAGCTTGTGCGCGAACTTGAAGTAGTCGCGGCGGAGGATGAGCACGTTCTGCAGGCGCCGGTGCCAGGCCGGCAGCGACTGCACTGCGTTGGCGAACCGCACCGTGGGCGAGCCACCGCTGCGGGTCCACCGAACCGCGATCTGGTAGTCGGGGCGGTCGGTGCCGGCGGTGCCGTTGCGGCCCATCCAGCTGGCCACGAAGTACCAGTACGCACGGTCGACCATCCAGGGCTCGACCTCGACGGCGCCGTCGACTACCTCGGGCCAGCCGATCTTCGTCAGGCGGGCCGAGGCCTCGTCCAGAATGCCCTCGGCGAGCACGACTCGCTGCAGGCGCTCGTAGAGCAGCTCGGCCGCCGGCTGGTGCTGGACGACGTACGCCAGGTTTGTGATGTCCCCGTGCAGGTCGTTGACCGTCTCCTTCGTGGCCGGCTGCTTCGCAAGCAGCACGGCCAGCGATCCGCACGCCAAGTCGATGAACTGCGAGTGCGTGCCCAGCTCGACGGCGATGTCCTCGCCGAGCGTGCGCTTCCCGCCCAGCCAGGGGGCGAGCGCCTTGATGATCATCTCGAGCGGCCTCATCGCGGGCGAGCTCCCTTGACGACACGAGCGGCGAACACGACGGCGGCGCGGCGCAGCGACTCAACCGAGCCGCACTTCTCGTCAACGCGGAAGCGGTACTCGCGGCCTTGCCACTTCACGTACATGAACACCCCGAAGCTCCAATTCGCGTTGACGTTCACATGGGCACCAGAGCGGCAGGCGACGTAGCCGTTGATGTACCAGCGGTCCTCTTCGCCGACCTTCCAGTCATGTCGATCGAGGCTGGCCCGATCGGCGTTCACCCTGCTGGTGCTGATCTGCGCTTCAGACGCCCGCATGGCCATGCTCTTCTTCACAGCGTGCTCCTTAGCTGCTCGGCGATCTGCAGCATGTCGGTGGGGTCGAGGGAGGCGAGCTGGCCGGCTTGGCGGGCGCCCGCGGCGTGGCGCTCGAGCTCGCCGGCGATGGTGCGGACGATCGCCTCGCGGCCGTCCCACCCGTCCGAGAGCTTGATGGCGCGGATGCGGACCCCAGGCTGGCATCCCTGCGCCACGTACCACTTCGTGATGCGGCCGGCGCATACCTGCGAGTCGTCCTTCAGCAGCCCGACCGCCTTCAGGGCGTCCATCACCGACTTGTCGATGTTGTCGCGGTCGGGCTTGCCCTCGTGCGGGATGCGCCCCGCCGGCGACGACTTCTTCAGCAGCCGGCCAGGCCGCGGGAAGTACGCGTCGACGTCGAGCTGCACGGGCCCGACCCAGGGCTCGGGCGGGAGCTGGTTGAGGGCCGCGGCCTTGACCGCGGCGTACCAGTGCTCGGCGTTGCCCCAGTCGCCGTGCTTCGACTTGCCGCGCTTGGGCTGGTAGATCGTGGCGATCCACTTGCCGCCCTTCGTCTTCACGGCCCGCGCCCGCGGGCGTGGCCGGCCCGCGGGGACGCCGGCCACGCTGAACTCGATGCGGGTGATGGGGATGAAGAGCGTCAAGCCGTGCCCTCCGGCTTCGGCGCCAGCTCCGGGAACTCACGGTCGAACTGCTCGACGGCGCTGCGGGTGGCGGTGATCGTCCCGGACACCGCGGTGTCGATCGCCGCGACGAGATCGCGGAACATCCCGACCGCGACCACCTTGTTGTCGATCGACCGGTCCCGCAGCAGCGCCCCTTCCGCGCCCGACTCGCTGGGCTCGGCGAACCAGAGGCTCCAGCCCGCCTTCCCCTCATTGCGCATGAAGCACAGCCGGTAGCCGCCCGCGTTCTTGACGACGGCTCGCGCCTTCACCGGCCGGCCGCACAGGTGGTTCTCGAACGCGACGCATCGGGACGTGATCGCGTCCCCAACGGCTCGAAGCTCTGTGTTGATCGTGCTCACCGCAGCACCTCCCGGCGCGAGTCCGACTCGCGCTTCTTCCAAGCCTCGGTGTACACATCCCGGCGCTCGGGATCGACGGGCCGCAGGTCGCACAGCCGCCAGCAGTCGTCCTCGGTGGGCGTGGGTATCCGCACGCCGCGGGCATCGACCAGGTGCCCGTCGATCGACGCCTTCCCCTCGGGGCTGATGCCGTACACGGACTTCCACCGTGACAGGAACAAGATCCCGAGCTCCGACGGGCCGGTGCGCATGAGCTCGATCCACCCGCGGTTCGAGCCGTCGGCGGCGTAGCGGAAGACCTCGACGGGGAACTCGACGCGCCCGCCCCCGACGGTGTCTCGCAACACGATCCGCAGTGAGCACGCCAGGAAGTGGGGCTTCGCGCCCCTCACGGCGATGACGTGGCCCTTGCCGATGCTGGCATCGATCGCGTCGAAGAGGGTGTCGGGAGCCGCCGGGGTAAAGAGCCCGGCAGTCTCGCCCGCCGGCTGGGCCGGCCCGATCATCTCGACATCGCCGACGAGCGGCCGTCGCCGACGAATGGACCCGACCACCTGGTAGTGCGGCTGCCCGAGCCCCCACATCCGCATGATGGCGTCCGCCGCGGCATCCGCCCGCTCGAGCGGGAGTCGTTCTCCGGTGCTCACTGGGGGTCTCCTTCGTGTTGCTTGAGGACGGCCGCGATCTCCCGCACGCGGGCGAGCAGCCGCCGTTGGTCCTGGGCTCTGAGGGCGGTGTCGATCCGACGGAGCAGCCGTTCGAACGCGGACGCCCGCAGCTCGACCTGGTCGAGCCGTCGCTGCACCAGGCACATCAGGTGCCGGCGGCACTCGTCGACCTCGGCCTGGTGGTACTCGTCGGCGTTGAGCGCCGAGTTGAGGCGGTCGTTCCAGTAGACCTGCTGCTCCGCGACCGAGCGTGACTGCAGGTCGGCCGGCGGCGGTGCGACCCGGCGCGGGCGGGTGTGGGGGTAGTGGCTCACCGGCCGGGCTCCTGGTTGAGGCTCGGGTAGGGGATGGAGGCCTGCTCGAAGAGCTTGCGGGCCTCGTCCAGGTGGCCGACGATCTGCGTGAGCGCCGCGTTGCCGCGAGCGTCGGTCGCGGTGATCTGGTTGACGATGTGGCGGCAGAGCCAGACCTCGGTGGCGACGTCGGCCATCAAGCGGAGCCGCTCGACGTCGCTGGGCTTGGTGGGTGGCTTGGCGGGCTTGGCGTCGTCGGTCCCCGAAGCCAGGACCAAGGGCTCTGCCTCGAACCGCGGGGGCGGAGAGGCCGGTTCCTGCACCGTCCGCTTCGTCGGGTATCCGCAGTTGAGGCACTGCCCGCCGGTTGTCAAGCCGGGGTTGGTGAGCAGCACCGTCCCGCAGTCGGGGCACATGGCGCCCATTAGTCATCCTCCGCTTCGAGCTCGTCCTCTTCGGCGTCGACGGCGGACTTGGCCTTGCCAGCCTTGGGCTTCGCCGCGGCCTTCGCTTCAGGCTTCGCCTTGTCCTTGGCCGGCAGGAAGTCGTCGAGCGTCGGGAACGGCGTGTCGACGTCGAGCTCAAGCAGCTCGACGAGCGAGGCCGCGGTGCCGTTGTTCGCCGCGTACCAGGAGTCGAGCAGCCCGAAGCTCCGCTTCGCGCCCGCCTCGATTTTCAGCGCCGCCTCCCAGCTCGGGGCCTTGAGCAGCCCGACCAGCTCCTTCCACGCCGGCGACTGCAGCACCTTGGCCCCGTGCTGGTTGCCGATCTTCTGGAACAGCTCGTGCTTCGTGAGCAGCTCGAAGAGCAGCCACGCGCCGGGCCGAGCCTTGAGCCACTTCGAAAGCACCGGGTTGACCTTCTTGTCGACCCACGCGTACGCCGCGTTCTTCCATTTGTGCTCGGCCTCACGCTTCTGATCATCCACGCGGTTCACCGCTGGGTGCGTTGAGGCCTTCGTGCTCTTGGGCTTCCCGAAGGCACGCTGACGCTCCGCCTTCTGCTTCACGCGGTGAGCGACGGCCGAGCGGTTGATGTACTTGGGGGTCAGAGGGCCCGCGGCGGCCGTCGCCGCAGCGTCGGTGGGCTTGCCCTTGATCGTGAGCAAGGCCTTGGTGGCCACTCGGTTGACCGCCCCGTTGGCGGCGGTCGACTTCTCGCGGAAGCACGCGTGGTTGCTGCAGATGCCGGCGGCGCCCTCGGCTTTCGATCGCTCGCCGTCGATGCGGGTGGAGAGTCGGGCGCTGACGCCGTGCTCGAACAGGCCCGGGTTGTTGTTCGAGTTGTGCGGGCACGCTGCGCACGCGATCTTGCCGGCGAACGGCTCCTCGAGCTTCCAGGGCACGCTGCCGAGCGAGAACAGGTACTCGCTGGCGATCTGCTGCACGCGCTCGGTTGTCATCGGGCGCCCGTGGTAGGTGTCCCGCGGGTCCTTCACCGCCTGGCGGGCCAGGTCATCCCGGACTTTCGGGTCGGCGACCTGGGCGATGATGCGGGCACTGGCGAGGGGGAGCTCGCCAGACAGCACCAGGTCGCGGGCCTTGCCGTCGAGCCGGCCGAGGAACGCACGGTCACGCACCCACGTGGGCGACTTTGCCAGGCGGGCGGCGACGAGCTCGATCGCATGGGCGTGCACGCGCGGCTGCAGGAGCAGGTCGTGCTGGTAGGCGTCCAACGCCACGCCGCCTTTGCGGAGCAGGTCATCCGCGAGTTCGCGGGTGAAGGGCCTCGTCCCACTGGATGCGCCCGCAGCGATCGCCGCGTCGAACGCCACCGCCTCGAGCAGGTGAGCGACGGCGTTGGCCTCCTCGGCGGGGTTGAGGTCCTGGCGATGCAGGTTCTCAGTGGCCATCGCGGCGAGGACTTCATCCTCGGTCTTGAAGCTGGCGGCGGTCGCGTCGCACTGCTCGAGGTTGAGCATGCGCATCGCCTTGACGCGGCGCACGCCGGCGACCACGCGCCACCTGCCCTTCGGCGCCCCGAGCTTGGTGATGAGCACAGGCTGCAGCTGGCCGCGGGCGGCGATCGACTCGGCGAACGAGCGGATCTGCCGGTCCTCAAGCGCGGCGTCGCGGTCGCGATTGTCGTCGATCCACAGATCTTTGAGCGGGACCTGGTCCCACATGAGGGCCGGAAGGTTGTCGGCGAGCTTGATCGGGGGCAGCTTGGGCGCCGGGGCGGCCGCGGCCTTCCCCTTCTTGGCGGGCTTCTTCTTCGTGGCGGGCATGGTGGATGCTCCAGGTGGGTGCGAGTGGTGATGACGCGGTTACTTGCCGGCCTTCTTCTTGGGGCGGCCGCCGGAGTCGACGGCCCTGCCCTCGAGCGGCTTGCGCGCGGGCGCCGCGGGCGGTTTGTCGTCGGGGACGCCGACGGGCTGCTGGGGCTTGCCACCCGCGTCGCCGTGCAGGTGACCCGTCTCCTTGTCGTCGTCCTTCGCGGGGTCGCGGCCGTCGGCCTTGTCGCCCTTCTTCTCGGGCTTGGGCTCCGGCTTCTCCTTGGGCGCGAAGATCTCCTTCGGCGGCGTTGGCACGGCGCCGTCGTCGGGGTACAGGTTCGCGTCGTCGGCGTGGTTGACGACGTTCTCGAACTCGTCGTCGTGCCACTTGATCGACGTCGCCAGGTCCTCGATGTCCCGCACCACGTCGGAGTGCTGTACCTTGAGCTTGCCAGTCTGGTCCTTGTCCCCGGGATCGGGCTTGTAGAGCTTGGCCAGCAGCTCGTCGCGCTTCGTGAACCTCGCCCTGCGCTCCTTGATGAGCTCGGCCCGCTTCCAGCTCAGATACCGGAGCTGGTTCGACACCCCCAGGGTGAACGGTTTCTCGCGGTAACTCTCGTGCCAGTTGTCCTTCTGCTTCGCCACGTCATGCTCCTTCACCCCTTAACCCTCGCGCCTCTCCGCAGCACCAACAGCACGCGCCGCTCGTGCACACGTTGAGCAGTAATCCCGTTTGCCCTCTTTGCTGACATACATGCCGGCCCAGCCCGCGATCTCGGCCGCGGCCCGGGTCTCATTCGCCGTTGCCCCTGTCGCTGGTGGGTCGAAGACCTTGCGGCAGCCGTCGCACCGCAAGGAGGCGCTCGTTACGATGCTCATGAGTGCGCCCCCGCCGCGATCGACGCCTGCTCCACCAGCCACGCCGCCAGGCGGGGCGCTTCCTCGGCGCCGATCGCCTCGATGCGCGCCCGGTCCTTGAAGCCCGCGACCCGGCACACCCCGCGCCAGTTCTTGAGCCCGCGCGTGATGAGCTGCAGATCCGCCTTGGTCATGTGCGGCGACACTTTCGCGCACAGGGCCTTGGCCGCGTCGAGCGCGGCCTGCTGCCGCTCCACCTCGGCGAAGAGCGGGTAGCGGTTGCTCAGCGAGTTGAAGAAGTACTGCCGCGGCGTCGTCTTGATCTGCCGGACCCCGACCTTGTACTCGGTGTTCGCCAGCGCGGTCAGCACGGCCTCGGCGCCGTTCCGCCGGACCAGGTCGGAGATCGCGACACGCTTCACGCCGATCTGCTGCAGCCTCCTAGCCGCCTCCTCATCAACGCCGCCGACGTCGTCGCCGACCCCCACGTCGCCGCTCTCGTCGAACACCGACCTGTCGACGACGAGGTCTAAGTCTGGTCTTAAGAGCAGGTCCGCCGTGGCGGACTTTCTGTCCGGCTGGGCGGACTCCGCGCCCGCCCCGGCGGACTGGCATCCCCGGCCATCCGCCGGCGGGTCCACCGTGGCGGACTGCGGGGAGAGGAACGGCCTCCCGGACGCGGGCGTGGTGGGTGTCGGTGTCCCGCGCCCGGGCAGGCCACGGCGTGCGAACGGGCGACCGGGGAACAGCTCCCAGGCCCGGCCCGTGGGGATCTTGCGGATGAGCGGCCGATCCCCGGCGGCCAGCTCCTTCAGAGCTTCGTACACGGCGGACTTCGAGAGGCCCGCCTGTTCCTTGAGCGTCGCCAGCGACGGCAAAGAGGTGCCGTCGGCAGAGGCGTGGCGAGCCAGCACGACGAGCGTGCGGCACGCCGAGTCAGACAGACGGCCCCACGCGCCGCTGTCGATGAGCGAGTTGAGCAGCCGGAACCACCGGCCGTCGTCGGGTTGAGCGAACGTGACGTGCAGGACCGGCTGATCACCGCGGATGACCGTGGTGTGCTGGGTCGCTGCGCCGTCGGGTTGGTTGGGGGCGGGGTCGGTCATGTGGGCAAACCCCGCCCGGACCTCTCGGGCCGGTGCGGGGTGAGAGAGCGGGTCACTTGGTGCGGGCCTCGATCCACGCCCGGACCTCCTCGGGCAGGTCCTTGCCGATGAACCGCAGGGCGGCGGACGGCTCACACGCCGCACAGCCGGCGAGGACGTCGGGCGGCAGGTCCTTGCCGATGAACTCCAGGGCGGCGTACGGCGCACGCGCCGCACAGCCGGCGAGGACGTCGGGCGGCAGGTCCTTGCCGATGAACTCCAGG
>CAZMCC010000005.1:15191-71495 GCA_964564695.1 uncultured Phycisphaeraceae bacterium | reverse complement strand
CCCCCTCCGACACGGATGGGGCGGTATCAAGATACAAGGGCAGGGGTGAGGGCTCTACTTCTACCTGCTTCTCCACGCCTCGCGAAGCCACGGCAGCGGCGATGCGATCGCGGCACACGCGGAGGATTGTGCGCTGGACGCCGTCCGGGTTCTTTGAGAGTTCGCTGGCCGTGATCCGAAGGACGTACATGCGGCGCTCGGTCATCCAGCGATCCCGGTGTGCATCCATCTCCTTGCGGTCGCCACGGTGCGAAGCGCCGTCGAGCTCAACGACCACGCCGGCGTCGGGGCAATAGAAATCCGCGACCCACGGTCCCATGGCGACCTGACGTCTGAACTTGAGCCCACCCAGTCGCCGGTCGCGGAGAAGCCCCCAAAGCACTCGCTCAGCGGGTGACATTTCGCGCCGCAGCCGCTGGGCGTTGGTGAGATTGCCAGCTGACTTGACTCTGGGGCGAAGTCGCATGGTCGACAGAATACCGGAGAGCGACGACTCGGTGGACGGGAGGCATGAAGAAGGGAGTAGAAGGCGGAGCCCTCACCCCAGCCCTCTCCCTTCGCAAAGCCGAAGGGAGAGGGGGCAGTCTCCCTGCGATTCGGAGCGCGGCCATCGTTACCATGCGTTCATGCCCAAGTCCAAGTCCGCGGCCAATACCACAACATCAGAACGGCGACGCGGAGCCGAGGCGATGCTGCGGCTCAGAATCGTGCGAGCGCTCTCGCATGACGGGTTTCTGTCAGAACAGGCTGCCAGCGAAGCCGCGTTCCATCTCACGGACTGGATTTACGACCTGCACGATCTCCATGCGCTATACAACTCGAAGAGATGGAAGCCAGATGAGGCCTTTCGCTTGCTCATGGCATTCGTCGCGCACGCGCCGGCCCACCTCGCGGCCGCGCACCGCATCATGTTTGATCTGCCGGTCACGGATGTATTCGAGCTTGGAGCTGTGAAGGGGACGGGGATTGCTGCGCGAAGGCCCGGCGGTCCTTGGCCGAAGCGAAGCGCTCGCAAGGCGAAGAAGGCGGCCGCAAAGAAAGTGTGAGTTGGCGAGCTGGTGCGGCGCTGCCGTCGCCACGAGGCATGGAGAAGGAATAGAAGGCGGAGCCCTCACCCCAGCCCTCTCCCTTCGCAAAGCCGAAGGGAGAGGGGGCAAGACGCCCTCCCTCTCGTCTCAGCGGCTGAACGCCGCTGAGACGTGTCTCCCTCCGCGTTGCGGAGGGAGATCTCTTCCACTCGCTTGCGCTCGCGTCTCTTATCCCGCTCTGGTGGCCGTCTTTGGCTCGGCGTCGACCTTGATGATGCCGGTCTTGGGGGCGTCGTTGTCGGGGCGCTGGCCGTCGGGGTAGGTCACGCGGCCGTGGTAGATGGCGGTGAGCGTGCGGCTCACGGCTTCGGTGACGGTGTTCAGCTCTCGCAGGGTCAGGTCGCATTCGTCGAACTGGCCGTCCATGAGGCGCTTGCTCGCGATCGCGCGGGTCATTGCTTCGATGCGGCCGGGGGTCGGGTTCGCCATGCTGCGGGCGGCGCTCTCGACGGCGTCGCACAGCATGAGGATCGCGACTTCCTTGGTGCGCGGCTTGGGGCCGGGGTAGCGGTACTCGATTTCCTGCGGGCCCTCGCCGTCGTCGTTGTGCTCGTCCTCGGCGGCGAGCTTCTTGGCGCGGTGGAAGAAGTACTCGACGAGCGTTGTGCCGTGGTGGGCCTCGATGAAGTGGAGCAGGGGGTGCGGCAGGTTGAACTCGCGGGCGAGTTCGAGGCCGTCCTTGACGTGCCCGATGATGACGAGCAGGCTCATCGCGGGGCTGAGGCGGTCGTGGCGGTTGAAGCCGGGGGTCTGGTTCTCGACGAAGTAGTCGGGCTTGTTGACCTTGCCGATGTCGTGGTAGAGCGAGCCGACGTAGGCGAGCAGGCCGTTGGCGCCGATGGACTCGGCGGCGGCCTCGGCCAGGTTCGCGACGTTGAGCGAGTGATTGTGCGTGCCGGGGGCCCGCTGCTGGAGTTCGCGGAGCAGGGGGTGCTTGGGGTCACGGAGTTCGACGAGCGTCATCGCGGTGGTCACGTCGAAGACGCGCTCGAGCGGACGCAAAGCGAAGAACAGCACGCCGCCGGCGAGCAGGCCGCCGAACGCGGCGAGCAGGCCGTCCCACAGGGTCTGGACCACGGAATCGGCGTTGATGGGCCGGTCGATGAGCCCGACGAGGATGGTGCCGACGCCGAGGGAGAGGCCGGCCATCATGGAGAAGCGGATGATGCTGCCGCGGTCGCGGACCTCGCGGAGCAGCCACACGCCGACGCCGACGCCGGTGACGGTGACGGCGAGCGTGCCGATGCCCTGGTCGAGGGCGACGCAGACGAGCAGGCCGTGCAGCACGCCCAAGGCGAGCGCGAGGCGCGGGTGCAGGCCGATGGTGAAGATGGCGGCGATCATGACGCTCGGCGTCACGGCCGCGAGCGGGAGCAGACGCGGGTCGCTCATGCTCACCCACACCGCGAGGATCAGCGCCCCGGCCATGATCCCGGCGATGGCCGCGTGGTGCGACCACCGGCGGGCGAGCTGTGGGAAGAACATCGACAGGTACCCCGCCATGGCGAGGCTCACCGCACCCACGGCTCCCACGATGCTGACGACCCGCAGCGCGATCCGCCACCAGTCCGCCGCCTGGTTGAATCGGCGTGCCTCGGCCCGGGCCAGTTCGTAGGCGTCGGCGCTCAGGGCCTCTCCGCGTGTATAGATGACTGCGCCGGGCGCGATCTCGCGCATCACGGTCTGGACCTTGTCCGCGGCCTCGTTCTGGCGCTCGGCCGTGAGGGCCGCGTCGAAGCGGTATGTCGGGCGCGGGTCGGTGGTCAGCCTCGACGCGACCGCGACCAGCGATGGGCCTGCGAAGCCCGCGTCGCGGGCCGCCCGCGTCAGCGTCTCGTCGAGCTGTGGCGCATCGTTGACGTTCAGGGCCTGGCCCGAGGGTGAGACCGTGACGTCGTCGCCGAAGTGCAGCTCGATGAGCCGGTTGAGGCTCTGGGTCTCGCGCTGCCAGGTCTGCTGGTCGAGCATGGCTGTCGTGTGCAGCTTCTCGACGAGCCGCCTGGTCCGCGCGATCCACTGCGGGCTGGCCTCGCCTTCGACGCCCTCGCTCTGGATCGCCCCGAGGATCTCGGGCGTCAGCGAGAACTGCTTGACGATGCCCTGCTCAACCCCCGCGAGCGTCTGCACGCCCGACAGCGTCTTGGGGAGCGACGCGATCGAGTTCTCGATCGCGCTGAGCACGGCCGAGTCGGCCACGTACACCCGCGGCGTGCGGGCACGCTCGTTCTTGCGAGCCTCTTCCGTCGCCGCCTGGTCCTCGAGCGTGAAGCCCACTCGGACCGTCGACGTTTCGTTCATCACCCGGCCGACCGCGACCAATGGCAGGCTGCGCCCGAAGATCGCGGCGAGCGCACACACGAGTGCGAAGAGCGGCCAGATCAGCAGGGTGGTCCCGGCGCCTCGCGCGGTGAGGTAGTCGCGCCAGCTCGGCGTCGATTCGCGCAGCGACCGCTTCAGGTCCACTGCACGCTCACGCACGCCCGGTCTGGAGAAGTCGCGTCCCATGGTGGTCGTCGGCCCAACTCAGCGCAAGGCTCAGTCGGGCGTGTGGTCCTCCGTGGTGTCGCCCGTGTCCCCGTTGCTTTCGGTGTCGCCGTTGATGGCGGCCGCGGCCGCCGCGCTCCGGCGGGCCTTGTCCTTGTCGGCGTAGGCCTTGACGATGCGCTGCACGAGCCGGTGCCGGACGATGTCCTGCTGCTGCAGGGCGACGAAGGCGACGCCCTTGACCCGCTTGAGGCGCCGGGCGGCGTCGATCAGGCCGCTCTCGGTGGGGTCGGGGAGGTCGATCTGCGTGGTGTCGCCGGTGACGATCATCTTGCTGCCGTGGCCCATGCGGGTGAGGAACATGAGCATCTGGCCCTTGGTCGTGTTCTGGGCCTCGTCGAGGATGATGACGGCGTTGTTGAGCGTGCGGCCGCGCATGTACGCGAGGGGGATCACTTCAACTACGTCGTTCATCATGAATCGCTTGATGGTGGCGAAGTCCATCATGTCGTTGAGCGCGTCGAGCAGGGGGCGCAGGTACGGGTTCACCTTGGCCTGCAGGTCGCCGGGCAGGAAGCCGAGCTTCTCGCCCGCTTCGACGGCCGGGCGTACGAGGATGACCTTCTTGACCAGTTCGGCCTTGAGCATGTGCACGGCCGCCGCGACTGCCAGATAGGTCTTGCCCGTGCCCGCGGGTCCGATTGCGAAGACGAGGTCGTTGTCGCGGATCGCGTTGAGGTACAGGTCCTGGTTGTCGGTCCGGGCCCGCACGGGCTTGCCGGCGGCGTAGACGTTCAGAACTTCTTCCCATGCCGGTGCCGGCTCGGCGTCGGCGTCTTCGCCGGCCGCGGCCCGCTCGGCACGGCGGCGGACCCCGGTCGCCTCGCGGCTGACCATGTCGAGGACCTGCTGGCGGGTGAGGTGCTCGTCGCGGACGGCGGCTGCCCCCAACTCGCTGAGCACGGCCCGGGCGGCGGTCACCACGTCGCGATCGCCGGAAATCCGGACGACCCCGCCGCGCGCGGCCACCTTCACCCCGAGCGCTTCACGGATGATCTTGAGGTTGCGGTCCCCGAGCCCGAGCATGGTGACTCGCTCGGCGCCCTGCGGAACGGGAATGCTGGCGTCCACCTGCGGGCGAACTCCGGGGCTCGGCGCCGCCACCCGCCTTGGGAGGCCTGCGTCGAACCCAACCACCGTGCGGACATCGGCGATTTCGCCAGCCGCACCACCGTCCAAGCGTAGCGACCCCGGCGGAGGGCTGCACCCTGTCGGTTCTTGCTGATCGGACGGTGTTTGGATGGTCAACTTGTTCAGGCTGCCGGGGTGGGAGCGGGAGGCTGGGCGGCGAGACCCATCGCGCGCCGGTAAACTGCTCCCATGACGTCACGTACGACCGTCGTCCTGGGTTTGTTCGCTATTGGGGCCCTGCTCGGCCTTGGCGGGTGCAGCTCGGATCCCCCCGGGGTCGTGGGCGGCGGGTCGGGCCTGCTGCCGGACGCGGAGACGGCGGAGGTCGCGGCGGACTACGACGACATCGACGCCGCAGTGGGGGTTGCGGCGGGGAAGAACGAGATGGCGGTGCTGTGGTCGAACGACCGGACGGAGAGTCCGCGCCGGTTCTATCTGCGGACGGTGAAGGACGAGCCGGTGTATCTGTTCATCGGGCGCCAGCCGAACTTTGAGAAGCCGCGCCCCCCCCCGTCGTCGCGGGATCCGAAGGCGGTGCCGCCGCCGGACCAGATTGTGATGCGTTGCACGGTGGGGCGGTTCGGTGACTCGAGCCGTGAGGAGGATCTGCTCGACGACATCACGGACCGGCTGGAGGAGTTGCAGGGGAAGAGGTCGGCGCCGATTCGGAGGTGAGGGAATTCAGCAATGGGCGCCCCGGCGGAGCTTTATTCGCCGGGACTGGTGCCGCGCGATCGCCGGGCGGACAAAGCTCCGCCCGGGCACCCGCTATTCTGCTCGCGTGACTCTCTCTACCCCCATGTCCCCCGACGAATTCCGGCGCGCCGGCCACGCGATGGTGGACTGGATCGCGGACTACTGGTCGACGCTTGCCAGCGATGCGGCGGCTCCGGCGTCGACCCCGGCCCGGCTTCCGGTGCTGAGCAGGGCGAAGCCCGGCGAGCTGCTCGCGCAGCTTCCTGATCGGGCTCCGGAAGACGCCGAGCCCTGGGACGCGATCGCCGCGGATGTCGACCGGCTGATTGTCCCCGGGCTGACCCATTGGCAGTCGCCGCACTTCTACGCGTACTTCCCGGCCAGCGCGTCGTTCCCGGGCGTGCTCGGCGAACTGCTCAGCGCGGGGCTGGGGGTCAACGGCATGCTGTGGGCGACCAGCCCGGCGGCGACGGAGCTTGAGCTGCGGGTGGTGGACTGGATGGCGAAGCTGCTGGGATTGCCTGAGAAGTTTCTGAATGATCCTTCAGACGGTGGCACAGGCGTCCCGCCTGTGCTCGTGCGTCGCTCGGCCGCGGCGGCCGACACAGGCGGGACGCCTGTGCCACCAGCCTCTGGTGCGGGCTGCATCCAGGGCACGGCCAGCGAAAGCACCCTGATCGCTCTCCTTGCCGCCCGGGCCCGGGCGCTCGCGACCGATCCGACCCTTGACGCCGATCAGCTCGTCCTCTACACCTCGACGCAGGCCCACTCGTCGATCATCAAGGCGGCGATGGTCGCCGGGCTCGCGAGTTCTCCCGACGACCGCCGGCGGGTGCGCCTCATCGAGACCGACGCGGGCCTTGCGATGGATCCCAAGGCTCTTGAGGCCGCGATCGAGTTCGACCGGGCCGCGGGGCTGCGGCCGTTCTACGTGTGCGCCACGGTCGGGACGACGAGCTCGACGGCGATTGACCCGGTCCGGGCCATCGGGGCGATCGCGGCGAAGCACAGGGTGTGGCTGCACGTCGACGCGGCTCACGCGGGGGCGGCGGCCATCTGCCCGGAGTTCCGCCACCTGCTCGAGGGCGTGGACCTCGCCGACTCGCTGTGCTTCAACCCGCACAAGTGGCTGCTGACGAATTTCGACTGCGACCTGTTCTGGACCAGCGACAGGGCGAGCCTGCTCGCGGCGCTCTCGATCACCCCGGAGTACCTCCGCAACACGGCGGTCCCCGTTGCCGGTGGCACAGGCGCCCCGCCGGTGACCGTGGGTGGCTGTGCACCGGGCTCGGCCGGAGCGGCCGACACAGGCGGGACGCCTGTGCCACCACCCTCTCCACAGCCGGACCTCCGCGACTGGCAGGTGCCGCTCGGGCGAAGGTTCCGGGCGCTGAAGCTGTGGTTCGTTCTGCGGCGCTACGGGGCCGAGCACCTGAGGGCGCACGTCCGCGAGCATGTGCGGCTGGCCGCGGAGTTTGAGTCGTGGGTCCGGGCCGACCCGCGCTTCGAGCTTCTGGCGCCGCGGACGCTCAACCTCGTCTGCTTCCGGCTGCGGGGCCCGGATGGCCCCGAGACGGACGCCCGCAATCGCGACCTGCTCAATCGCCTCAACGCCGGCGGCAAGCTCTACCTCACCCACACCGTGCTCGAGCGACGAAGCCAGGGACGCACTCGGGCTCCTGCCTTTACCCTGCGCCTATGCGTCGGCAGCGCGGCGACCCGCGAGCAGCATGTGCGCACGGCGTGGGAGATGATCCGCGCCGCGGCGGGGGAGCAGCACGATTGCGAAGCACCCGGCGGACAAAGCTCCGCCGGGGCACCCGACCGTCTTCCCTGACCCCAGGCCCCTGACCCCTGGCCCCTCTCTCCCATGTTCCACGTCGTCCTCCACGAACCCGAGATCCCGAACAACACCGGCAACATCGGGCGGACGTGCATCGCGACCGGGTGCTCGCTGCACCTGATCCGGCCGCTGGGGTTCTCGACGGACGAGAAGGCGTGTCGGCGGGCGGGGCTGGACTACTGGCCGCGGCTGCGCCCGGTCGAGCATGACAACTGGGACGCATACCTCGGGGCCCTTCGCCCGGCCCCGTCGCAGCTGTGGTTTTTCTCGGGCGACGTGGGGAGGCCGGTGTGGGAGGCGGCGCTGCAGCCCGGCGACCACCTCGTTTTTGGCAAGGAGACGGCGGGGCTCCCCGAGTTGCTGCTGGCCGCCCACCCTGACCGGGTGCTGACCTTTCCGATGCTCCCGACCGAGCGGTCGCTGAACCTGGCGACGGCGGTCTGTGCCGGTGTTTATGAGGCCCTTCGCCAGTGCGTGGCCCGGGGGCAGGCGACCCTGGACCCCGGCGCCCGCCTGCGGCCCGGCACCGCCGAGAACCGCCCATGAGTTTGCGGACCCACTACACTTTGCGCGTGACGCGACCCACCTCCACCACACCTCGACGTTTCGCGTGCCTCGCGCTCGCGGGCGCGATCGTGTTCATGGTTACGGGATGCAGCAAGCCGCTGCTCTCGCCGACCGATCAGCGTTCGCCCTTCGATCGCTACGACGCTGTTCGCAACCAGTACGCAACGCAGCAGATTGAGGACAAATTTGGTGCGAGAAAGCCCAATCTGCGCGCAAGACTGCAGCCCAAGCAGTGAGTGTGCTCCCGCGCGTTACAGAGTCGCGCGCTTGACGTGAGTCTGAGTGGATTTCTCTGGACACGACAAGCTCGCGTTACGAAAATAACAAGGTCGGGGCGTGCTCCGCCCGATTCTGCTCGTACATTCGAATTCTCCGGAGCGATTGATGCAGACGACACGGACAGGCCGAGGTCAGACAGGTTCCGACGCTCACGCGTCGCCCGCGATCTCGCGTCGCACCCGGGTCGTTTGGTGTGCGTTCGTGGGGGCGATGACTCTTGGCTGCGGGCTCCTGCTCGCCCTCGAGTCCAACCCGGTTCCGCGCTCCGACGGGCTGGCGCTTCCGGCCCTCGTCGCCGCGGCGCCCGGCAACTCCATCGAAGCCATCTTCAAGACCCGCTCGACCATGGAGCCGGGTCGCTGGCAGGCCATCGTCGTCCACCACAGCGGACAGACCGCGGGCTCCCCCGCCTCCATCTCGCGCGACCACGAGGCCCACAACCTCCGCGGGCTCGGCCATCACTTCGTGATCGGTAACGGCGCGGGCATGGACGACGGCGAGCTCCACGTCGGCTACCGCTGGCTCGATCAGCTCCCCGGCGCCCACGCCGCGGGCGCCAGCGGTGACTGGTACAACCTCAACGCCATCAGCATCTGCATCGTCGGGGACGGCAACCGCCGCCCATTTACCGACGCTCAGATGGCCCGGCTTGGCCAGCTGATCGAAGCGCTCGCCCGCGAGCTGAATATTCCGCGCTCGGCGATCGTCCTGCACACCGACGTCGCGCCGGTGAGCGACCCGGGCGTGCTCTTCCCCTCGGCCCGCTTCCAGCAGATGCTGGGCGCGGTGCGGTGAGAGCGAAGAAGGGCCCGAGGCACTCAGGCACATAGGCACAAAGTGGGCAAGACGCTCCGGATCCGGAGCGTCTTGTCTTTCTCTGGTGGGCCTGGAGTCCCTTTGTGCCTCTGTGCCATCTTCCCGCAACCTTCCCCCACCCCCCCGCGAACGGTTGCATGTCCGCCCGCGGCCGCTCGGTCCGCGAGCGGGCGCGTCCAGACACTCGTGCGTCGGGGCGCGGGGAAGACTCTCGGGACCAACGCCCACAGGGGGCGCACAGCATTTGCGCCACGAACTTTCGTGTCCCTGTCCCCGGGGGCGAGACTCCGCGAGCCAGACCCGCTAGATTACCGACCCTTCACCCCGCCCGGTTGCGGTTCGTGCAGGGGCTCTTCGGATTGGAGCCCGTTTCGGGCTCGCCGCCCGTTGGCGGGCGGTCGATATCTCCCGGCGTTGCCATCGGGGCGGTCCCGGCAGCGTTGGTCTCGTGGGCCGCCCCGTCGTTGCAGCACCCGGGCTTCGTTCCGGTGTGCGGTTGGTGAAGGATCCGCTCCCGTGGAAGTCAAGAAGCCGGGCGACAACGCAGAGGGCTACGACATCCTGCAGGAGCTGGGGCGGGGCGCCGCGTCCATCATCTATCTTGCGCGCGACCCCAAGAGCAAGCAGGTCTGGGCCCTCAAGCACGTCGTGCGTGAGACGGAGAAGGACCAGCGCTTCCTCGACCAGGCCGAGGCCGAGTACACGATCGCCAGCCGCCTCGATCACACCAAGATCCGCAAGATCTCGCGCATCATCAAGAAGCGGCCCAGCCTGCTCTCGATGACGACGAGCGAGCTGTGGCTGGTGATGGAGCTCGTCGACGGCGCGAGCCTCGAGCGCGAGCCCCCGCGCACGTTCGAGGA
The DNA here is from genome assembly GCA_964564695.1 of uncultured Phycisphaeraceae bacterium. GTDB lineage: Bacteria > Planctomycetota > Phycisphaerae > Phycisphaerales > UBA1924 > CAZMCC01. Next base: position 61,668 of record CAZMCC010000005.1, on the reverse strand, counting down.
CGCCGCGTACATCTTCGAGCAGGTCGCCGACGCGATGCACCACATGCACGAGCAGGGCTATGTCCACGCGGACATGAAGCCCAACAACATCGTCGTCGACCAGGAGCTCGGGGTGAAGATCATCGACCTGGGCCAGTCGTGCAAGACCGCGACGGTGAAGGAGCGCATCCAGGGAACTCCTGATTACATTGCGCCCGAGCAGGTCCACCGGCGCCCCATCACCGCCAAGACCGACATCTACAACCTGGGCGCCACGATGTACTGGGTCCTCACCCGGAACTTCGTCCCCACGGCGCTGGGTAAGGGCGACTCGCTGCTGGGGTCGCTGGATGACACGCTGATCCCCAAGCCCAAGCCCCCGAGCTTCCACAACCCGCGCGTCCCCGAGCTGCTCGACAGGCTCATCCTCGACTGCGTCGAGATCGAGCCGGCCAACCGTCCCGACACGATGAAGGACGTCGCCGAGCGGCTCAGCCTCATCCGCGGCAAGCTGGCCGCCGAGGCCGAGCTCCGCAAGAGCGGCCTCATCCCGCGGGTCGGCGCCTCGCCCGGCCCCGGCGGGAGCAACGCGGGCGCGAAGTGATCCCGATCTTCGACCAGCTCGACCTGACGAGCGCCGACCAGGTCTGCGCGGTCCTCAACGAGGCGGCCGCCGCCAACCGATCCGCCCGCTGCCGGCGGAATTCCATCGATGAGATCGCCGCCCCCGGCACCCTCATCGCCACCGGCGACCTGCACGACAACCCGTTGCACCTGGGCAAGCTGGTGCTGGCCGCGGGGCTCGGTGATCCGAGCGTTCCGCCCAAGGCCCACCTCACGCTGCACGAGATCATCCACTCGGACCGGCTGCTCAACGGGATGGACTTCTCCTATCGCGTGCTCGTCCGCGTCGCGGCGCTCAAGAGCGTCTTCCCCGAGCACGTCCACACCCTGCTCGCCAACCACGAGCTGGCCCAACTCGTGAACGCATCGATCACCAAGAACGGCGTCCGCTGCACGCAGGCGTTCAATGACGCCGTGGAGTACGCGTTCCGCACGCGGGCCGACGAGGTGACCGCGGCGATCGGCGCGTTCATCCGCTCGATGCCGTTGGCGATGCGCGTCCACACGCCGCGGGGCGACATCCTCTGCTCCCACAGCCTCCCCGACGTGGCCGCGATGAGCCGGTTCGACCCGTCGGTCATCTTCCGCGACCTGAACGAGAAGGACTACGAGCCGCGCGTGGGCTCGGCGTATCTCATGCTGTGGGGACGCGGGTATGACCACGACCAGCTCGAGGACCTCGTGGAGCGGTGGGGGGTGTCGATGTTCATCCTCGGGCACGAGCACGTCGACAACGGCGTGCACTTCGAGCCGCCGAACGCGATCGTGCTGAACTCCGACCACGAGAACGGCGTGTACCTGCCGATCGATTTGAGCGATCCGCCGAAGCCGGAAGAGGCGGCGTTTTATGCGGTGAGGCTGGCGAACTGATCAGGGCCGCCGGCGGGAGCAGGCGATGAGGCTCCCGATCGTCCCTTCGCGCGGTACGTCCAACCGCCTGCTGCCGCAGGCGGCTCTGATCAGGCCAGCAACGTCTCCCCCGACATCTCTCCGGGCTTCTTGAGTCCCATCATCTCCAGGGCCGTCGGGGAGATATCGGCCAGGCGTCCGCGCTTCGCCCGAACGTTCGCCTTGAACCATCCGGCCGCGTCGCGATCGCCCCGCAACGTTCGCCCCTTCACACCTGCGCCCACAACAAACAAAGGCACGTCATAGATCGTGTGGGCCGTGTGCGGGGCGTTGGTCACGGGGTCGAACATCTGCTCGCAGTTGCCGTGGTCGGCGGTGATGATGAGGGAGCCGCCGCGGCCGAGCGTCTCCTTGATGATGCGCCCCACGCACGCGTCGACCGTGGCGCACGCCTTGACCGCGGCCTCCAGGTTCCCGGTGTGGCCGACCATGTCGGCGTTGGCGAAGTTGACCACGAGGAGGCTCTCGCAGTCGGGGGCCGCGAGGCGGCGCAGCACGGCCGTGCAGACCTCCTCGGCCGCCATCTCGGGCTTGAGGTCGTACGTCGCCACCTTGGGGCTCTGCGGGTTCTCGCGCCCCTCGCCCGGGAAGGGCTCATCGCGGTAGTCGTTGAAGAAGAACGTCACGTGCGGGTACTTCTCCGTCTCGGCGCAGCGGAACTGGCTGAGCCCCAGCTTGCTGAGGTAGTCCCCCGTGATGTTCACCATCCGCGGAGGCTTGGGGAACGCCACGCCCTGCACGTACGGCAGCAGCGCTTCCCAGTATTCCGTCATGATCACGTAGTGCAGGTCGAGCTTCTTCCCGCGGTCGAAGCCGATCTTGCCAGAGTCCGGCGACGCCTTCACCTTCGCCCACTTGTCGTCGGGGAAGCAGAAGGCGGCCGAGAGCTCTCGGGGGCGATCGCCGCGGTAGTTGTAGAAGATCACGCTGTCGGCGTCGCGGACGCGCGACTCGAGCACTTCGCGGGCCGAGCCGATGGGCGTGGGCGTGACGAACTCGTCGCCCTTGAGCGTCGGGCCGCTGGGGTGGTCGTAGTAATGCTGGATGGCCTCGGTCGGAGTCCACTCGCGGTGCTCGGCGTCGCCCGAGGCGCTCGCGCCGACGAGGCAGTCGTACGCGAGCTTCACGCGCTCCCAGCGGTGGTCGCGGTCCATCGCGTAGTAGCGCCCGGCGACGGTGGCGATGCGACCGACGCCGAGCTGCTCGCAGTAGCCCTCGACGGTGCGGGCGAAGGCGATCCCGGTGAAGGGCCCCGTGTCGCGCCCGTCGGTGAAGAGGTGGATGTAGACGCGCCGTGTAAGCCCCAGCTTCTTGCACGCCCGGAGGATGGCGTGGAGGTGCTCGAGCAGGCCGTGGACGCCGGCGTCGGAGTTGATGCCCATGAGGTGCAGCGCGGGGCCGTCGGGGCGCGCTTCGTGGCCGGCGGTGCCTTGGGGTGCCTTGAGGCACCGCTCGATCGCCCCCTTGATCGCGACGTTCGTATGCAGCCCGCCCTCGCACGCCCGCGTCATCACGAGCGATTCCTGCTGCACGATCCGGCCCGCGCCGATGTTCTGGTGCCCGACTTCGGAGTTGCCCATGGTGGCGGATTCGCCGGCCCCCGGCAGCCCGACGTCCTCGCCGCTCGTCTTGATCAGCGTGCAGGGCCAGTCGCGCCGCAGCATGTCGTCGACGGGGAGCAGGCCGCGCCCGCGTGCGACCTCGACGGCGTTGAACGGCGCATGGTCGGGGTGCGGGTTCTCGCCCCAGCCGTCGCGGATGATGAGAACAAGCGGACGTCGAGTCTGGTCGGCCATGGCGGAGGATACCGCGGCGACTGGCTCTTGCCTTTGGCCCCGAAAGGGGCCGAGGGATGTAGCCACGGGCGCAGCGACGCTGCTCTGAGCGTCGCAAGCCCGTGGAAAGCCGTCAGATGTTCTCTTTCTCTTCTGTCTTCATCGCCCCGGCAGGGGCGAAGGACTTCTTCGCCCGTGACATCCCTCTGCCCCTCCGGGGCAGACTCGCAAAGAACTGAGAAGTGAAGAGGACGACCCCTCTCCACGGGTTCCGCGACGCTCAGAGCCGCGTCGCTCCACCCGTGGCTACATCCCGGCGCCCCTCCGGGGCGAGGAGTGATTACGTGCGGACCACCATCCGGTCACCGTCTTACCGGCAACCACGCATACAGCTCAAAGCGCTCATACCCATGCGCAAACGGGCGCCCGATCCACGCCTCGAAGCACGGGTGGTCGTCGGGCACATATCCGCTTCGCGGGAGCCACACGCCGTAGAGCCATTGGAGGGCCCGGAGTTCGAGGTCGATCCCGCCGCGGATCTCGACCTGGGCCACGGTCATCTTCGGGTAGCGGTATCGGCCGACTTCTCCCGCCGCGACGAACCGCTCGGCTTCGACGGCGACGTGGTACACGCAGTCCTTGAGCGGCACGAGCTCGGGGTTCTCCCACTGGTAGCCGAGCCACTGCCCGTCGCCAAGCCCGTGGCGGTCGGCCCACGCCACCAGCCGATGCACCGCCTTCACCACGGCGTCCGCCTTGTACGGATTCCGCACGCGGATGTACGCGACGCTCCGCGCCGGCAGGTCGCGGATGCGGACCTTGAACCCGTCGGGGTTGCGTTGCACTGGCAGGCGATCGACACGCAGGCGGTCGGGGGCGGCCGCGACGAGGGTCTCGAGGTCGCCGCGGTGGGCCGCCTGCCACGCGGCGAGGTCGAACTTGCTGGGGGAGGCGCCGTAGCGCTGGCGGAAGGAGCGGGAGAAATCGGAGACGGATGAGAAGCCGCACTCGAGGGCGATGCGGGTCATCGGGCGCTTGGGCGCGTGGGCGATCATCGTCAGGGCCCGCTCGAGGCGGAGACGCTTGACGAAGTCGGCCGGGGTTTCGCCGACGATCATCTGGAACACGCGGTGGAAGTGGAAGGGGGAGAGCATCGCGACGCGGGAGATCGCGGTGAGGCTGAGCGGCTCGTCGAGGCTGCTCACGATGTGGTCGATGGCGCGGTTGACGCGCTCGGTGTAGGCGAGGGACGTGGAGGTTCGGGTTTGCGTGCGAGTTCGCAAGATTTGGCAAGACCTCCGGCGGCGATCGGGTATTCTCAGCCATCGGGCCGCGGCACGCCGCTCGTGGCTCGGAACCGGAGACTACCCGTGAAGTACATCCTTGTCGCGGTCATCGCGTTCGCCCTTGGCATGGAGGCCGCCGAAGACGCGGAGCCTCCCACGGCCGCTACCCCCACCCCCGCCGGTCAGCCTGCCGCCGCCAATGCCCCCGTGCGGCTCGGCAATTTCTCGATCAGCCTGGCCGTGAAGGACATCAATGCGTCCAAGGCGTTCTACGAGAAGATCGGATTCAAGATGGTCGCGGGCAACCCCGCGCAGCGGTATGTGATCATGCAGAACGAGACGAGCACGATCGGGCTGTTCCAGGGCATGATCGAGAAGAACTCGCTCACGTACAACCCCGGCTGGGACCGCTCGTGCAACACGCTGGCGGACTTTGATGATGTGCGGGATATTCAGAAGACGCTCAAGGCGCGGGGCGTCACGTTTGTGACGACGGCCGATGAGGCGAGCAGCGGTGTGGCGAGTTTCGTGATCGTTGATCCGGATGGGAATCCGATCCTTGTGGATCAGCATGTGGCGAAGCCGGTGAAGAAGTGAAACCCGCCGGGGACGCCGGACCTAGTCCGCGAAGGTCCGGGTTACGCCGCGCGCAGCGGAGCCAGATCCTCAGCCCGAACCGGCGGCTGCTGAGCGATGCTCAGCGCCTCGTTCACGGCTTCGAGCGTGACCCGCGACGGCGACGTCATCTCGATCCCGATCGCTCGGCCGTCCGCGGCGAAGTCAATCACCAGGCCGGAGGGTGTGCGCTTGGTGCGAGCAGCGAAGTCGCCGGCCCGACGGGAGAGGTACAGATACGCCGCCAAGGGGCGCCCGCCGCGGAACGTGACTTCGAGGTACGGTGCGTTCACTCGTCCAAAGGATATGCAGTTACGACGACCAGCACTTGTTCGTCAACTTGGGGCTCAATAACGATGTCCCAGTCGCGACCTTGCGAACGCGTATGAGCTACCCATCGCCCTGGCTCGGCGTCGGGCTCGACGACGGTCGCGAGCGTCAACATTTCTCGCAGGTCGGACTCCGAGAAGCGCCGGTCCAGCATTCGCTTTAGAAGGTACGGCGAAGGCTCGGTCAGAGGCCAATCCCACCACTGGAAGCTCGCCGGATGATCGTTCGGGGTCTGCGTCATGTCCCTCACGACTTGCGCGGAAGTTTAGTTCCCATTTCATCTTCGCCCGATGCCAGCGTCCTGTTACCGCCTCACAACACCCCACACCCCGCCACCTTCCCCACCAACGGCCGCAGATACTCCAAAAACGCCGCGCTCACGTCGCTCGTCCCCGAGATGAACTCGGGCGGCATGTGGCGGGTCTTTGCGGCCACGTTCTTGAGGTCCTGCACGCCGTACTCGGCCTTGTAGGTCTTGCCCTTCGCCCGGTTGATCGTCACCGAGCCTGTGTGCGTGCCCTTGCTCATCATCTTCACGGCGTGGCGGCCCGCGGCCCGCGCTTCCTTCTGGTCCACCGGCGATGCGTCGGGCCAGCAGCGCTGCAGATAGCCGAACGTGTCGGCTCGCACCCGCAGCGTCTTGCCGCCACCGGGCTTCACGCTCCGCTTGACGAACTCGGCGAGCGCATCGCCGAGCATGCCCGTGCCCGAGAGCTGGATGTTGCCGTGCGCGTCGCGCTGGAGCCCGCTGGTCTGCACGCCGATCTGTCCGAGCCGGTCATAGATGGCCTGCACCATCGGCTTGCCCTCGGCGGTCTGCACGCCCTCGCTCACCGCCACCTGGCACCGCCCGATGCGGTCGAACACGCCCTGCACGTCGCTCGTGAAGCGGTCGACCTCGAAGGGCACCTCGGGCAGGTACACCAGGTGCGGGCCCGCGTCCGGGTCGCCGGAGAGTTCGCGGGCGAGCGCGGCCGCCCCGGTCAGGAACCCGGCGTGGCGGCCCATGACGACGTTGATCTTCACGCCCGGCAGCGAGCGGTTGTCGAGCGAGTCGGCCATGAAGGCCATCGCGACGAAGCGGGCCGCCGAGGGGAAGCCCGGGGTGTGGTCGTTGCCCAGAAGATCGTTGTCGACGGTCTTGGGGACGTGCATGCAGTGCAGCTCGTAGCCGGCCTGGTCGGCGAGTTCGCTCACGATGCGGGCCGTGTCGGAGGAGTCGTTGCCCCCGATGTAGAAGAAGTAGCGGATGTCGTGGGCCTTGCACTGCTCGAGGATCTTGCCGCAGTATTCGGCGTCAGGCTTGTCACGGCTCGAGCCCAGGGCCGCCGAGGGGCTCGCCGCGACCAGTTCGAGCTTCTTGGACTTCACCTTGGTCAGGTCGACGATGTCGCCCTTGGTGAGCCCGTTCACGCCGTGGTGCATGCCGTAGATCTTCTTCACGCTCGCGAAGTCCGCCAGGGCCTCGACGACGCCGACGAGGGACTGGTTGATGACGGCCGTGGGACCGCCGGACTGGCCGATGACGGCGTTGGCCTTGGTGAGCTTCGACTTGGACTTGGGCACGGGCAGGCTCCGAAGAAAGTGCGAGCGTTCTTGACGGGGCCCGATGGTACTCAGCCATCCCCGGGCCCCGCCCCGGTGTCCGTCGGTACACTGGTCGCATGCCGCCAACTTCACATATCCGTCGCATCGGCGTCCTCACCGGGGGCGGCGATTGCCCCGGCCTGAACGCCGTCATCCGGGCCGTCGCCTACACGGCACACCAGAACGGGATCGAGGTCTGCGGCATCCGCGACGGCTATCTGGGCCTCATCGAGAACCGCGTCGCGCCCCTGGTCGAGGCCGAGGTCCGCGACATCCTAACGCGGGGCGGCACCATTCTGGGGACTTCCAATAAGGCCAACCCGAGCAAGTACGCAGTCGGCACGCTGCCGGATGGCAAGCCCGACTTCCAGGATGTCTCCCACCAGTGCCTCGCGACCATCACGCGGCACAAGCTCGACGCCCTCATCCTCATCGGGGGCGACGGCACCATGGCGGGCGCCAAGACCTTTATTGACGCCGGCATCAACTGCATCGGCGTCCCCAAGACCATCGACAACGACCTCGAGGGCACGGAGCTGACCTTCGGGTTCCTGACGGCCGTGGAGATTGGGGCCGACGCGATCGACCGTGTGCGGACGACCGCCGCGAGTCACCACCGGATCATCACCGTCGAGGTCATGGGGCGCAACGCGGGGTGGATCTCGCTCTTCGCCGGCACGGCCGCCGCCGCCGACGCCATCCTGCTCCCCGAGATTCCGTTCTCGTACGACGTGCTCGCGGCCCAGGTGAAACGCCTCCGCGAGCGGGGCCAGACCTCGACGGTCATCTGCGTCGCCGAGGGCGCCCATGAGAAGGGCGGCGAGCTCACCGTCCGGCGCACCGATCCCACCAGCCCCGACCCCGTGCGGCTTGGGGGCATCGCCCAGCGGGTGGCCGACCGGCTCGAGGAGATGACCGGGGTGGAGAGCCGGTACGTGGTGCTGGGCCACGTCCAGCGCGGCGGCACCCCGGTCTCGGCCGACCGCATCCTGGGCACCCAGTTCGGGCACGCCGCCATCACGGCCCTGCTCGCCGGCAAGCGCAACCGGCTGGTCGGGCGGCGCGGGTTCGAGGAGACCGACGTCGACATCCTCGGGATCGTGGGCAAGATCCGGAAGGTGGGGCTCGACCACCCGGTTCTGCTGGCCGCCCGCAATACGGGCGTCTGTTTCGGCGACCAATGACCGGTCCGGGAGCCCCGGACGGCGGCTTCGCCCTTGGCGAAGCCCCTTGGCGAAGGGGGCACCGGCCGGTATGCTGACAGCATGACGAAGCTCCGCACGCTCGGCGCGCTGGTCCTTGGATCCACGGCGTTTGTGCTCGCGACCCTGGCCGCCGGGGCCGGTGCATCCGCCCCGCCGACCGCCGCCGTCGACCCGAACAACCCGCCACCCAACGGCCCGCGCATGGTCGAGACGGCGTATCACGCGATCACGAACGTGACGGTGCACCCCAAGCCGGGCGAGACGCTCGAGCACGCGACGATCGTCGTTCGTGACGGGCGGATCGTGTCGGTGCAGGGGACGCCGGCGGCGCCGAAGGCGGAGACGAAGCCTGATGCGCCCAAGCCCGCGACCGAAATCGCCGCCGCGACACCGGCCGCGCCCGAGCCGGCCGCGCCCCCAGCGCCCGCGGGGGCCCGGGTGTGGGACGGCACTGGGCTCCATGTGTACCCCGGCATGATCGACCCCTATGTCGAGGTCGACGCCCCGCGCCCCGACGCCAACCAGCCCGGCGTCCACTGGAACCGGCGAGTCACGCCACAGCGCCGGGCTGTTGATGGCGCACTCGATGAGGGCACCAACAAGCGACTGCGCGACATGGGCTTTGTGGCCGCCCACATCGTCCCGCGCGGCGGGATCTTCCGCGGGTCGTCGGCCGTCGTGTCGCTCGCTGAGGCCCCGCCCGTGCGCAGCGGCCCTCGGACGCCGATCTATCGCGAGGACCTTGTGCAGGCCGTGGCGTTTGATACGTCGGGTGTCGGCGGCGAGGGCACCGGCGGCGCCGCGCTCGACCGCTGGGACGAATACCCCGGATCCGAGATGGGCGCGATCGCGCTCGTGCGGCAGACTCTGCACGACGCGGAGTGGCGCTCCCAGGGGCGCAGTGCACTGTCCGGGTCCGACGCCCGCTCGAAGCAGGCCCACGAGATGGGCTTCGACGAGCCCGCGGCGATCGACCTGCTCGCGAAGCGTGACGGCGGCCCGGCCCTGATGTGGGTCGTGGACGATGAGCTCGACATCCTCCGGGCCGAGAAGGTCGCCCGCGAGTTCAAGCGCACCGATTCCATCTATGTCGGCATGGGCACCGAGTACCAGCGCCTCGACGCGATCAAGGACCGGCTGAAGAGTGGGGGGGGTGGCGGTGGGGGGAATTGGCTCATCGTCCCGCTGAGCTACCCGGACGATCCGAAGGCCGAGTCGATCGGTGCTGCCGCCGAGATCGAGCTTCGCACGCTGATGGAGTGGGAGCAGGCTCCCGCGAACGCGAAGCGGCTCAACGACGCGGGCATCAAGTTCGCCCTTACTACCGGGCGAATCCCGGACCGTCGCGGCGGACGCGGGAAGTTCATCGAGAACCTTCGCACCGCCGTGCGTCACGGGCTGCCCGAGGACCGCGCCATTGCTCTGGTCACCACCGAGCCCGCCGCACTCCTGGGCGTCGACAAGGACCTCGGCACCGTCGAGGCCGGCAAGATCGCGAGCTTCGTCGTCACCGACGGCCCGCTGCTCGACAAGAAGACCAAGGTCCGTGACGTCTGGGTCGACGGGCGTCGCCACGAGGTCAACGTCGCCCCGACCAAGCTCGAGGGCGAGTACGACATCACGATCGAGCCCGGCCCCAAGACCCCCGGCACGCTCACGATGTCGATCGACAAGGACAACGGGATCACGCTGAAGAAGGTGCTGCCGCCGGAAGAACCCAAGCCCGCCGACGCGAAGCCGGCCGACGCGAAGCCCGAGGACGCGAAGGAAGAACCCAAGCCGGCCGACGCAAAGCCGGCCGAGCCGGCGAAGCCCGAGTCACCGAGCGCGGAGAAGGCAACGTGGCCGGCCGAGCGTCGCACGCCCGAAGGGGATGCTCTGAAACAGAAGGCGATCGAACGCATCCGAGCGCTCATCGCCGAGGGCAAGCACGATGAGGCGATCAAGCTTGCTATCGACAGCAAGCTGCTCGATCCGACGAGCGGCCAACTCGTCAGCGACCTGTTGAAGGACGCGCCCGCGGCGGCGAATGACAAGCCCGCCGCCGACAAGCCCGCCGAAAAACCCAAGTCCGACAAGCCCGAAAAACCCAAAGACAAAACCGCCCGCCCCAAGAACGTCAAGATCGACGGCAAGGCAGGCACCATCTCCTTCGTCTTCGACCACGAACCCTTCGGCGAGCCCGGCATGTTCACCGTCTCGGGCGCCTTCGAGCGCGACCCCGTGACCAAGACCGGCTGGGTGTTCAGCGGCGAAGCCACCCGCGCCGACGGCACCCCCTTCCGCTGGTCCGCCAAGCCCGCCGCCAAGAAGACCGACGCCGAAAAGAAGGACGCCGAGAAGAAGGACGACGACAAGGACAAGAAGCCCGACGCGGATAAGAAGGACGACAAGCCCGCCCCCCCAGCCGACGACGGCGTCAGCGGCACCTGGACCCTCAAAGTCACCGGCGGCCAGATCCCCGCCGGTCAGGACCACCCCGTCACGCTCACCCTCAAGCTCGAGGGCGACACCAAGGTCGCCGCCACCCTTGCCGGCCCCATGGGCGAGGCCACCATCTCCGACGCCACCTACGACAAGGCTGCGGGGACCGTGAAGGGCAGCGTCGCTTTCGGCCAGGGCCCCCCGGGCACGATGACGCTCACCCTCAAGGATGGCGCCCTCACCGGCACCTCCCTCATCGCCGACGCCCAGTACCAGCTCACCGGCACCCGCACCTCGAAGCCCGAAGGGCGCGCCGACGCGAAGGGCGAGGACGACGAGGACAAGCCCGTCACCGTCCCCGATCTCCCGGGCTACCCCTTCGGCCCCTTCGCCATCAAGGAACTGCCGCCCCAGGGCACGATCGTCATCACCAACGCCACCGTCTGGACCTGCGGCCCCGCCGGCAAGATCGAGAACGGCGTTGTCATCGCCTCCAACGGCAAGATCTCCTATGTCGGCCCCGCCGGCGGCGCTCCCGCGCTGCCCGTCGGCGCCGACGTTCGCCAGATCGACGCCAAGGGCAAGCACGTCACCCCCGGTCTCATCGACTGCCACTCGCACACCGGCATCAGCCGCGGCGTGAACGAATCGGGTCAAGCAGTAACGGCCGAGGTCCGCATCCAGGACGTCCTCAACCCCGACGCGATGAACTGGTACCGCCAGCTCGCCGGCGGCCTCACCTGCGTCAACAACCTGCACGGCTCGGCCAACCCCATCGGCGGCCAGAACGCCGTCAACAAGATCCGCTGGGGCGTCGCCAATCCCGACGACATGCACTTCTCCGGCGCCGACGCCTACTCCGACGACAACCCGTTTGCTGTCGGAGCCAGGAAGTCGACCACCACTCCCGGCATCAAGTTCGCCCTCGGCGAAAACGTCAAGCAGTCGAACTGGGGTGAGCAGAGCACGAGCCGCTATCCGCAGACCCGTATGGGCGTCGAGACGCTCATCAAGGACCGCTTCACGGCCGCGAAGGAATACGCCGCGGGGTGGGACGCCTACGCCAAGGACTCCAGCGGCCTCGCCCCGCGCCGCGACCTCGAGCTCGAGGCCCTCGCCGAGCTGCTTCGTGGGGGTCGCCTCATCCACTGCCACAGCTACCGCCAGGACGAGATCCTCATGCTCGCCCGGCTGACGCGCGACTTCGGTTTCAAGCTCGGCACCTACCAGCACAACCTCGAGGGGTACAAGGTTGCCGACGCCGTGAAGGACAGCTCGATCGGCGCCAGCATCTTCAGCGACTGGTGGGCGTACAAGATCGAGGTGCAGGACGCGATCCCGTACGCGGGCTCGATCATGCACGACCAGGGCGTCGTGGTGAGCTTCAACTCCGACTCCGACGAGCTTGCGCGGCGCATGAATTACGAGGCCGCCAAGGCCGTGAAGTACGGCGGCGTCAAGCCCGAAGAAGCCCTCAAGTTCGTCACGATCAACCCGGCGAAGCAGCTCAAGATCGACGATCGCGTCGGCTCGCTCGAAGCGGGCAAGGACGCGGACATCGCGCTGTGGTCGGGCGATCCGCTCAGCGCGTTCACCCGCTGTGAGGCAACGTGGGTCGACGGGCGCGAGATGTTCAGCCTTGAGGCCGACGCGAAGATGCGGGCCCGCGACGCCGCCGACCGCCAGCGCCTGATCCAGAAGGCCCTTGGCGCCGGCAAGAGCAAGCCCAAGGGTGATGGTGGTGGGGGTGAAGCGGGTTCCGGCCCCGGTGGTCCTCCGGCCGGCGGCGGTGCTCCCGGTGACGCCCCGCGCCGCCGCGGACGTCCGCCGCAGGACGACGTGATGGACGAGGTCGCCCGCTCGGGGCGCTCGAGCCTCATCTACACCTCGGTCGTGAACGCCGACGCCATCCGGCGCGAGTACTACATGTCGCTGCTCAAGCGCGGCATCAACCCCGAGGACGCCGGGCACATCCGCGGCGACTGCGGCTGCGACGTCGGCCTGATGGACTGGATGCGTGGCGAAAGCGGAGGGTGGTGAGCAAATGAACAATGAACACATGGGCAAAGGGCAAATCAGGAAGGGAACTCGCCGAATGAACGCTCCCCGGTCGACATCACGCTCCGGCCCGGCCGTGGCGATCCTGTTCTCTTTGCTCATTTGCCATTTGCCCTTTGCCATTTCCGCCGCTTCGGCGCAAGACCTCACCCACAAGGCCCCCGCCCAGAAGGGCCCCATCGCGATCGTCGGCGCCACCATCCACCCCGTGTCCGGCCCCGAGATCCCCGACGGCCTCATCATGTTCGACGGCGGGCGCATCACCGTCATCGCCGACGCCAAGCAGCGCTCCGCGATGCGCCTCTCGGGCGACGTCAAGATGATCGACGCCGCCGGCAAGCACGTGTACCCCGGCCTCATCGCGCCTTCCACGCAGATGGGCCTGACTGAAATTGAGTCCGTCCGCGCCAGCCGCGACATGAACGAGGTCGGCTTCCAGGGTGTCAGCCCCGAGGTCCGCCCCGCGTCGAGCGTGAACCCCGACTCGTGGCTCATCCCCGTTACCCGCTCCAACGGCGTGCTCACGTGTGCCGTCATGCCCACCGGCGGGGCCATCCCCGGCCGCGTCAGCGTCATCCGCATGGACGGCTGGACGTGGGAGGAGATGGCCGTCGACGCCGACGCGGGCCTCGTCATCGACTGGCCCTGGATGCGTTCGGTCAACTCGCGCTGGATGGATCAGAGCGACGACGAGCAGCGTCGCGCGATGAACCGTCAGCTCCAGACCATCGAGGGCGCCTTCGACGCCGCCGAGGCCTATTTCGCCGCGAAGAGGGCCGACCCGGCGACCCCCGTCGACCTCCGTTGGGAGGCGATGGCGGGCGTGCTCGGCGAAGGACGGAAGGGCAAGGACCCCGTCTTCATCAACGCGAGCGACTACGACCAGATCGTCGCCGCCATCGCCTTCACCAAGCGGCGCGGCCTCAAGCCCGTGATCGTCGGCGGGCGCGACGCCCCGATGTGCGCCCAGATGCTCAAGGACGCCGGCGCCGGGGTGATCCTCCAGGGCACGTTCGCCATGCCGCGTCGCGACGATTCCCCGATCGACGATGGGTACACGATCGCCGTCAAGCTCGAAGAGGCCGGAGTCACCTGGTGCATGTCGTCGGGCGAGGAGACCGCCCACGAGCGCAACCTCCCGTACTCCGCCGCGCTCGCCGTCGCCTACGGCCTGGACAAGGACGCCGCCCTCCGCAGCGTCACGATCAACGCCGCGAAGATCCTCGGCGTCGAGGGCGACCTCGGTTCGATCGAGCAGTCCAAGGCCGCGACGTTCATCGTGACCGACGGCAACCCCCTCGAGATCACGACGAAGATCGAGCACGCGTACATCGACGGGCGCGAGATCGACCTCTCGAACAAGCAGACGGAGCTGGACAAGAAGTATCGGGAGCGGTATCGGCAGTTGAACGAGAAGTGACGCGGACGCGGCTCCGAAGATCCCCCTCCGCAACGCGGAGGGGGCATGCTTGATGGGCGTTCAGCCCATCAAGCGCGGGGGAGGACATCTTCACTTTCGCGTGTTCTCGCGTGCCCCGATCTCCGCAATCCGCTCCCTCGCTGCGCGCACAACCCACTCAGCAACCGCCGCCGGATCCTTGAGCACTTCAGCCGCGGCGACCCGCAACACGCCGCACTCATTGTCCTTGAGCCAGCGGTCCCGTGCCCGGTCATGCTCAACCTGGAATTCGTGCTGCTTGCCGTCGACTTCGACGACCAGCATCGCCTCGTGGCAATAGAAGTCCGCCACAAAGGGACCGAGCGGCTTCTGCCGGCGAAACAACAACCCGTGCACGCTCCGTCGCCGCAGAAGCTGCCATAACAACACTTCCGGCAGCGACATGTTGGACCGAAGCTCCCGCGCCCGCTCGATGCCGCCGGGCGCCGGAATGACGGCACGCTTGCGATCAATCGGCCGCTTCGCCATTACAGGAGCATACCAAGATCCCCCTCCGCAACGCGGAGGGGGAAAGGCTGCTCGGCGTCCAGCCGAGCAGACGAGGGGGAGGGCATCGTTCTTCGAACCGGCCACTCCCTCCCCCTCGCTTGATCGGCTGAACGCCGATCAAGCATTCCCCCTCCGCGTTGCGGAGGGGGATCTCGGCGCCGTCCTGTCACTCCCCACACAACCTCAACACGCGGAGACACTCCGCCACCGACCACGCCTGCGCCGGGCACCCGCCCGCGCGCTGCGGCTCGGCGCGCGTGTCGTCCCCGTCCTCCACCTCCGGCAACTGCCCCACGCACACGACGTCGCCCTTGCCGCTCGACGTCCGCGTGAGCATCGCTGCCAGCGGCGTCAAGATTCCCCGTGCCTTCTGGCGCGACTCCTGCGAGAACGCCCCCGCCCTCAACACCGCCTCCGCGTACGCCCCCAGCAAGTATGGCCACGCTGTCCCGTTGTGATACGCCGCGTCCAGCTCCGCGAGGTTTCCGCGGAACCGCCCGCGATACCCCGGCGCCGACGGGTCGAGCGTCCGCATTCCCAGCGGCGTCAGCAGCGTGCGCCCCACCGCCGCCACCACGCTCCGCTGCTGCTCGGGCAGGAGCGGCGAGTACTCGAGGCTCACCGCGTAGACCTGGTTCGGGCGCAGCTCCGTCGCAGCGCCCCATGTCGGTGATGCGTGCCCCGAGCCCGGCACGAGGCAGTCGGCGCAGTACCCCAGCCGCTCCTGGTAGAAGCGCGTGCGGAACGACGACGCGACACGATCGGCGATCGTGCGCAGGTCCGCCGCCCGTGTTCGATCCTCGTGCGCGATCGGCACGGCGCCGGTCTTCTCGCGCCCCGCCGGCGCCAGCGCCTCGGCCAGCGACCGCAGCGAGTGGTGCCACAGCGCGCTCAGCTCCACCGGCTTGCCATACCGCGGCGTAAACACCACGCCGTCGCGCTTCGCGTCCATCCATGTGAGCTGCGTGTTGGGCGACCCCGCGAAGATGAGCCCGTCGGCGGGGTCCATCGCGATGGGCGCCCCGGCGGCTTCGCTCCCACCCGCGCCGTTCTGCTCGCCGGGGACGCTGGTGCCGTGCTGGTAGGCGTGCACGATCTCGAGGCACGCGGGCTTGAGGGCCCGCTCGAAGCCGGTGCGGTCGCCGGTCGCCTGGAGATACTCGCACGCGCTGTTCACGAACCACAAGGACGCATCCGCCGTGTTGTAGTGGGGGAGTCCGGAGAAGTCGTCGAAGCGGTTGGGCACGAGCCCGGCGCGGACGTGGGCGGCGAACGTGCGGAGCGTGTCGAACGCCTCGCTCACGCGCCCCGTGGCGAGCATGAGCCCGGGCAGGCTGATGAGCGTGTCGCGTCCCCAGTCGGCGAACCAGGGGTAGCCGGCGATGACGCTCGTGCGTCCGGTCGTGGCGCTGGGGTGGGGGGGCGTAACAGGCTCGCTCGCCACCACGAAGTCGTCAGCCGCCACCGCGAGCGCCGCCCGCGGGCCCGCCGACTCGCTCGGCGCCCCCGCGGTCGCGGCCGCGATGATCGGCGCCAGGTGCTTCCTTCGCGCCGCGATGCTCGTGCTCGTCGACGCGAGGTCGCTCACGGAGGGCGGCGACTCGCCCGGCCGCCCGACGCTCGCGCCCAGCTCCCACGCGCCTGCGCTCGCGAGCTCCACGCTGAACTCACCCGGCGAGAACAGGTCCTCGACGAAGTCCTGCCCCCGCTCCGCCTCGCGCTCGTACCGGAAGTTCCACCACCACTGCTCGTCGCGCGTGAACTCGCACGCGCCGCCACCGGGAGGCCCCAGCCGCAGCGAAGGCCCGTCGCCCCACCACCCGCGCACCACCACGCCCGGGCTCGACGCATCAACTTTGAACAGCCCGTCGCGACCTGGATGGCGCAGCAGCGAATGGAAGTCCCGCATTGCGACCATCGGGCGGACGACGAGCCTCGCCCGTGCCCCGAGCGCGAGCCCGCTCACCTCGTACCGCACGCTCGCCGCGTTCGCCCCGCGGGCCAGCACGAGCGTTCGCGTCACCTTCACTCCGGCGCCCGCGTACTCCCACGAGCACCCGCCCATCGGATCGCGCGTGAACGCGACGAGGTTCGCAAGGCCGCCCGGCGCCGCCGCCCCGCCCTCGAAGCGATACGTCGAAAGTTCGAGAGGCTTCCCAGGAGTGGGTGCCCCGGCGGAGCTCTGTCCGCCGGGCCCGGACCCAAACACTTCGACCCGCTCCACGCAACTGTGCAGCGCGACCACCCTCCGCACCGGCGGCTTCAGCGACGCGACCAGCCATGCGTGGTATCGGCGCGTCGGCACGCCGGCCGCGGTGCCCATGGCGAACCCGCCCAGCCCGTTCGTGAGCAGCCACTCGGTGGCGAGCAGCGCCGCGTGGCGGTCGTGGGGGGGCTGGGAGGTGGTGGTGGGTCCGAGCTTCGCGGGGATCGTGATCGGGCCTGGAACCATGGTATGTGTGCCCTTTCGTCCCAGCGCCTTCGCGTGAGCGCGCCGTTGCGGCGACGGAGCGATTATTGTCGTGTCGATGCGGCACACGCCCGCGAATCATGGGTCGCCCCCTGTCGATTCGCGGATTTCAACGGGCGCTTGCGCTGCGGATGCTTGACTTGGCACGCGAACCTGCAACGCTTGCCCATGGAAGGCCACACGATTTCTCAGGCTCGGTCCTCCCTCTCCGTTTCACCGATCGCCGGCAACGGCTCCCCCGCGACGAACTCGTCCGGCCGCCCAGGTGATGCCGCGCCCGCAGGGAGCACGCCCGTGTCCGACCCGTACAACGGCAAGATCATCTCCGAAGGCGTCACCTTCGACGACGTCCTGCTCCTGCCGCGCTACAGCGACCTCGTCCCTTCCCAGGCCGACGTCTCCACCCGCCTGACGCGCTCCATCACGCTGACCATCCCGCTCATCTCCGCCCCGATGGACACCGTCACCGAGTCCGCCCTCGCCATCGCGCTGGCGCAGGAAGGCGGCATGGGCATCATCCACCGCAACATCCCCATCGACGCGCAGGCCCGCGAGGTCTCCAAGGTCAAGCGTTCCGCCAACGGCGTCATCCTCGACCCCATCACGCTCGGCCCGCTCAACACCGTCGCGCAGGCCCGCGACCTGATGCGGACGTACAACGTCAGCGGCTTCCCCGTCACCGACGACGGTCACATCACCCTCCGCTCCAAGGGCAAGGTCGTCGGCATCCTCACCCGGCGCGACCTCAAGTTCGTCGAGAAGCCGACCACGCCCATCGGCGAGGTCATGACCTCGACCAACCTCGTCACCGCCCCGGCCACCACCACGCTCGAGCAGGCCGAGCAGATCCTCTACCAGCGCAAGGTCGAGAAGCTCCTCCTCGTCGACGCGCAGGGCCGCCTTACCGGCATGATCACCCAGCGTGACATCGACCGCCTCGGCCAGTTCCCCGCCGCAAACCTCGACTCGCGCGGGCGCCTCCGCTGCGGCGCCGCCTGCGGCGTCGACGCCTACGACCGCGTCGAAGCCCTCATCGCCGCCGAGGCCGACGTCGTCGTCGTCGACACGTCCCACGGCCACTCCGAGAACGTCCTGCGCACCGTCCGCGAGATCAAGAAGCGCCACCCCCACGTCGAAGTCATCGCCGGCAACGTGGCCACCGCCGAGGGCGCCGCCGCCCTCGCCGCCGCCGGCGCCGACGCCATCAAGGCCGGCATAGGCCCCGGCTCCATCTGCACCACCCGCGTCGTCACCGGCGTGGGCGTCCCGCAGATCACGGCCATCTTCAACGCCGTTCGCGGCCTCGCCGCCGCCGGCTTCAAGGACGTCCCCGTCATCGCCGACGGCGGCATCCGCATGTCCGGCGACATCGCCAAGGCCCTCGCCGCCGGCGCTCCCTGCGTCATGCTCGGCTCGCCCTTCGCCGGTTTGGACGAATCGCCCGGCGAGCTCGTCATCTCCGGCGGCCGCCGGTACAAGTCCTACCGCGGCATGGGCTCCGAGGGCGCCATGAACGCCGGCTCGGCCGACCGCTATGGCCAGGCCAACGCCGCCGCAGGGAGCTCCGCCGCCGAAGCGGCCAAGCTGCGCCAGAAGTTCGTCCCCGAGGGGGTGGAGGGACTTGTCCCGTACCGCGGACCTTTGGCCGAATTCGTCTATCAGATGGTCGGGGGCCTCAAGGCCTCGATGGGGTACTGCGGCACCCCTAACCTCGCCGATTTCCGCGAGCTTACCCGCTTTGTCAGGATCACCAACGCGGGCATGACCGAGAGCCATCCCCACAACATCAAGATCACCCGTGAGGCCCCGAACTACACCCTCGGGGCCACCGAGCGCGCGGAATAAATTCAGGGCACCCCCCGCCCGAATTGGCGGCTGTTCGGCCGTCTTCCGATATACTCAGTCTCAACATCCCGGCGATGTCGCCGGGGGCTTCTCGTTCCCCTCTGTGGAGGATGTCGCATGCTCCGTTCGAACAACCCCGTCTTCTCCGGGGACACGTTCAACAAGCCCATGACGTGGGACCAGTTTCAGTCGACGACCAGCGCCCGCGGCGCGTCGTCGCTGACCGACGTCCGCTCGCACCAGATGACGATCGCCGGCACGATCACGGCCACGCTGATCCTGCTCGCCGTCACCGCCGCCTCCGCCGTCGTCGGCTGGATGTGGCTCAAGCCCAACCCCCACCTCATCATCCCGGTGTGGGCCGGCACGGTCGTCGTGGGCTTCTTCTCGTACCTCGCGGTCTCCCGCATGCCCAAGTACGCGATGTTCACCGCCCCGGTCTTCGCGATCGTCGAGGGCCTCTTCTGCGGCGCCCTGAGCGTCTTCTACGCCACCCAGTTCGGCAAGAACCCCGGCGGCCCCGCGCTGATCATCACCGCCGTGCTCGCCACCTTCGGCGTCTCGGGCGCCATGCTCCTGGCGTACTACTTCCGCATCATCCGGGCGACGCCGATGTTCGCCCGCATCGTGATCGCCGCGACCGGCGGCCTGTTCTTCCTGTGCCTCGCCCAGATCATGCTCCACTTCGTCCTGGGCTTCACGATTCCGTTCATCTGGGATATCGGCCCGATCGGCATCGGCTTCAGCCTCTTCATCGTCGGCCTCGCCGCCGCCAACCTCGTGCTCGACTTCGACTACATCGAGCAGGGCGTGAACGACGGTCTGCCCAAGCAGTACGAGTGGGTCGGCGCCTTCGGCCTGCTCGTCACCCTCGTCTGGCTCTACGTCTCGATCCTCCGCCTGCTCGCGTACCTGCGGGCGAGCGAGTAAACAGTCACATTCTCCGAAATCACGAACCCGGCGGACCTGCGTCCGCCGGGTTTTTTTAGATCCCCCTCCGCAACGCGGAGGGGGAAATGCTTGCTCGGCGTTCAGCCGAGCAAGCGAGGGGGAGGGCGTCGTTCGTTCCGACGTCAGACTTCCTCCCCCTCGTCGAATCGGCTGAACGCCGATTCGACGTGTCCCCCTCCGCGTTGCGGAGGGGGATCTCCCGCTACGCTCCCCCATGCCCACCCGTCCCCGCATCATCGGCGGCAACTGGAAGATGAACACCGACAAGGCCGGCGCCGGCGCCCTCGCCAAGGCCGTATGCAAGGGGCTCGCTTCGCGCCCCGGCCGAGGCGTGGGCAGCGCGGGCAAGGCGGGCCTCCGCGTCGTGCTCTTCCCGCCGTTCCCCTATCTGATCGGCGTGCGCGACGTCATCGCCGGCGAGTCCTCGGCCGCCCCGTCGCTCGCCTCCCGCATCACCCTCGGCGCCCAGGACGCCTGGTTCGAGCCCGACGGCGCCTTCACCGGCGAGGTCTCGCTCGCCATGCTCAAGGATTGCGGCTGTTCCTACATCCTCGCGGGCCACTCCGAGCGCCGCCACGTCCTGGGCGAGCCCGACGCTCTGATCAACAAGAAAACCCGCGCCGCCCTCGGTGCCGGCTTCTCGGTCATCCTGTGCATCGGCGAGAAGCTCGACGAACGGCTCGCGGGCCACACCGACGCCGTGAACGAGCGCCAGCTCCGGGCGGGTCTCGACGCCGTCACCCCCGACCAGCTCGCCCGCGTCGTCATCGCCTACGAGCCCGTCTGGGCCATCGGCACCGGCAAGACCGCCACCCCCGCCGACGCCCAGGACGCCCACGCCAAGATCCGGCGCGCCCTCGCCGCCATGTACACCCAGCCCGCGGCCGACGCCATGGTCATCCAGTACGGCGGTTCGATGAAGTCCTCCAACGCCGCCGAGCTCTTCGCCCAGCCCGACATCGACGGCGGCCTCATCGGCGGCGCCAGCCTCAAGGCCGACGAGTTCCTCGCGATCGTGAACGCGACGGGGTGAGGCCGGTGAACGGAGAGAGGGTGCCACTACCGGCCGCCCTGGGCCGGTAGTGCTCCGCGCGTTGTCGCCCTCAAATACCCGCACTACCGGCTCAAAGCCGCCGGTAGTGGCACCCTACGGCACCCACCTGTCGCACCCCTCGCTCCTATCATCCAAAAAGGAGTCTCCCGACCATGTCGTCCGCCGCCAACACCCCCGTCATTCTCGCCGCCAAGCGCACCCCGATCGGCAAGTTCTTCGGCGGCGTCGCCAAGGTCCCGTCTCCGGTCCTGGGCTCGTACGCCATCAAGGGCGTGCTCGCCGAGAACCCCGCCTTTGAGAAGGGCGCGGCCGCGGGCTCCTTCAACGAAGTCATCATGGGCTGCGTCCTGCAGGCCGGCCTCAGCCAGAACCCCGCCCGCCAGGCCGCCCTCAAGGCCGGGCTCCCCGACACGACCTCCGCGAACACCGTCAACAAGGTCTGCGGCTCGGGCCTCCAGGCCGTCATGCTCGCGGCCCAGTCCATCAAGGCGGGCGACAACGAGACGGTCATCGCCGGCGGCTTTGAGAACATGACCGCCGCCCCGCACTTCGCCCGCATCCGCGAAGGCGTCAAGTACGGCCCGACGCAGATGGAAGACGTCATGGCGTTCGACGGCCTCCGCTGCGCCTTTGAAGGCTGGCCGATGGGCAACGCCGCGGACCACATCGCCAAGAAGTTCGAGATCACCCGCGCCGACCAGGACCGCTTCGCGGCCCAGAGCCACCAGCGGGCCGCCGAGGCGACCAAGCAGGGCTGGTTCAAGAACGAGATCGTCGCCCTCACCGGCGAGCAGTGCCTCGACAAGAAGTCGCCCGGTGTGTCCGCCGACGAGGGCATCCGGGCCGAGACGACGGCCGACAGCATCGCGAAGCTCCGGGCCGTGTTCACGCCCGACGGCAGCGTGACGGCCGCGAACGCGAGCCAGATCTCGGACGGCGCCGCCGCACTCATCGTGTCGAGCCTCGCCCACGCCGAGAAGCACGGCGTCAAGCCCCTCGCCAAGATCGTGGCGTATCACACCAGCGGCGTCGCGCCCAAGGACATCTTCGCCGCCCCGATCTCCGGCATCCTGGGCGTGCTCGCCAAGGCGAACCTGAGCGCCAAGGACATCGACCTCTTCGAGATCAACGAGGCGTTCGCCGCCCAGGTCCTGAGCAATTTGAAGGGCCTCAAGGCCGAGGGCCAGGACATCCCCGAGAGCAAGCTCAACATCGCCGGCGGGGGGATCGCGCTGGGCCACCCCATCGGCGCCAGCGGCGCCCGCGTGCTGACCACGCTCATCCACCAGCTCAAGCGCACGGGCGGGAAGCGGGGGCTCGCGGCCCTGTGCCTGGGTGGGGGGAACAGTGTGGCGATGGTGGTGGAGGTCTAAGCGGAATGCCAACGCCGAGGACAACACGCCTTGAGCGTGTGCTGCTGAAAGGAAACCCACTTCTCAACGAGAAGTGGGTGCAGGAGCAGGTTGCTCTTGACCCGGGCATCCTCGGCCTCGGCGAACTCATCCTCAAGGACAAGGAGCGAATGCAGCCCCATGCAGGGAGGCTTGACCTGCTGCTGCAGGAGCCCGAGTCGCCCCGGCGTTACGAGGTCGAGATTCAGCTTGGCAGGACGGACGAGAGCCACATCATCCGCACGATCGAGTATTGGGATATCGAACGAAAGCGGTACCCGCAGTTCGAGCACTGCGCCGTGATCGTGGCCGAGGAGATCACGAGCCGCTTTCTGAACGTGATCGGGCTGTTCAACGGTCAGATTCCGATCATCGCGCTTCAGCTGTCGGCGTATCGGGTCGGTGACGATTACGCGCTTACGTTTCTCAAGGTGCTCGACGAACTCCGCCTCGGGATCGACGAGGACGAGGACATGGAAGTCGCCGATCGTTCGTACTGGGAGAACAAGGGCTCCAAGGCGAGCGTGCAGCTCGCAGACGACGTACTTGCTCTCATCCGCGCATTCGCGCCCGAGTACGAGTTGAAGTACAACAAGCACTACATTGGTCTGTACGCGAACGGCAGGGCCGACAACTTCGTCGTCCTGCGCGCCAAGAAGAACCATGTGAACGTCGAGATCCGACTCCCCAAGTCGCAGGAGACCGACGCACAGCTCGAAGAGGCCGGCTTTGATCTGCTCGAGTATGAGCATCGGTGGGGTCAGTATCGAATCCGGCTTACGAGGGACGAGCTTCGGCTACGCGAGGCGGCCCTGAAGCTGCTCATGCGGCGAGCATTTGACGAACGGTGATTGCCTCGAACGGACTGTCGTTTCGTCCGGCGCGTCGTGCCATCGAGGACCGGCATTGCGGTCCTCGGTGTGATTCGAGGTCAACGCGAAGAGCACCGAGGAAGCTCCGAGCAGCTTCCTCGGTGGCACGGGTTTGCGCGTTGCAGCGGACCGTGTGCCGCACGCCGTCATACAACAATCCCCCATGAGCACGAACCCGCCTCCCGCGTCGTTCAACTGGCTCCCGCGCCTCGACCTTGGCCTCAAGATTCTCTCCGGCCTCGTCGCTCTCGCGGCGTTTCTGTGGGGCGTGCACACGTACCAGGTCACGAGCCAGCGCACCGCCGCGGCCCCGTTTTACGACAAGCAGATCACGCTCTACTTCGAGGCCTCCCAGGCCGCGGCCACGCTCGCGAGCACGTCCGACCGAGTCGCGTGGAACGCCGCCCGCGACCAATTCTGGATGCTCTACTGGGGCCCGCTCTCGATGGTCGAGGACATCTCGACCGGGGCCACCACCACGCGCCCGCTGGCCCCGAATGAGCCGCCGACCGTTGAGGAAGCGATGAAGCTCTTCGGCGGCTACCTGCTCGCGGTCGAAGCCAACCTGCCCTCGACCGGAATCCCGACCGACCCGCAGCGCGAAACGCTGCAGCCGCCGTCGTATTGGCTCGCCCACCGCCTGCGCGATTCGATGCGGGCGTCCTGGCCGGTGCGGGGGGATGCAACGGCGGCGAAGCCTTGATGAGAGCCAGGAGCGAAAGCGACCCCCTCGGGCCCCGGCGGTGATCGTGCGCGCGGGAGCGTCGGATCAGCGGGCGATGATGCGCGGGGGAAGCAGAGAGCAGGCCCGGACCTTCGCAGAGCCCCAGGTCCGGCGTCCCGGGGAGGGCCGGCGTCGCGCGCAAAAAAGAGAGAGCCCGGCGTGCGCTGCCCACTCGCGCGCCGGGCTCCCGTACGTCTGGCAACGCCGTTGTCCCGTATGGCCCTCGTCCAGTTTCCCGTTCGACTGGACGACGCCGGGCGTTGCTTTCTCCCCGCTATCTGCTGCGCGACCTCGGTGATCGCGATGAGGTGGACGATCGCTTCTTCGCCGAAGACTTGCGCCGCGGCACGCGGATGCCGTCCTCCCGTGCTTCGTTCAACCCGATGGCCACGGCCTGGGCCCGTGACCTGGGCTTCCGCGTCGCACCGGTCTCCGCCTTGAGCTTGTGCATCTGCTCGCGGACATACTCGCCGGCCTGCACGCCGGCGCTCTTGCCCTTGCGCCGATCAGCCGCCGCGTGCTTCGCGGCGTTCTTGCGGGAAGCTGTCGGTCGTGCCTTGCTCATCGGTGCGTGCTTGGTGGTGCAGTCCCGTAACAGGCGTAATGATGCCGCCGCGATGTTTGCGGATGCTGAGTTTGGCATGAATTGGCCGTAATCTTGCGACCTGTTTTGGGGGCGCCGCCCCCGCAGCGGCCGCTTAGCTCAGCACGCTCGTCAGCTCGCGGGCCCGGGCCGCCAGAACCGGCTCGTCCAGAATCACAAACACCTCGTTCCGCCCGAGGCGGCCCACCGAGTCGTACCCCGCGCCGCGGCACAGGTCCGCCACGCGCCGGTCGGCGCCGTTGGTCAGGTCCTCGATCACGAGCACTCGCGGGCGGTGCTTTCGGAGATCGAACCCGCGGAGCAGGTCGAGCTCGCCGCCCTCGACGTCGAACACGGCGAAGTCGATCCGAGGCAGCACGCCGCCGGGCGCGCCCTGGGCGCTCTCGGCGAGGATGTCGTCGAGCGTGGCCAGGCGGACAGTGACTTCGCGGCGCTGGTCGCGCCGCTCGTCAAGGAGCTTCTGGTGCTCGGGGTTGGTGCCGGCGTGGCTCAGCATCTGGGCCGTGAGGTCGTTGGTGGCGCCAACGCTGGTGAACGTGGCGGTGGGCGGAGCGCCGGGCGGGCCGAGGGCGGCGTTGACGACCCGGCTGCGCGGGCGGGCGGCGGCGGCCCGGGCGGCGTGTTCGGGAAGGGGCTCGACGAGCAGGCCGGTCCAGCCCATGGCCTCGAAGGGGTAGGTGACCGAGAGCGTGACGCCGTCGAAGGCGCCGGCTTCGATGTAGAAACCGGTTCCGCCGGCCCCGCTCCCGGGTCCGAACAGGTCATAGAGGAACAGGTCCTCGCCCCACTCGGCGGTGAAGCGGACCGGCAGGTGGGGGGCGACGGCCGCGCGGGCGAGGGCGTAGCTGACGCGGTCGGCGGCGAGGGCTCGCCGGGTCCGGAGCAGCTCGCTCTCGAGAACTCGCAGGCGCGACGACGCCTCGCGCTGGCGCCGGCGCATGAGGCGTGACTGGCGGGCCAGGACGACGACCGCGACGCCCACGGCCGCGAGGAGGATGGCGAGAACGGTGTCCATTCGGGCGGGCGAGGATAGCGGTGGGCGGCCGCGGGACGCATATCGAAGGCTGGCGGCTCGCGCGAGGGGCCCGGATCGCTCCTACCCTCCGTCCGAAGATGGCCAAACAGACCGACCCCACCCAACCCAAGCCCCCCCGCAAATCCCGCAACGCGAAGCTGACGGAGCCCCACCAGGTGCTCCCGTCGGTGAACCAGACGGATCCCGAAGTCGTGCTGGCGATGGCGGTGGACGCCGCGCGGAGCCTTTCGGACGACAAGTGCGAGGAAGTCGTCGTGCTGGACGTGCGCCAGCTTTCGCAGGTGTACGACTACATGGTGATCGGCTCGGGCACGAGCGACCGGCAGATGAAGTCGGCGATCGACCATGTGCGCGAGGCGGGCGAGAAGGCCGGCCACGGCGTGTTCCGCGCGAGCACCGACGAGCGGACGACCTGGTGCCTGCTCGACATGGTCGACATCGTCGTGCACGTCTTCGAGCCCAACACGCGGGCCCACTATGACCTCGAGATGCTCTGGGGCGAGGCCGAGCGGATCGAGTGGGAGCGTCCGGAACAGAAGACGCGCGACCGCGCGGGGCTCAACACCCCGCCCCCCCCCTCGTCGGCGAGCAAGGGACGGCGCGTGCCGGGGCGCGGCGCAGGGGCGGCCGAGGAGTAACGACGAACCCATGCTGCGACAGGTGCTGCACAGCAAGATCCACCGGGCGAGCGTCACCGCGGGACGTCCGGACTACATCGGGTCGATCACGATCGACGCCGACATCCTCGATGCCGTCGGCATGCGGGTGAACGACGCGGTGCACGTGGCGAACTGCCGCAATGGCGAGCGGTTCGAGACGTACATCTTCCGCGGCGAGCGCGGGAGCCGGGTGATCGAGGTGAACGGGGCCGCGGCCCGGCTGGTGGAGCCGGGCGACATCATCATCGTCATGCACTACGCGATGATGGACGAGCGTGAGTATGCGGGCAACCGGCCGAAGGTGGCGATCATGCGACCGGACAACTCGGTCGAGAGCGTGATGCGGTATGAGCCGTCCCCCCCAACCGCTCCGGCGACGTCGGCCACGACGGGGTGAGTCGTTCTGAGTTCTGAGGAGTGGGGGTCTCTCGGAGAGGACGCAATTGAGCGCGGCCGGTGCACCATCACAGACCATCGACGTCGACCTCGCGGGGCGCGGGTCGTGGTCGTATCAGGTGGTGGTGGGTGAGGGGCTGCTTAAGGACGTCGGGGAGCGGACTCGAATAGTCACGGAGCTGGGGGACCGGCGATCGCCCAAGGCGGCGCTGGTGTACGACGCGGGGCTGCCGGAGGCGATGGTGGACGGGGCGGCCAAGTCGCTCGAGGCGGCCGGGTTCACGGTGACGCGGATCGCGGCGGTTGCGGACGAGAACCTCAAGACGTTCGAGGGGCTCGAGCCGGTGGTGACGGCGCTGGCCGCGGCACGCCTGGAGCGGGACGAGCCGGTGGTGGCGCTGGGGGGCGGATTGGTGGGGGATCTCGCGGGATTCGCCGCGGCGATCTATCGGCGCGGCGTGCCGGTGATCCAGTGCCCGACGACGCTGCTCGCGATGGTGGACGCGGCGGTGGGGGGGAAGACGGCGGTGAATGTGCGCGTGGGGGGAGGCGCGGATGGCGCGCTGCGGAAGAACATGGCGGGGTGCTTTCACCAGCCGTCGCTGGTGCTGGCGGATGTGGCGACGCTGAGCAGCCTGCCGGCGCGGGAGCTTCGCGGGGGGTTGGCGGAGTGCATCAAGCATGCGCTGATCGGGGGGGCGTGGGAGGATCCGGATTTGCTTGCGTTTACGCGGGCGGTGCTGGGAAGCGTCGAGGACATGGCGCGGGGGAGCGCACACCCGGCGGACAAAGCTCCGCCGGGGCACCCGACCCCCCACCCGGATCGGACCGCACTCGTCGAGCTGGTGGCGCGGAACGCGGAACTCAAGGCGCTGGTGGTGAAGACGGACGAGCGCGAGGAGCACTCGTCGGGGGCGCGGGCGACGTTGAATCTGGGGCACACGTTTGGGCATGCGCTCGAGGTGACGAAGGGGTTGAGCGCGGGGCCGGGGCTGGATGGACTGTCGCACGGCGAGGCCGTGGGGCTGGGGATGATCGCGGCGGCGCGGTGCTCACGTATGCTCGGGTTGTGCGGCGAGCCGACGGTTGAGCTTGTGCGCGGGATGGTGGGGGCGGCGGGGTTGCCGACGAAGGTGCATGGGGCGTTCGATCCCGGCGCGGTCGCGGCGGTGATGAAGGATGACAAGAAGGCACGCGGCGGGCGCGTGCGGCTTGTGCTGTTTGTGAGCGATGATCGGATCGAGGAGACGAAGCTGCGGGCGGAGCTGGTGGGGGATGTGCCGGAGTCGGCGGCGGTGGAGGCGCTGAGGGAGTTGGCCTGAGGAGAGCGGCGTGAGCATGCTTGTTCGATTGATGCTGGTTCTTGTGGTCGCGACCGCGGCGGTGGTGGGCGGTGGGTGCTCACCCGGCTCGGCCAGTCGTCACTTTGGCGACGGAGTGGTTGTGTCACAGGATCTGCCGGACCGCACAGCGTGGGGAGTGGAGTTTCGGAATCTGACTCTTGATGAGAACGGCGTCGGCGTGGTCCGCTTCGGTGGAGTTACCACCGGCGACAGCAGCGGATTCGAGGTGGCGATTGAGCTCAGCGAGTCGGACATTCAACTATTTGAAAGCGGAGAGCTCATCGTGATGGTGCGAGTTGCGGATGCCGACGGAAAGGTCTTTCTCGACCAGCAGGTGTGGAGGGGAACTGCCGGGCCGCGCGGTGGTCACCAGGCCGAGCCCGGGCTGTGGCGCCTCAAGCTGTACAAACTTGGTGCGCCGTTGCAAGAGCGAGACCGACTAGAGATGACGGTTACGAAGGTTCGGGGACCGGTAGAGGGAATGCGATCGTTTGGTTTGGGCGTGTGTGGATGTGAGGTTTTCACGCCCATGTAGCGGCGCGCGGGCGACGCCCTCCCCCTCGCTTGATCGGCTGGACGCCGATCAAGCTTTCCCCCTCCGCGTTGCGGAGGGGGATCTTTGGAGCGCCTAGGAATTCTTGATGCGTGTTGTGCTGGTCAACTGGGCGAAGATCTGGGACGGGGCGTCCAATGGTGGGGGCGTCAATGGGTATTGCCTTGCGCTGGCGCTGGCGCTGCGGGATCGGGGGCATGAGGTTGTTTCGTTCTTCGGTGGGGTGACGTATCTGCCGGAGGCGTTGTCGCCGGCGTCGGACACGCGGTGCCAGGTGCGGCGGCATGAGGACTGGCTGGGGATCAAGGTCTTTGAGGTCATCAACTCGCCGGTGATCGCGCCGTCGATCGCGCAGTTTCAGGATCCGACGGGCGAGGTGAGCAGCCCGGAGCTCGAGCGCGTGGTCGCGGAGTTCTTCGACGCGGTGAAGGCCGACGTGGTGCACTTCCACAACGTGGAGGGGTTCAGCGCGGGGTGTGTGTTGGCGGCGAAGAAGAGTGCGGGGGGTGGGGCGAAGGTGGTCTTCAGCCTGCACAACTACCACACGATCTGCCCGCAGGTGTATTTGATGCAGGGGCACCGGGTGGTATGCCGTGACGCGGATAATGGGCACAACTGCGCGACGTGCATCGAGACCAAGACGGTCGCCCAGGAGCGGGCGAAGCGGGAGGCGGCGTATCTGAAGACGCTGCGCGAGTCGGGGGCGTGGACGGACGTGGTGACGGTGCCGACGGACGATGCGCGGGCGGCGATGGTTGAGCTGCGGTCGAGCGTGTCGTGGATCAAGCGGGCGGTGGTGAGTGCGGCGGCGCTCGTGACTCGGACGCTGAACGGGAAGCGGGGGAGTGATCGGGATCTGGTGGCGCCGGCGCCGCCGCCGTTGCCGGGGGTTGCGGCGGAGCTGGATGGGGACGAGGCGCTGCGGGCATTCGGAGCGACGACCGCGAAGAGCGAGACGCGCGGGAAGGCGAAGCAGATCCTGGCGGAGATCGAGGGGAACGCGAAGGCGCCTGCGGGCGGCCCCCCCGACCCGTCGAAGCTGCCGCTGCTGAATGTCATCGAGCCGGAACCGGCGAGCCTCAAGCCGCTCAACGCCTACGGCGAGCGGCGCCTCGCGATGGTGAAGATGCTCAATTCGTGCGACCGGGTGTTCGCGGTGTCGGACTTCGTGCGCGACAAGTTCGTGTCGATGGGGGTCGACCGCGCCGTGATCGAGACGGTGCACATCGGGTCGCGGATCAACCGGATCGTGGAGTTGAACAAGGAGCTGGTGGTGGAGCCGCCGCCATTCCGGGCCACCGTCACGAGCGACGAGACGCCGCGGCCGGTGCGGCTCGTGTTCATGGGGTACAACCACTATTACAAAGGCCTGCACATCCTCGTGGAGGCGTTGAACCTGCTCGCGCCCGAGGACCTCGCGCGGCTGCACCTGTCGATCTTCGCGCTCGACGGGCAGAGCATTGAGTGGATGTTCCGGCGGCTTGAGCCGCGGACGGCGGGGCTGGTCTTTGTCCCGGGGTACGACTACCACGACATCCCGTGGATGCTGGGGGGCAAGGACCTGGGCGTGGTGAGTTCGGTGTGGTGGGACAACGCGCCGCAGACGGTGTTCGAGTTCAACGCGTGCGGCGTGCCGGTGCTGGGGGCCGCGGTGGGGGGGATCACCGACTTCGTGAAGGACGGGCACAACGGCTTGCTGTCCCGCGGGAACGACCCGGCGGACATGGCTCGGCGGCTCACGGAAGTGGTGCGGAACCCGGAGATGCTGTGGGAACTGCGGCGGAATGTGACGGCGCCCAAGCGGATCGAGGATCACGCGGTGGAGATGGAGACGCTCTATCGGGAAGCGGGGGGCACGCCGGCCGGCGGTGGCGGCGTTCGTACCGGTGACGCGGGTTCGGCTCCTACCATCGCGGTCAGCCAGAGGAGCGGTTCTGTTCGGGGTGCGGCGGGGTCCTGAATTTGAGGTTCGTGAGTTGTCCCAAGCCCCCCACGATGCGTCCGGTCAGAACGGCACGGTGAACGGGCACGCGCTCGAAGCGAGCGCTTCTTTCCCGGCGACACAAGCAACCGGCACACCACCCCTTCTCCCGCGCATCGCGGTGATCTGCGTCACGTGGAACCGGAAGAAGGACGTGAGCAACCAGCTCGCGGCCCTGGCGCGCCAGACGTACCCGCGCGAGCGGATGGACGTGGTGGTCATCGACAACTCGTCGACGGACGGGACGCTCGAGCACCTCGCGGGAATCTGGAAGCCCGAGGCGGTGGTCGAGAACGCGACGCAGATGGCGCACGAGCCGAACTTCGGTCAGCCCAAGCGGCCCGCCCCCCCCGATGGTGTCGGCGAGAACGAGAAGAACGCCGGCGGGTGGGGATCGTTCACGATCGTCCGCAACGCATCGAACATGGGCGGGTGCGGCGGGTTCAACACCGGGTTCAGCTACGTCGATCAGCGGATCTCCAAGGACGGGCGCGGCGACGTGGGGTTCGTGTGGCTGGCGGACGACGATGCGGAGGCGCTGGACGATGCGCTCGAACAGCTGGTGAAGGCCGCGGCGACGGATGAGAGCATTGGCCTCGTCGGGTCGCGGACGGTGTCGATCCTCGACCGCAAGACGACGATCGAGACGACGATCTACTACGACATCACCAAGGGCTCGATGAGCGACGAGCCGCCGGAGCACCACCCGCAGAGCGCGGGGCACCAGGCGTGGATCGCAAGGGTGGGGGGGACGAAGGGGGAGCGCGAGTTCCACGGGCTGCGGGACGTCGACGTGGTGTCGGCGTGCAGCATGCTGGCGCGGTGGAGCGCGGCGAAGCGGGTGGGGTTCTGGGACTACCGGTACTTTATTTACTGCGACGACGCGGACTGGTGTTTGCGGTTCGCGGCGGCGGGGTATCGGGTGGTGCTGAATCTCGATGCGGTGATCCTGCACACGCCATGGAATCTGAAGTTGACGCCGGCGCGGATTTACTACGCGCAGCGGAACGCGGTGTGGATGGCGCAGAAGGTGGTGCCGCAGATCGGATTGCGGCGCGGGCTGAAGCGCGTCACCGGCGGCTGGATGAAGACGCTCCTGAAGGATGCGCTGCGGGCGGCGACGCACCGGCGGCTGTTCCACGCGGACATCATCCGGGCGACGGCGGACGACATCGCGACGGGGAAGTGGGGGAAGACCGGGAGCGACGGGCCGCCGGCGGAGTCGGTGATCGAGGCGCTCGCGAAGGCGGGAGCACTAAGTGGCGGCGCCCGCGTGGCGCTCATGTGCTCGACGGCGCCGATGGTCTCCGCTGCGCGGGATCTGAAGCGGCACGTGCGGGAGCAGGTCGCGGCGCGCGCGAAGGGCGAGACGGAGCCGACGTGGGTAGAGGTCACGCGCGACGGACTTCCGACACCCAGCGCCGATGGCGGCGTTGAAGTGCCCGCCGATCGCGTCATCTTCGGCCACACGCTCAAGAGCCGCATCTTCCGCCAGAAGTCGCTGATTCTGAAGCGCCCGCGGGCGGTCGTGGTGTTCGATCAGACGAACGACATGCCGCTGGTGACGGGGAAGTGGAACGTCCACATTGACATGAAGAAACCGACGAGCGCGCAGCTCGAACGCGACGGCGTGTGGACGCGGGCGAAATTCGGGATGCGGTGGGCGAAGTCGGTGTGGCGGTGCGGGTGGTATGCGCTGCGGGTGCGGCCGTTCGACAAGGCGCACCAGTATGGCTGGCGGCCTGAGTCGGTGGTCAAGGGCGGGGGTTCGTCGCGCGGGGCGTTGACGGCGGGCGACAGCGCCAGCGCGGCGTCGAGAGTGCCCGCGCCGCCGGGGTGGCCGGTGACGAACCGGCCGTTGAACGTGGCGATCCTGGGGTGGGCGCGGCTCAGCGCCCAGCAGTGGGAGGGGAGCGGGTACAACTGGTCGGCGTCGGAGCTGGCCCGCGGGCTCGTGATGAGCGGGCACCGGGTGACGTACCTGCAGTCGGGGATGAACTACCGGCTGACGGGCGGGCCGCGGGTGGTGTATCGCGAAGCGTGGGGCGGGGTCGAGTGCTTTGACCTGGTGAACTCGCCGAACCTGTCGCCGGCGTCGAGCAACTTCCAGAACATGCAGGTGGAGATGGGTGGCGGGGCGGCGCCCGAGCAGGCGCGGATCGTGCTCGGGTGGCTCGATCGCATCGGGGCCCAGGTGGTGCACATCCACTCGCTCGAGGGCTACGGGCTCGACCTGATCGCGGCGATCAAGAAGAGCGGACGCGGGGTGGTGGTGACGCCGCACAACTACTGGTACGTGTGCCCGCAGGTGGACCTGCTCCACCAGGAGACGCGGGTGTGCATGGACTACGACGGCGGCAAGCGCTGCGTCGGATGCCTGCCCTCGGTCGCGCCGGGGAAGATGAAGCGCAAGCGGCGCGTCGGCCAGACGCTCGAGCGGATCTTCGGGCTGTACACGGCGGACATCGTGCGCAAGGCGATCTACGGCGTGAAGCCGGCGGCCAAGAGCGTGCTCAAGGGGAAGCTGCCCAAGCCCGAGGCGCCGCCGAAGCTAAATCCGGACTGGCTCGTGGATCCGGAGCTGGCGCACGGGTTTGCGTACACGGCGCCGCTGCCGCAGCATCCGGCGCACGCTGAAGGACCGGCCGCGAGCGGCGAGATCGTGCACCATGTGACGTTCAAGGACAAGGACAAGCCCAAGCCGTTTGACGCGGCGGCGCCGGACGCGAACGACGCGATCATCGCGAACCGCGACAAGCATCTTGTGGTGCTGAACGAGTACGGGCAGCGGCGCCAGGCGGGCGTGGCGGCGCTGAATCACGCGGACTTCGTGATCCCGCCGAGCGACTTCCTGCGGAGGCTGCATGTGTCGATGGGGGTGGAGGAGGCGCGGACGCGCTGGGTGCGCCTGGGGCAGCCGCACTTTGACCAGATCAACCGGCGGGCGCGGCGGTCGCCGTTCTATGACGCACGCCCGTGGGACCCGATGACGGCGACTCGGCCGCTGCGGTTCGCGTTCTTCGGGACGACGCGGTCGAACAAGGGCGTGGAGGTGCTGGCGAGCGCGATCCCGCTGCTGTCAAGGGACGTGCGCCGGATGTGCCATGTCACGATCCGGGCACACGGGTTCGAGCTGCCGCTGCGCAAGCGGCTGGCGCGGTTCCCGGAGGTGACGGTGTACGGCGGGTACGACCTGTTCCAGCTCATCGGGGCGGCGGGGGAGTATGACGTGGGGCTGCTGCCGCACATCTGGCTGGAGAATTCCCCCTTAGTGATGCTCGAACACCTGCACGCGGGCAAGTTCATGATCGCGTCGCGCCTGGGCGGGCCGCCGGACTGGATCAACGAGGGGATGAACGGGATGCTGTTCACGGCGGGGCGGCCCGACGAGCTGGCGGCGTGCATCACGAAGCTGGTGACGGGGGACGTGGCGATCCCGAGCCCGCGCGAGGTGCACGAGGCGTCGATGCTGTGGAGCTATCCCGACCATGTGCGGGAGGTGGAGGGAATTTATCGCGAGGCGCTTGGCGACGGGCCGGCGGGTGGCGGTGGGGGTAGTGGCGGGGGTAAGGCGGAGCTGAACCGGGGCGTGGTTGTCACGGCACGACCTGGGGCGGGGCTGGATATTGCGGCGAAAGGGTAGGCGAATCGAACTCAATCACCGAACCCGTTGTCTGCGGGTCAGGAGCCTGAAGATGAAGTGCTGGAACGTCGCGTCGCTGGTGTTGGCTGTTGCCGGCCTGTCGATCTCGGTCGGGGCGTCGGTCGCCCGGGCGGATGAGGGCATGTGGCTGGTGAACAAGCCGCCGATGGAGCAGCTGGCGAAGCACGGGTTCAAGCCGGACGCGGCGTGGATCGAGAAGGCGATGCAGAGCTGCGTGCGGTTCAGCACGGGCGGGTCGGGGTCGTTCGTGTCCAAGGACGGCCTGGTGATGACGAATCACCACGTCGCGGCGGACATGCTCGCGAAGCTGTCGACGCCCGAGCGGAACCTGATGGACAAGGGGTATCTCGCGGCGACGCGCGAGCAGGAGCTCAAGTGCCCGGACCTGGAGCTGAACATGCTCCAGGAGATCGTCGACGTCACTGATCGCGTGAAGGCCGCGGGCATGGACGCGAAGAGCCCGGCCGAGGCCAACACGGCCCGGCGCAAGGCGATGTCCGAGATCGAGAAGGAGTACGGCGACAAGTCCGGCCTCATGTGCCAGACGGTGGTCCTGTACCAGGGCGGGAAGTATCACCTGTACTGCTACAAGCGGTTCACGGACGTGCGCGTGGTGTTCGCGCCCGAGAAGGAAGCCGCGTTCTTCGGCGGCGACGCGGACAACTTCGAGTATCCGCGGTACTGCCTCGACACGACGTTCTTCCGGGTGTACGAGAACGACAAGCCATACGCCCCCAAGCACTTCTTCCCATTCTCCGGCGGGAGCAAGGAAGGGGACCTCGCGATCGTCCTGGGGAACCCGGGGCGGACGCAGCGGCTCAACACGATGGCGCACCTGGCGTATCTGCGCGACAACGCGATGCCGCGGCGGCTCGACGGGTTGTGGCGGGCGGAGATCAAGGCGCAGACGTTCGCGGGTCGGTCGCTCGAGAACGCGCGGATCGTCGAGGATGACCTCTTCGGGGTCGCGAACGGTCGCAAGGCGGTGACGGGGCAGTACGCGGCCCTGCTGGACCCGCGGGTCATGAACCGCAAGCGCGAGGCCGAGGCGGCCCTGCGCTCGGCGGTCGCGAAGAACCCGGCGTGGGAGAAGCAGTGGGGCGACGCGTGGGACAAGCTCGCGGCGTGCGAGGCGGCCCGGGCCGGCTGGGTCGAGCGGGCGGGCGCGATGGGCGGCCTCGACGGGCAGCTCTTCGGCGATGCGCAGACGATCGTGCGGCTCGTGGCCGAGTTGCCCAAGCCCAGCGCGGAGCGGCTGCGCGAGTACCGCGACTCGAACCTCGAGAACATCTACCTGGCGCTGTACTCGCCGGCGCCGGTGTACCCGACGCTCGAGATCGCGCGGGTCGAGTCGAGCCTGCTCGGGATGGCCGAGACGCTGGGCGGGGAAGACCCGGCCGTGCTCGCGGCGCTGGCCGGCAAGGGCCCGCGTGAGCGGGCGGAAGAGCTTGTGATGGGGTGCACGCTCAAGGACGTCGAGGCGCGGAAGAAGCTCGTCGAGGGCGGGCAGGCGGCGGTCGACGCGTCGAAGGACCCGATGATCCGGGCGGCCGCGGCCATGGATGAGCAGGCCCGCAAGTGGCGCAAGAAGGGCGAGGACGAGGTCGAGGCCGTGGAGCGCGAGTGTTATGCGAAGATCGCCGAAGCGAAGTTCGCGGTCGAGGGGGAGAACACGTACCCCGACGCGACGTTCACGCTGCGGATGAGCTTCGGCCCGATCAAGGGCTACGAGGAGGACGGCAAGCCGATCCCCGCGTACACGACGATGGGCGGCGCGTTCGACAAGGCCAAGGAGCGCAAGGGCGACAAGCAGTTCGTGCTGCCCGAGTCGTGGCACAAGGCGAAGGCGGGGGGCGGGCTCAAGCTCGATACGCCGTACAACTTCGTGTGCACGGCCGACATCATCGGCGGCAACTCGGGCTCGCCGGTGGTGAACACCAAGGGCGAGGTGATCGGGCTGATCTTCGACGGCAACATCCAGTCGCTGGGCGGCAACTTCGCGTACGACGACGGTCGCGGGCGTGCGGTGTGCGTGGACAGCCGGGCGCTGGTGGAGGCGATGCGGTCGATCTATTCGGCGGGGAAGGTGGCGGATGAGTTGATGGGGAAGTGAGTTGAGCGGTTGACCAGTGCATAGATCACGCGGCCCGACGAGAATCGTCGGGCCGCGTTTATTTTGCGGATGGCTGCGGTGCGTTCAGGTTGGTTTCGGTCCGATCGCGATGGCGCTGCGCGCCAGTCGCCCCATCTCGGCGTGAGCGTTTTCGACGCGGATCAACTCGACGAACGGTTTTCGGCGGGGTGCGTTAAGGTCAAGGATCCAGCTCAGGGAGGGACATGGCTTCAGAAGCAGGTCCGAGTACGGGACCGTGTGGAAGCCGATTTCGCCGCCGCCCTCCTCCATGCTTGTTTCCGTTCGGCCGGCCACGAACCAGCGAATTCGGATCAGGGCTTCGTGCTCACGGAGCATGACGCCGAGGTAGGCGGCCGTGTATTTCAATCTGCCACAGATCGTCTCGCCGGATTCCTTGAAGGTGACGGAGTAGTCGTCACGACTGTCGAGCAGCGCAGAGGCCTCGGCGTCGGCGTCAAAGCCGGGCGCCTGCGCATTGATGAGTCCGTCCTTGAACCACAGGTGGTCGATGAGGCGCGGCGACATGCCGCCACGGGGCGCCGTCCTGGTCGAGGAGCATGATGGAGAACAGCAGCATGGTTCCGTCGGCCTGCCGCATGTCGCGGTGCTCGTTGACCTCGTTCACCCAGGCGAGGGCGTGGACGGGTCCGGGGCCGATCGTGATGGGCTCGCCGGACGGGCCGATCGTCGAGTGGGCCTCTTCGTTGCACCAGGTGATGTAGGTGGGCTCAAGCATGGTGTGCGTACGGTAGCCGTGCCGTAACGGTGCGCTTTGTAACCCCGATCCTGATGTCACGAAAGGGCACACGGGGGACTTCTGAACAACTATGCGCAATTCCCTCGTACACCATGCGTGTGAGCGAGTTGGTGAAGTCCGGCAGCGAGATCTCGAAGGGTCCGTCGTAGTGCCCCACACCGACCATATGCTGCCGCGCGATGTTGCTGAAGAACTCACGCTGGCCGTCACGCGACATGAACGTCGATGGGACTCGAATTCGAATCATTGTGAGTGATCCACGCCAGAGGTTCGCGACAACTGCGACGAACCGATCCTTCTCAGCGCGGAGGCTGCCTCGCCGATCTCGAGAATGCGTGCAGATTCGCGCGAACGAGCATCTTGTCCATGGCCTTGAGTCCGGGAGACTTCGGCGCGTGCAGCCGGTCCACTTGTTCCCGCAGACGCTTGAACTTCGCGGCATACTTGGGGATCTCGGCCTGGCCGAACTGCCAGCACGAGCGGAAGGTGTCGGCAAAGCGCGGGCTCTCCAGGGCCGTGCGACGGACGCGCGGGAAGAGCAGTACGAAATGGTGCTGCAGCAGGTGTTCCAGGATGCAGGTGGCGATGGCCATTCGGAGGTCGGTCTGCGCGTGCTTGCCCCAGCGAAGGGCGAATTCCCACACCGGCTCGGGTTGCGTCTCAATGAACTCGCCGACCTGGATGATCGCCCTCCATCGCGGGTCGGGCCTGCCGTCGGGCGCCGGAGTGCCGGGGAGGAGACGCTCCGCGCGGGCGATGGCTCGCTGAACGGCGAGCCCGGGCGCTGATTGTCTGGATGCACCTGTGGCCATGGGGATCACTCCGCCGGACGCGCTCACGCGGTCATGTGCCTACTG
The DNA here is from genome assembly GCA_964564695.1 of uncultured Phycisphaeraceae bacterium. Classification (GTDB taxonomy): domain Bacteria; phylum Planctomycetota; class Phycisphaerae; order Phycisphaerales; family UBA1924; genus CAZMCC01. The sequence continues at coordinate 23,637 of CAZMCC010000005.1, read as the reverse complement.
CTTCGCCACCTGGAGATATAGGGCAGCGCGAACAGATACAGCCCCGTGAGCATCAGCACCAGCAGCGGCAGCAACGGCGAGTACGTCACCCAGTCCGGCGGCGTCTTGCCCTGCGCCATGACCACGATATTGGCCACGACGCACGCCATGAAGGCGATCGAAACCCAGCGGTGACTCTGTCGAATCCACTTGTTCCAGTTCATGGGATCCTCCTGTTATGGAACCCTCGCGAGCAGGTCGACCAGCTTTCCGCCCATCATCTTCCAGCCGTAGCGGGCGCCGCCGAAGTTCTGCTTCTGGTTCGGCTTGAAGCCCGACTGCACGAGGCTCAACCGCGTGCCCGACGCCGCCGCGCCCGGCGGCGTGGAGGTGAGTGTGAACGTCACCACGGTGTCGATGTCCCCCACCACCCACGACCAGCTCAGCTTCTTCTGCGGCTCGATTTCGCGGAAGCGGCAGTTCACGACGCCGTCCCATCCGGGTTGGGGCGGGGCCTTGAAGGTGAACTCCGCGCCCGGCGCGAGCCGGTGATTCACGGCGGGCAGGAGCCACTGGGCAAGGAGAGTGGGGTCGGTGAGGGCACGCCACACCTTCGCCGGCGGGTGCGCCAGGTCGAGCTCGAAGGAAATGGAGTCGGTCTGCGATGGGGCGGTCGTTTCGATCAGGCCCGATGGGTGAGCGGGGGTGGGGGTCATTCGTCCATGCCCTCCAGCAATTGTTCAAGACGGCCGAGGTGGTCGGTCCAGAAAGCGCGGTAGTGGGCGATCCAGTCGATGAGCGGCTTCATGCCCCGCGGGTCGACGCGGTAGTACGCGCAGCGACCCTCGCGCCGGGCGTTCACGAGGCCGGCGTCTTTGAGGGCCGCGAGGTGCTGCGAGACGGCCGGCTGCGAGATGCGGAAGCGGGCCGTGAGGTCCTTGACCGCGGCTTCGCCGATCCGGCCGCCTCCCTCGCCGCCGCCGCCCTTCCAGCTCGCGAGCGACTCGAAGATCGCCCGACGGCTGGGGTCGGCGAGGGCCTGAAAGACCTTGTTTTCGAGGACGGCGGATCCTGGCATGGCTAAAGTATAAGTAACTGCTTATTGGTTGTCAAGGGGGAAAGTGGGCTTGTCCGACAGCGGCGGGGGGCCGCCCGGCGTCGAGCTCTGGACAGGCCGCGGGCATTCAAGTAGTGTGTGAGCCGCGCCCCCCCGCCCCCGCGTCTCGCCCACCATGCCCACCATCGCCAAACTCATCGAAGAGCTTCAGCAGTTCCGCATCGTCCGGGCGCGGAAGCCCGCGACCGCGAAGGACATCACCACGGCCCAGTCGCTCCTGGGAGTGACCTTCCCCGCGTCTACGTTGAATTCCTGCGGGTCTGCGGCGTGCTGGACGTGTACGACGCCTGTGTCTTCGGGCTCGGGCCGTTCACGCAGCGCCGGGATCGTGAGGTGAATTCAACCGTCTTCCAGACGATGTACCAGCGCGAGGGGTACGCCCTTCCCGCCCACTTCGTCGTGCTCTGGGACGACAGCGGGGGTTGCCAGTGCCTCGACCTCCGCCGCGTCCGCAGCGGCGATTGCCCGGTCGTGATCTACGACCGGACGGCCAAGGGCGCGAAACGCGAGCGCGTGATCGCGCCGACCTTCGGCGCATGGCTCCGTCTGTTCGTCGCAAAGCAGCTCGAGACCAAGCGAATGCTCGACATCGAGATGCCCGGCAAGCTGACGCCGATGGGGGGGATCCGCACCAGGAAGCGGCGAGCCAAGGTCGCAAAGAAGACGAAGAAGGCGACGAAGAAGCGCTAGGCGACCGGGGCCCCTACCGGCGACCGCCGTCGCGTCACCCACAGCACGCCGCAGACGCCCGCGCCGATCGCGACGCCCGCCACTCCGATCGCGATGCTCACGCTCGCGGACATCCACTCGATCCCGCACAGGACGTACCCGGAAACCACCCGCACCGGCCGTCCCGCCAGGGCCGGGACCGGCGTCACGACATCAAACACCACCGAATACTCGCCGATCGGCATCGGCGCGCCGTCCGCAATGGTGACGCCGTCGCCGGCGTAACGCCCCACCGGCGGCGGCGGAAACGTGCCGGCCATGCACTCAACGCCCGCGGCGTCCAGCACGCGGACCGTCAGCTCCAGGCCGTGCAGTTGGGCTGCGGCCTTCTCGCCGCCCCGCGGCGTCGGCTCCATGCGGATGTACTGCCGGCACGGGAACGATGCGATCTGCTTGAGCGTCGCGCGATACTGGCCGGCCGAGCTCACTGGAGCCCCGACCACAGGAACAGGCCGCCGGGGATGAGCATCGCCACCCCGACCACGGCGAACAGCGTCCGCCACACCAACCGGGCGACGGACGATCGTGGATTCGCCCCCGCGCCCGCTGCTCCGGTGGAATGTCGGTCGTGATCGGTCATGGCTTTCTGCCCGAACAATATCATCCGCCATGCCCCCCAACCCCCCTCACCCATCGCTGCAACCCTGGCAGGTCCTGGGCTCCGAGTATCTCTACCGCCAGCCGTGGCTGACGGTTCGCAGCGATTGCGTGCGTGTGCCCACCGGCGCGACCATCGACAACTACTACGTTCTTGAATACCCGACCTGGGTCAATGTTGTCGCCGTCACGCCCGACGACCGCTTCGTCCTCATCCGCCAGTACCGCCACGGCTCGCGCACCATCAACTTCGAGCTCCCCGCGGGCGTCGTCGACCCCCACGACGAGAACCCCTGGCCGCCGCGCGGCGTGAGCTGCTCGAAGAAACGGGCTATGGCGGGGGCGACTGGTCCCCGCTGATGACGCTGACCGCGAACGCGAGCACGACCAACAACTTCGCCCACTCGTTCCTGGCCCGAAACGTCACATCGCTCGGCCCGGCGCGCCCCGAGAGCACCGAGGACCTCGAGGTGCACCTGCTTACCCGCGCCCAGGTGACGGAGCGGGTCCTCTCCGGCCAGATGATCCAGTCGCTCAATGTTGCGCCGCTGCTCAAGTACCTCTTCGCGTGCTCCGCTCAGTAGGCGAACGCGATCAGGCAGCCAGCACTGTGCGCCATTCTGACTGCACTGTCACGGCCTGAATTGCTCAAACTCCTTGCCGTTGAATCGGTACGCCCCCGCTGCGTGCGTGCCCAGCCACAGCACGCCCTGGTTGTCCTTGGAGATGGAGAACACCGTGGTCGCCTTGCCGCCATCCGTGACGGCGTACCGAATCACGCCCTTCCCGTCGTACTTCAGAACGCCGTCGCCATAGGACGCCATCCACAGGTTGCCTTTGTCTTCGACGACGGACGAGAAGTACCACAGATCGCCGTCCGCGGCCTTGTGCCCCTCGATCCCAGGCTCGCGCGTGTACCCAAGTCGCCCCGGGCCGCTCGTCGCCGCTTCGCCCGGAGCGATGCTGTAGCGATACTGGGTGTTGCTGAACCAGTACTTTCCGTTCTTGTCCTCGACAATCGAGCGAATGCCAATGGATCCCCCGGTCGGCGCGTTCGTCAGGGGGACTTCGTACAGCCAGCTCACCGTCTTTCCGTCGTAACGGCACAAGCCCAGAGACGCCGTGCCGAACCACAGGTGGCCTCTTTTGTCCTTGTAGATCGTGTAGACGCCATACGGGCTCCACGGGCGGCGCTCGTTCTTCGAAAAGAATTCGTCTTCGAGGTAGTGCTTCGGGAACTTCAGGTGGTACAGCGACGTGCCGTCGTAGCGGTAGGGGCCGGTCTCGGTCGAAGCTCCCTTGAACCACAGGTCGTCCGGCGTCATCTTCCAGTCGGTCGACTCGATCGGCGTCAGCGTGGTGAAGGTCTTCCCGTCAAACCTGCTGATGCCGCCGCACGTCCCGATGTAGATGTTCCCCGACTTGTCTTGCTGGATCTCCCGGATCTGGTCGTTGGGCAGCCCGTGCTTCGTGGTGAACTGGGTGATGGTCTTGCCGTCGGAGCGGTAGACGCCCTGGCCGTCGCTGCCGAACCAGCGGTTGTTCTTCGTGTCCTGGAAGACGATCCACAGGGCCTTGCTCATTTCGGTGACCGTGTCGCCGGTGACAACCGTTGCCGGCTGGGCGCCCGGCGGGCCGCCGGCACTCGGCACGGCCTTCGGAGGGGTGCTCTGCCCGCTGCACGCCGAGGTGATCACCACCACGCTCGCCAGGATTGCGTTCAATCGCATGCACATTCGTGTCACCATTCTCTTCCGGCGCCGGTGGCGCGAGCGTGTCGGCCCCTCTTGGGTACGAGCGTCCCGTGGCCGCACCACCTGCCGTTGTTTCTCGGCGCCCCGGCGCTCGATGGATGCCGTCGAAATGCGCCGAGGGCCGGTCCACCGGGAACCGCCGCGGCGCCACCCGGTACGACAAGCTCAGCAGAACCGGGTATTGTCGGTAGTGGGGTGGGGGGTGCGGTACCCGCGAGGATTCCCTCGCCAATGGAGCAGGCAATGAGCAACCGAAGTCCAGGCGGGCGCGGCGGCGTGATTCGCGCGTTGGTTCTGGCCGTCTCTGCCTTTGGCATTCAGGGGCTCGCCCTCGCCTGCCCCGCTCCACCGACCGATCCCACCCCCGTCCGCATCGACGCCATCTTCACCGAGTGGACCTCCCAGACCCCCGGCGTCGCCCTCGCCGTCGTCCGCGACGAGAGGATCATCTACTCCCGCGGCTACGGCATGGCCAACCTCGACCACGCGGTCCCGATCGCCCCGAACACCGTGTTCGACATCGGCTCGACGTCCAAGCAGTTCACGGCCGCGTGCATCCTGCTGCTTGCCGAGGAGGGCAAGCTCGCGCTCAGCGACGACATCCGCAAGTACTTCCCCCAGCTCCCGGAGTACGGGAAGCCGATCACGATCGCCCACCTGCTGCACCACACCAGTGGTGTGCGCGACTACACCACGCTCATGGGCCTGGCCGGCCTCTCGATCGAGCCCGATTACTCCGAGGCCGCCCTGCTCGAGATCATCTGCCGCCAGAAGGGCCTCAACTTCCCGCCCGGAGAGCAGTTCAGCTACAGCAACACCGGCTTCTTCCTCCTCGGAGAGATCGTCCACCGGGTCTCCGGCATGCCGATGTCCCGGTTCGCCAAGGCCCGCATCTTCGAGCCCCTCGGGATGACCTCGACGATCTTCTGGGACGACCACACGATGATCGTCCCGCACCGCGCCGAGAGCTATTACCCGCGCGAAGGCGGCGACGCCTCCACCACCCCCCCCAACTCCTCCCCGTTCGTGCTCGCCATCTCGCTCATGGACAACGTCGGCGACGGCGGCGTCTACACGACCGTCGAAGACCTGGCGAAGTGGGACGCCAACTTCTACCACAACACGCTGGGTGCAGCAAAGCCCGAGTTTCTCGACCAGATGCAGCAGGTCGGCCTTCTGAACAACGGCCAGTCGACCGGGTACGCCTCCGGCCTGTTCATCGGCACGCACCGCGGCGAGAAGACCGTCTCCCACAGCGGCGGGTGGCGCGGGTTCCGCGCCGAGATGATCCGGTTCCCTGACAGGAAGCTGTCGGTGATCTGCCTCGCGAACGGGACGGCCAGCACGTCGGCCCTGGCCATGCAGGTTGCGGATCTGTATCTGGCCGGCGGGCCGTCCGCCGGCGCCGTCGACACCTCGGAAACACCCCGAGCGGCGGCGCCCTCCGCCGATCCGACAGTCGCGATCCCCGACAGGGATTGGGAAAAGTTTCTCGGCCGCTACAAGTCCGACGCCCCCGGCGGCTCGACGTGGACCGTCACCCGCACCGGCGACACGCTCGCGATCGTGAGCACATCCGGCCTGAAGTTCGCCGCCCGCCCCGTCGGCGCCCTCGAGTTCGAGTCGACCGATCGTCCGCAGCGCGCCCGCCTGGCCTTCGCCGCCGACGCCCAAGGCACGTTCGCCTCGATCACGCAGACGATGGCCGAGGCCCCGCCCGTCCGGCTCGTGCGTCTCGAACCGATGCCCGATCCCGCCGCCGGCCTCGCCGACTTCGAAGGGACCTACGACAGCGAAGAGCTCGGCGTGTGGATGAAGGCGTCCGTGTCCGGCGGCCAACTCCTGTTCGAGAGCGTCGCCGAGCCCGTGCCGTTCCCGCTCAATCGGTACGCCCCGAGCGGGTTCGCCGTGTGGGGCTTCGAGGCGGTCTTCACGCGAGGGCCCGACGGCAAGGTCGACGGGTTCACCATGAATTCCCAGCGGGCGAGCGGGATGCGGTATGTGAAGCGATCCCCGCGCTAGCGCCCGCCTCCCCTCAAGGGCGTCGTCTAACCTTCGACCCCCATGGCCGCTCTCCTCACCGCCCGCGGTATCGCCAAGCACTTCGCCGCCCGAACCTTGTTCGTGGGTGTCTCCTTGAGCGTCGAGGACGGCGAGCGCCTGGCCCTCATCGGCCCCAACGGTGCGGGCAAGAGCACCCTTCTCAAGATCTTCGCCGGGCTCGAGGACTCCGACGCGGGCACGGTCTCGCTGCAGCGCGGGATGCGGGCCGCCTACGTGGCCCAGGCCGACGCGTTCGCACCCGGCGCCACCGTGCGCTCCGCGGTCGAGAGCGAGCTCCATATCGCGATGCGGGCGGGCCGCCTCCCGCACCTGCACGATCAGCACGAGGTCGAGCTTGCCGCCGAGATGACGCTCGGGCGCGTGGAGCTGGTCGACCTGCTCGACGTCCCCTGCGACCAGCTCTCCGGCGGCCAGCGGAAACGCCTGTCCATCGCACGAGCCCTCGCCCAGGAGCCCGGCCTGCTGCTGCTCGACGAGCCCACGAACCACCTCGACATCGAGGGCATCGACTGGCTCGAGGACACGCTCAAGCAGGGTGACTTTGCGTCGATCGTGATCACCCACGACCGCACCTTCCTCGAAGGGACCGCCACCCGCATCGTCGAGCTCGCGCCCTCCTACCCCGACGGCACATTCACCGTCGAAGGCGGCTACGCCCAGTTCCTCCGGCGCAAGCAGGAGTTCCTCGAGGGCCAGGCGAAGCAGGAGCAGGCCCTGAGCGCCCAAGTGCGCGAGGACCTCCGCTGGCTCGGACGCGGGGCCCAGGCCCGGCGTACCAAGAGCAAGAGCCGTATCGACGCCTCCTTCGAGCGGATGGACGAGCTCGCCGAGCTCCGCACGCGCAACGCTCCCGCCCGCGCCGCACAGATCGACTTCTCCGCCACCGAGCGCCAGACCCAGAAGCTCCTCGTCGGCCGCGGCCTGAGCAAGACGATGGGGGGGGGCGGCGGCAAAAAGCTCTTCGAGAACCTCGACATCCTCCTCTCCCCCGGCGCGAAGCTCGGCCTCATGGGCCCCAACGGCGCCGGCAAGAGCACGCTCATCAAGCTGCTCATGGGCGAGCTCGACAGCGACCCCCCGACCCCGGAGATGGAGCGCGACGAGGCGGCCATCGCCGACCAGCTCCCCCACGGCACCCCCAAGCTCGGCGCGATCCGTCGCGCCGACCGCCTCCGCATCGTCCTCTTCAGCCAGCACCGGCGCGAGCTCGACCCCACGCAGACCCTCGGCGACACGCTTTCGCCCACCGACAGCGTGATCTACCGCGACCGCGTCCTCCACATCATCACCTGGGCCGGCATGTTCCTGTTCACCAAGGACCAGCTCCGCACCCCGATCCGCTCGCTCTCCGGCGGCGAGCAGGCCCGCGTGCACATCGCCCGACTCATGCTTGAGCCGGCCGACGTCCTGATCCTCGACGAACCGACCAACGACCTCGACCTCGAGACGCTCGAAGTCCTCGAAGAGAGCCTGGAAGAGTTCCCGGGGGCCGTGGTGCTGGTGACGCACGATCGGGCGATGCTCGACCGCCTCGCGACGCGCATCCTCGCCCTCGACGGGCGCGGCGGAGCCCGCTACTTCGCCGACTTTGCGCAGTGGCAGCGGCTGGGCCACCTTCAGGCGGAGCCCGCTGCGCCGGCACGGACGGCGGCGGGACAGGCCCCGGCCGCGCCCGCCGCGGCCGCCCCGAAAAAGAAGCTGAGCTACAAGGAGCAGCAGGAGCTGGCGAGCATCGAGCCGGCGATCGAGAAGGCCGAGGCGGACCTCAGGCGATTCGAGAGCGACCTCGGTTCACCGGCGAACCGGGCGGAGCACCGCAAGCTCGCGGAGATCAGCCGGAAAATGGCGGAAACGCAGACCCGTCTCGGGGCGCTGTACGCCCGCTGGCAGGAACTCGAAGACCGCAAATGACGCGCCCCGGACGCCGGACCTGAGTCTTCGAAGGTCCGGGTCGCCGCCACCCCGCGCTTCGTTCTCGTTTTCCCGTCGCTACCCACCAACGCGACCCGGCCTTCCCGCCCGCCCCCCCAACCCCCCCGCCCACACCACCCCCCCCCCCCCCCCCCCCAACCCCGCTATCCTGTGCCCACCCCCCCACGCGGGGGGGAACCCCACCACCCCCCCCATCCACCCCCACGCCCCCACCAACGCGCTCAACACCACCCCCCCCCCGTCGACCCCCAGCCCCCCCCCCCCCCCCCCCGGG
>CAZMCC010000005.1:0-15181 GCA_964564695.1 uncultured Phycisphaeraceae bacterium | reverse complement strand
CAATCGCCCGCGCCAACACCACCGCCCCCGCCCCCGCGCACACGTGCTTGATCGTGTGCCCACTCACGAGTGGGGGGGTAACCCCCACGACCTCCCACATCGACCACACGGCCCGATCAAGCTGCTCAAACACCACCGCCCCCGCGTAGCACCCGAGCCCCGCCATCAGCCACCGGGTGGGCAGGTACCGCGACGGGTACAACACGACAATCAAGAGAACGCTCGCGAGCGTCGCGCCCTCGATCAGGAAGTACGCCCGCAGGTCGCCGCGGCCCAGGAGTTCGGTCTGCCGCCAATAGACAAGGCTGGCCGCACCCATCACCAGCAACGGCCCCAGAATCCACGCGGCCGTCTTGGGGCTCACCCGCTCCGCCACGAGCGTCGCCAGCAGGCTCACAAACGTCAGGAGCATCGGCAGGCGATCCCAGAAGAGCCGCTCGTTGCCGGGCTCAAGGTGGTAATAGCCGGAGCCGAGCGACGTCAGCCCGATGCCGACAAACACCGCCCCGAGGCACACGCGGTCGATCGGCAGGAGCGGCATCGTCGCCCCGACGACACTCGCTCGTTCGTACCGCACTCGCCGCCGCAGGCTCATCAGACCCAGCACGGCCGCCACCGCGAACGGTGCGTTGGTAATGACGTCGAGGAAGTTCGGCACGCCGAGCCAGCCACGCGTGTCGGCGAACTGGTGGAACGCCAGCGGCTGCGCGAACCGCGGCACGCAGGCCATCGCCGTCGCCGCGATCACAACGATGGTCATGATCACCCCGGCCCGCCAGTCATAGCGGGCGAACACACGGCCAAAGGCGTTGCTGAGGAGTGCTGAGGCCGTCATATTAGTGAACACTGACAGTTGCTGCCGACGGCGTCAAGGCTGCACGTGCGGATTGGCCCCGCCGAAACGCCTTTCAATGCCTCTTACTCGTGCCCCTTGACGCATCGATATCTATGTGATATCATTGTGGTATACAGGTCGTCCAACGAGGGCTTTCACCAAGGAGCGTCCAATGACCACCGAGTTTCAGGCCAGGTCGATCCGCGGCTGGGGAGTGCTGGTTGTGGGGCTGATCTCGCTCCTGGTTCTGTTCATCCTCCTGGTCGTCGCCGTCAACCACCTGGATCACCGCGCGAGCCGCTCAAGCCCGGCGTGGGTCATCCTCATGCTCTTCAGCCTCCTCGGCCTGCTCGCCACCGCCTTCATGTTGTCGGGCCTGCGCGTCATCGCGCCCAACACCGCGCGCGTCACCGTTTTCTTCGGCACCTATTGCGGCACCATCAAGACCCCGGGCTTGTGGTGGATCAACCCGCTCGCCAGGAAGATCCCCATGTCGCTCCGCATCCGCAACATGGTCACGCCCACCATCAAGGTCAACGACATCGGGGGCAACCCCATCGAGATCGGCGCCGTGGTCGTCTGGCGAGTCTCCGACACGGCCCGCGCATCGTTCGACGTCGAGAGCTTCTCCACCTTCGTCGACACCCAGTGCGAATCGGCCCTGCGCCACCTGGCGTCGGTCTATCCGTACGACGGCAGCGGCGCCGACCACGAAACCTCGCTCCGCGGCTCGACCGATGAAGTCAGCCGTGCGCTCGAGGCCGAGCTGACGGAGCGCGTCGCCAAGGCGGGCGTGACGATCGACGAGACGCGCCTGAGCCACCTGGCCTACGCCCCCGAGATCGCCGGCGCGATGCTGCGGCGCCAGCAGGCCGACGCCGTGATCGCCGCTCGATTCCGCATCGTCGAAGGCGCGGTCACCATGGTCGAGGCGGCCCTGGACCACCTCGACAAGGGCGGCAAGGTCAAGCTCGACGAAGAGCGCCGCGCCGCGATGGTCAGCAACCTGCTCGTGGTCCTGTGCGGCGACCACGGCGTGCAGCCGGTGGTGAACGCGGGCACGCTGTACACGGGTTGAATCTGGATACCGCGACAGGGCTCCGCGACAGGACGTCGCTCGAGCCCTCGCGAGCCGCGGGGATGGGAACGCATGGCCGAGGAACGCAAGTCCATTTTGCTGCGGATCCCTCCCGCGCTCTGGGAAGAGATCACCCGCCTCGCCGAGCGCGACCTGCGCTCCACCAACGCGCAGATCGAGTTCCTGCTCCGCGAGGCCATCCGTCAGCGCGGCGGCGCCAAGCCCGACAAGTCCGATGCAGGGCCGCCCGAGACCGCGACCGGCGCCCAGACCGACGCGAACGGGTGAACGGGCCGTTCGGCTCGTACGATTCGCCCATGCCGCAGATCACCACCTTCCTGACGTTCAACACCCAGGCCGAGGACGCGGCCCGCTTCTACACCTCGATCTTCCCCAACTCGAAGATCACCCGCGTCACGCGCTACCCCGACCTCGGCCCGCAGTTCCCGATCAAGGCCGGCACCGTGATGACCGTCGACTTCACGCTCGACGGCCGCGAGTTCACAGCCCTCAACGGTGGGGGGGGCGGCTCCAAGTTCACGTTCACCCCGGGCTTCTCCATCGCCGTGGTGTGCGACACGCAGCAGCAGGTCGACGAATACTGGAACACGTTCGTCGCCGCCGGCGGCACGCCCGTCGCCTGCGGCTGGATCACCGACCACTTCGGCGTGTCGTGGCAGATCGACCCCAAGATGCTGATCGACCTGGTCTCCGACCCCGACCCGGCCACGTCCGCCAGGGCCATGCAGTCGATGATGACGATGGTCAAGATCGACAGCGAGCAGCTCAAGCGGGCGATGGCGAAGTAGGCGCGTCCCGGGTCCGATCAGGGCGAGCTGCCCGCGTTCGATGCCGGCGCCACATTGCCCGGTTTCGCGTGCGCCGCGGCGTCGTGACTCAGAATGCTCTCAACGGCCGCGTCTAACGAGCGCCAGATCGCGTGCTCCCGAGGCCGCGGGCTGACCCGGATGCGCACGCTCGAGCGTGCATCGGTCTCGGCGGCGGCGTCAACCAGCACGCGGAGTTCGATCGGCTCAAAGGTCGCGAACGCATCGATGAGGTGCATTCGCGCCGCATAGCGGTTCGGCCCGGTGGGGGTGGGCGCCACATCGACCCGTGCGGGCGTGCCGCTGATGTCTTTGCCCTTGCCCGCCGCGAACGTAGCCATCAGCCCGTTGTAGTACCTCTCCAGCAGGTCCTCGATGCGTGCCCCGTCCGGCACGGGCTCATCGATCCACATCACGAAGGCATACGACCAGAAGCCCTCGGCCCTGGGATCTCGCCACCCCGGGGAGAACAGCAACGACTCCGTGCCCGTCGGCAGCTCCGGCGCAAAGCCGGGCGGGAGCGGAAACGTCTCGGCCTGCCAGCCTTCGAGCGAAACGGCCGCTGGCTCCGGCGCAGGGGTGGCGTCTCGCGCAGCGCACGCGGAGAGACAGGCGATGACGCCCAGCGCGACAATGGCGCGGCGGAGTCGTGGGTTGAACGCCGGCAATCGGGATAGCAACGTCACACCCTCTCCTGGTCCAACCCCAATAGCCGCGGCACACGCATGCCCTGGAGCCGATGGTTGTACCCGCACCAACCAATAAGGTTTCTCGGCACGGGAGTTCAGAGAACACGACTCAACATCGCCGCCGCCGCACCGGAACGCCGATCTCCGTGTGCACGATCGCCAGATCGGCAACCACGCGATTGACGCGGTAGAACTCCACGCACGGCACCCCCACGCACTCCAACGATCGGTCGCCCCTCACGCGCCTGAAGACTTCCCCGTACGCCGCCGGGAGCGAACTGAACGGCCCCACGCTGGTGGTCAGCGCGAACAGGCCGCCCCCGAACCGCTGATGGCCCACGCGCCGTCCCGAGCGGAACTCCTCGGGAACGCGAATCGCCGCGTCGAACCGGAGATTCTCGGGCGCCGTGATCCCCGGCGCATCGTGGGCGATGCCGAGCAGCACATACGGCCCCGCAATGTCGTGCCGCCGCGCCCAGTCCACGAGCCGGTCCCACAAGCCGATCGGCACCTCCTCGTACGGGCCGGTGTGGCGGATGAACGCCAGCGACATCGGTTGCAAGGTGCGCACCACCGTGCTCGAGAGCGACATCCCCCCTCCCGGCGTCGCGGCATCGACGCGCTGCGGCAGATCGTGCTCGGTTGCGGGAGTGGGGGGGGTGGGGGTGGGCAGTCGTCCGCGATTTCGAAACGTCGACGGCGCGACCCCGAAGCGCCGCCGAAAGGCACGGCTGAACGTCTCGTGGCAGGTGAACCCGCAATCCAGCGCGATGTCGAGAATGCGGTCCTCGAGCAGCACCAGCCGCAGAGCCGCCCGCTCCAGGCGAAGACGCGACGTGTAGTGCTTCGGCGTCTCCGCCATCATGCCCGCGAATCGACGCGCGAAGTATGCCGATGAGCACCCCGCGACCGCGGCGAGCGATTCCAACGACAGGTCCCCATCGAGATTGGCCTGGATGTACGTCAGCGATCGTGTCAGCGCGGCCGGGTCCATGTCGATGGCCTTCAGCTACTGACCAGCCGGGGCGTTGTGACCCGCAACCAGCGCGCCCGCGTAGACAGCCGCCAGCTTCGTGAGCACCGAAACGCCAACCAGCACGCAGATCTTCGGCGTCATCCCCCCCCAACCCGCCGCCAGCATCAGGCCGAGGTCGATGATCGCGTACGACAGCCAGACCACCAGCGCCGCCTTGACCCCGAGCGGACCCCCCGCCCCCCCCGTCCCCCCCGTCCCCATCCATCCGGCGACCCAAAGCCCCGCCAGGAACATGAGCGGTACGCCGGCGACGATGCTGCAATACGGGGCGGCGACCTTGATGTGCTCGTCGTAGAACTCCTTCGGATGCCCCGGATTGATCAGATGGCCGTACACGACCATGTACAGGACGCTCATGGCGATGTTTACGACCAGGACCAGCAGCCCAACGCCCACGAGTGAAGCCAGTCGAACGAGTGTCATGACGCTCATCTCCATGAATGCCGGGGTGCTTTCAGCACGAGACGCCCCATCCTAATCGCCCAGCGGGAGCGGCTCTTGACGATTCTTGCGCGCCCTCTCCAAGCCACGAAGCGGCAGATCGGGGCGATCGCGACGGGGCGAAGTTGGGGGGGCACTATCGCGACGACGACGGCTACCAGATGCCGGGCAGAAGGCGACGCCGCACCCGCCCCGCATACCTCGCCCAGTCGGCGTCGTTCGACAGCACGCGCTCCTCGGCGCGAATGCGGTAGATCATCGATGCCCACCCCACCGCCACCAGGATCAGCGTTCCGACGCTCCACTCGCTCAGGTTGTAGCCGATGTCCTGGATCGCATACGCCAGGTAGAGGGGATGGCGCACCAGGCGATAGGTTCCTCTCGTTGCCAGTCCGCGCAGAGCGGGACGCACGCCGAAGAAGCGCCCCAGGCTGACGAGGCCCGCCAGACTCAGCGACGCGCCGATGATGACCAGGACGAGCCCCGCCCATATCCCGGCGGGCCCCGCCTCGTGCCCTGGCTGCCACTGAAGGAGCATCACCTGCGCGTAGGAGTAGGTGTACGAGACAAAGACCGCAACGCCCGCGCCGATCGATCGGTCCTGCACCTGGGCAGGACGGCGCGTCAGCGCGAGCCCGAGCACCAGCAGGTTGGAGCAGGTGTAAATCACCGCGGTGGTGGAGAGGCTCGGCGTGAGCCGAATGAGAATCGCCAGTTCCACCGCGGTCACGCCGAGCAGGACGAGGTCCGCGGGGCGCCGGTGCCAGCCCCGCCACAATCTCCAGCCATCCGCGGGCGTGTTCATCCGACGATTGTAATACGCACCGGAATCCTCTTCGCCCCAACGGGGCGACGGGCTGTAGCCACGGGTGGAGCGACGCGGCTCTGAGCGTCGCGGAACCCGTGGAAGAGGAGGTGGCGCTTCGGAGTTGACGATCGTAATACCATGTGGTATACTAAACCATATGGTAGTACTCGACCGCTCACCCCGCCTCGACAGCGTCTTCCACGCCCTGGCCCACCCCGCCCGGCGCGAGATCGTCCGCCAGCTTTCGATCGGCGAACGCAACCTCAGCGAGCTCGCCTCGCCCCTCAAAATGACCTTCCCCGCCGCCACGAAGCACGTGCGTGTGCTCGAGAAGGCCAGGCTCGTCCGCCGCCGCGTCGTCGGGCGCCAGCACCTCTGCCGCCTGCACGCGGCCCCGCTCAAGGACGCGACGCTCTGGACCGAGCAGTTCCGCCGCAACTGGGAGGCCCGCTTCGAAATACTGGACTCGCTCTTGGCTGAGATGAAGTCAGACGAGATGAAGGCCACGGGGCAATCGCCCCCTCGCCGCCGCTGAGCGAATCACCGTCTTTCACCATCGATCCCGGTCGCCCTCGCCCTCTCCCGTTGTCAGCCACAAGGACCACACCATGAACCCCACCACCCCAACGCCCCCCAAAGCCCTTCAAATCTCCACGCCCTCGGACACCACCATCGTCATCACCCGCACGTTCAACGCCCCGCGTCGCCTCGTGTGGGAGGCGTTCTTCGTGCCGGCCAAGATGCGCCGCTGGATGCTCCCTCCCCCGGGATGGACGATGACGGTCTGCGAGTGCGAGGCCCGCGTGGGCGGCGCGCTCAAGCTGGCGTGGAAGAACGAGCAGGCCGATCCGTTCGTGACGCTCGAGGGCGTGTTCACCGAGGTCGCCCCGCACGATCGGGCCGTTCACACCGAAAAGATGAAGCTGGGCTCCGGCGAGACGATCGGCACGCAGCTCGAGACGCACGAATTTGCCGAAAGGAGCAGCGCTGTCACCACGATGCGCATCACGCAGGTGTACGAATCGAAGGACGCCCGCGACGGTGCGCTCGCCTCCGGCATGGACCAGGGGATGGAAGCCGGGTACCAGCAGCTCGACGCCGTGCTCGCACATAACGCGCAAGGCAACCTCGTCGAATAAAGTCACGGCGTAAGCCCGTGCGAAAGGAAGCGATAGCGATGAAGAAGAACACGATCTGCCTCTGGTACAACCGCGACGCCGAAGCCGCCGCGCACTTCTACGCCAAGACCTTCCCCGACTCCGCCGTCGGCGCCGTCCATCGCGCCCCTGCCGACTTCCCCAGCGGCAAGAAGGGCGACGTCCTCACCGTCGAGTTCACCGTCTGCGGCATCCCCTGCATCGGCCTCAACGGCGGCGACACCTTCAAACAGTCCGAAGCGTTCTCCTTCCAGATCGCCACCGACGACCAGGCCGAGACCGACCGCTACTGGAACGCCATCGTCGGCAACGGCGGCCAGGAAAGCGCGTGCGGCTGGTGCAAAGACAAGTGGGGCCTCTCCTGGCAGATCACCCCGCGCGTGCTGACCGAGGCGATGGCCAAAGGCGGCGATGTCGCCAAGCGGGCGTTCGAGGCCATGATGGCGATGAAAAAAATCGACGTCGCGAAGATCGAGGCCGCCGTCCGCGGCTAAGCCGCTCACCGATCACCAGATGCAAATGGCCGTTCGTCGGAGCTTCAAGTCATGAGCACTTCACAGCCGAGCCCCACCCCCCAGTCCGCCGCCGAGCGACGTGCGGCAGAAGCCCAGTTGCGCACGCTGATCGACAAGTTCGCGCCCACGCAACGGCGCCTCGTCACCGCCGTGCGCCGGGAACTGCAAAGGCGTCTGCCCGCCGCCCATGAGATGGTGTACAAGTATCGCTTCTGGTTCGTCATCAGCTATTCACCCAGCGGGCGCGGGTTCGAGGGCGTTCTCGCCATCCGCGGCGACGAGGACGGCGTCAGGCTCTACTTCAATCACGGCAAGGGCCTGCCGGATCCTGAGAAGCTCTTGAGCGGGTCCGCCCAGACGCGCTGGATTGAAATGGAAGGCCCATCCACTCTCACTCGTCCGGCGGTCGTGAGCCTGCTCGACGAGGCCATCGCGCGCAATCGCGTGGCGTTCGTGGAAACCGGCCGCGGGCCGGTGGTCATTCAGTCGGCGCCGGCCAAGCCGTCGTCGGCAGCCAAGAAGAGTCCGAGCCGTCGCCCCGGCCAAATGGGCGGCTGCATCGGACACCTCGAACCTCTTCGCCTTACCGTCGGACCTCCATAGATGGATCCGAGTTTGCGATCGCATGGGAGCCGGGGATACGCCGTTTGCTGTGCGATAACGCGGTTTCGGACGGTTGAGGGATGTCCAGCAAGCCCGACGGGCACCGGCGCTTGTGCGTCAACGTGACTGCTCCGCAGGCGACCCGATCACATGGCGTGGGCGGTTGTGCCGCGCGGCGGAGCACCATGAACGGCGGGCTTGCCGCCCCAGGCGTACACGCCCAGGACCACGGCGATCGCTCCGTGGACAAAGAAGCCGGCCATTGTCCACGTCGGCCCAAACGTCATGCCCAGAAGCGTGAGCGGTGTGCCCGAGGCCCAGAAGGTCAGGTTGGCGATGGAGTGGAATGTCTCGAACCCGCAGAAGAACTTGGCGGTGTCGGTTCTGGCGATGGTTTTCATTTGCCGGACTCCTCATGGCAATGCGCACACACTCAGCACGCCACTATCAATCTATTTCCCGGTTGGATGAAGCCTGTATGAACTCGGGGGTCAACCCGGCTTCACCAACGCAAAGCGGCCGATGAAGACGCCCTCCCGCCTTCGAGCAGGCCGCGGGCCGGCGGCTCTGGAGATGGGGTTACGGTTGCCGCGAACGGTCAGCCGTGAAACCGTCATGCCCCCCCTGCTCCGCCCCGCTCGCTCAACGGCCTTACGCTACACCGTACGAGGGAGCTGACGGATGAGCCGCGGCGATCACGAACACAACGCCGGCCGCAACCTCGCCGTCGCGTTCCTGTTGAACCTCGTCTTCACGCTGCTGGAAGTCGCCGCCGGGCTGTGGGCCAACAGCATCGCGAAACGTGCGCGGCGGAGTCAGGCGGTGCGGATCGCGAAGCGGGGAGCGCCGAAACAGGCCCTGCACTCCACCGTCGCGCCATCCGCTGATTTCAGGTTGCGGCACCGGATCGGTCCGCGTCTAACCGAACACTGCCGGCAGGCACAGACGCGATGCGTCACGGCAAGTAAGCCGTCTTTTGAGATTGCCGGACCTGAAACCTGCTCGTTGGGGTAGAGGGTGAGGTTTGGAGCGGGCGAGGGGGCGCGTCGCCCGCTCCATCAGCCGGCACGATATCTCAGCAGCCGAAGGCCGTTGAATACCACGAGCAGGCTCGCCCCCACGTCTGCGATGACCGCCATCCACATGGTTGCGAGTCCGATGAGTGCCAACGCGAAGAAGACGACCTTGATTCCGACCGCCAGCGTGATGTTCTGGATGAGGATCGCGCCCGTGCGACGTGAGAGCGTTATGAACTCAGGCACACCGCGAAGGTCGTCCTGCATGAGCGCCACATCGGCGGTTTCGAGCGCGGTGTCGGTGCCGGCCGCGCCCATCGCAAACCCGATTGTGGACTTGGCGAGGGCTGGGGCGTCGTTGACACCGTCCCCCACCATGCCGATGGCATCGCCGTGCTCCTTGAGCAAACGCTCAATCTCCGTGAGTTTGTCCTCGGGGAGCATGCCGCCGCGGGCCTGGTCGATGCCCACGACCTTGGCGATCGCCGATGCGGTGGTCTGGTTGTCGCCCGAGAGCATGAGCGTCTTGATCCCCAGCTCGTGAAGCGTGCGCACCGCCTCGACGCTGCTCTCGCGGGGTGTGTCGGCGACGGCGATGAGGCCCAGCGCGCGAGAGGCCGACGCGACTGCGACCGTGGTCTTGCCCTGAACCTCGAAACTCGCGAACGCCGCCTCCACCTCCGGCGAGCAGACCTTCCGCTCCTCGGCGAGCCTGTGATTGCCGACGAAGTACATCTCGCCGTTGATCTTTCCTTCAACACCCCGGCCCGTGAGCGACTTGAACTCATCCACGCCCGAGCGCTCGCCGCTCCACGCCGCGACGACGGCGAGCGCCACCGGGTGCTGCGACAGCGCATCGAGGCTTGCGGCGATTCTCAGCAGTTCATCCTTGGTCGCGCCGCCCACGGGTTGCACGTCGGTGACACGCGGCTTGCCCTCTGTAATGGTCCCCGTCTTGTCGAGCGCGACCACCTTCAACCTGCGGCCATTCTCCAGGTGAACGCCGCCCTTGACAAGGATGCCGCGGCGGGCCGCGGCCGTGAGCCCGCTCACCACCGTCACCGGCGTGGAGATCACGAGGGCGCAGGGGCAGGCGATGACGAGCAGCACGAGGGCCTTATAGAGCCACGGATAGAACGGCTGATTGAACGCGAGCCACGGCACGACCGCGACGAGCAGCGCGACGATGCACACGATGGGCGTGTAAACCCTGGCGAAGTTGTCCACGAAGCGCTGCGTCGGCGCGCGGCTTCCCTGGGCTTCCTGCACGGTCTTGATGATCTTGGCGAGCGTGGTCTGGTCCTTGCCGCCGGTGGTCTTGAACTCCAGCACGCCCGACTCGTTGATGGTCCCCGCGAAGACCTTGTCGCCGACTTTCTTGTCCACCGGTATGCTCTCACCAGTGACCGGGGCCTGGTTGACGCTCGATTCCCCCGCGACCACGAGGCCGTCGAGTGCGAGCCGCTCGCCGGGCCTTACCTGCACAACCGCGCCGACGGGCACCGCGCCAGCGCCCGTCGTGAGCCACGAACCATCCGGCTGCTTGACGCTCGCCTCGTCGGGGGCCATCGCCATCAGCCCCCGCACCGAATCTCGGGCGCGGTCCAAAGCCTTCTTCTCGATGAGTTCGGCGAGGCCGAAGAGGAAGACCACCAGGGCGATCTCCGGCCACGCGCCGATGACCATCCCGCCCACCACTGCTACGCACATGAGGAAGTTGATGTTGAGCGTGAAGGTCTTGAGCGCGATCCAGCCCTTGAAGAACGTCTCGCGGCCCCCCAGCAGCATCGACGCGACCGACATCGCGATGATCGGCCACGAGGTCTCCTTCACACCGGCAAAGTACGCCGCCTCGGCCCCCGCCGCGAGCACGCCGGAGGTGATGAACGGGCCGTACTTGATCCACCACGGCCGCGCGTCGTCGATCACGGCCTCGCTCGGAATTTCCGTCGCGCACGCCGAGCCTCCGCAGTCGGCCCCGGCGGGCCCGCCGGCCGTGTGCGCCGCCGGAGCGTGCCCGGATGCCGTGGAATCGGCCTCGGCCGGGCGCGCGATGATCGTCGGCGTCATGCCGACGGATCGGACCTGGGCCGCGAGCGCCTCGGGCGGCGTCGCCGCCGCGTCGTGCGCAACGGTCATTCGTCGCGTCACCACGTTGCACTCAACGAGCGCAACGCCCGGCATCGACCCCACGGCCTTCTGCAGAATCTGCTCCTCGGCGGCGCAGTCGAGCTGGTCAATGCGGATGACGGTGGTGGTCGTGGGCATGAACCAATCCTTCCCGGCGGTCCTCTCCGCCGCATTCCCGATCGTCCGGCAAGATTTCGGATGGGCGGAGATCGATTCCAAACCCGTCCGGAGCGTGTTTCCGGATGCCCGGAACGGATTTCAATCCCCTCGGAGCGTGTTATCACGCGCCAGGACAATGTTCCGCCCGAACCGGAACAGATTCCCACCGTTCCGGAACCAAGCGGTGATCACCGCGGCGATGGCGGCAAACGCGCGGATGATGCAACCGAGGGTGGCCTTCGGCTGCGCCACCACTGGGACCAGAGGTACACGGCAAGGACCGTGAGCGAGACCCCGGTGAGCGTGAGCAGGAGGTCGAAGTGGAGGTGCCCGCACTTGCTGTACTCGGCCAGGGTGAACAAACCCTCGACCGTGTCCATGATCAATGCAAGCAATGTGGCGATCATCGCGACGATGAGCAGCGAGCGCGGGGACTCACCCCGCGCCCGCCGCTGCGACGGCGTTCTGAACGTGTGACCGGGCGATCGGCCCGGTCGGCGCTTCTTACTTCTTGGGCGCGGGCTTGCCATGGTCGTGCCCGTCGCCTTCCTTGTGGTCGTGGTCGTCGTGGCCCTTGGCCGTGCACTCCTTGCACTCACCGTGGGCGACGACGCGGAGGGCCGTGCCTTCGCGGACCCACAGGTGGGCGCCCTCGCCGTCGGCGGTGACGAAGTACTGAGGCTCGCTCTTGACCGGCTGGGACGCCCCCTGGCCCATCATGACGGCGGCCAAGGCGGTGAGGCCGACGCCGGCGGCGAGGCCGACAAGCACGGACTTGGAACGGGGATTGGACTGGTTCATGGGAAGGCTCCTATCGGAGAATACAAAACAGACTCGACCGCTCGGCCCACGCGGGCAACGCGCCCGCGAGACGAGCGGTCACGGTTGGGGATCGGGCTTGGTCTCCGCCCGCGGCGGGGGTGCGGGCGGAGTGGTTGGTGCGGGTGGTGGGGCGGGTTGGGCTGGCACCGATGGCGGCGGGGCAGCATCCGCGCTTGTGCGGTTCATGCCTGATGCGGTGTGCACCGTGCCGCCCGCAGCAATACCCGCGAGCGCGGGCGTGGGCTCGTCCTTCTCCCACACTTCGGGCCTGGGGCCGGGCATGCCGTCCTTGCTCTTGCCGGTGAAGATCCGGTAGAGGGCCGGGAGGACCACGAGCGTCAGGAGCGTGCTGGAGATCAGGCCGCCAATGACGACCGTGGCGAGGGGCCGCTGCACCTCCGAGCCGGTGCCGCGAGCCACGGCCATGGGCACGAACCCCAGTGACGCGACGAGCGCGGTCATCAGGACAGGCCGCAGGCGCGTGATCGAGCCGTGGATGATCGCGTCCTCCAGCTTCTCGCCCTTCTCCCGCAACTGGTTGATGAAGATGATCATGACCAGACCGTTGAGGACGGCGACGCCCGACAGCGCGATGAATCCGACCGCCGCCGAGATCGAGAAGGGCATGTCGCGGACCCACAGCGCGATCACGCCACCCGTGAGGCCCAGCGGCACCGCCGCGAAAACCAGCAGCGAGTATTTGAAGCTCTTGAACGTGGCGAAGAGCAGCAGGAGGATCAGCAGGAAGCAGATCGGCACCACGATGGTGAGGCGTTCCTTGGCCGCAACGAGGTTCTCGTACTGTCCGCCCCAGACCAGCCACTGCCCGGCGGGCAGAGACACCTGGGCCATCTTGACCTGCGCCTCGTTGACGAACGAGCCCAGGTCCCTCCCGCGCACGTTGCACTGCACGACGATGCGTCGCTTGCCGTTCTCGCGGCTGATCTGGTTGATGCCTTCGGCAATCTCGACACGGGCCACCGCGCCCAGCGGCACGAAGCCCATCTCTTCTTGCCCTTGCAGGAGACCCGTGCCGCCGTCGATGCTGGCGAGTTGCACGGGCTGCCTGGGCTCACCCTCGCCGCGCGGCAGCGGGATCGGGAGACGGTCCAGCGTGTCGATCCTGCCGCGCAGGTCGTCGGGGAGACGGACCACCAGGTCAAAGCGGCGATCCC
This sequence comes from uncultured Phycisphaeraceae bacterium, assembly GCA_964564695.1. Taxonomy (GTDB): domain Bacteria; phylum Planctomycetota; class Phycisphaerae; order Phycisphaerales; family UBA1924; genus CAZMCC01. The sequence continues at coordinate 1,890 of CAZMCC010000005.1, read as the reverse complement.
CCTCGAAGACGAGCCCCGCCTCGCGGCCGCCCATCGCCACCGCCACGACCTCCTGCACGTCCGAGACGTTGAGGCCGTAGCGGGCCAGGGCCGCGCGGTCGGGCTCGACGGTCATGACGGGCAGGCCCTCGGTCTGCTCGACCTTGGCATCGGCCGCACCCGGCACGCCTTGAAGTGTCGCGAGCACGCTTGCGGCGGTCTTCTGCATCGACGCAAAGTCGTCGCCGTAGACCTTGACCGCCACGTCCCCGCGCACGCCCGAGATCAGCTCGTTGAAGCGCATCTGGATGGGCTGGGTGAACTCGTAGTTGTTGCCGGGGACGGTCTGGACTGTGAGTTCGAGGAGGCGTTGCAGCTTGCCCTTGTGCCCCGCGGGCAGGGGACCGTGGGCGTGCCCTTCCTCTTCGCCCCCTCCCTCGCCGCCGTGGCCGTGGTCGTCATGGCCGCCCCCGTGCGAGCCCATCTTCTCCATCTCTTCGGTCTTCTCAGCGATGAGCTTGTCGAGTTCATCCTCGCTGCGCCACTGGGTCCTGTCCTTGAAGATGATGAAGGTGTCCGAGACGTTGGGTGGCATCGGGTCGCTGGCCAGTTGCGCGGTGCCGGTCTTGGAATAGACGAACGCGACCTCGGGAAACAGCGAGACCGTCCGCTCCACGTCGTACTGCATCTTCTGAGACTGCGTGATTCCGGTGGAGGGGATGCGCATCGCGTGCATCGCGATGTCTTTCTCGTCGAGCGTGGGGACGAACTCCTGGCCGAGGCGTGTGAAGAGAGCCAAAGATCCGAGGAACGCGACCACGGCTGCCACCACCACCGGGTAGCGGAGTTTCACGGCCCAGCGGACGACCGGCTCGTAGACCACCTTGGCCCAGCGCACGGGGAACATGTCCTTCTCGGTGACCTTGCCGGTGATGCACAGGGCCACCATCGCGGGGATGAAGGTGAGGGAGAGGATGAACGCCGCGATGAGGGCGAGGATGACCGTGATGGCCATCGGGTGGAACATCTTGCCCTCGACACCCGCGAGGGCGAGGATCGGGAAGTAGACCGTGATGATGATCGCCTCGCCGAAGGCGGTGGCCTTTCGGACCTCCTTGCTGGCGTCGAAGACGATGTGCAGGCGTTCCTGCAGCGTGAGGAGCCTGCCCTTGTGGTGCTGCTCCTCGGCCAGACGCCGCAGGCAGTTCTCGACGATGATGACCGCGCCGTCCACGATCAGGCCGAAGTCGATCGCGCCCAGGGACATCAGGTTGCCGCTGACCTTGCTCTGCACCATGCCCGTGGCGGTCATGAGCATCGACAGGGGAATCGCCAGAGAGCAGATGATCGCGGCCCGCCAGTTGCCCAGCAGCAGGAGCAGCACGACGATCACCAGGATCGCGCCCTCCAGCAGGTTCTTCTCGACGGTCTTGATCGTGGCGTCCACGAGTTTGGTGCGGTTGAGGACCGTCTTGGCCTTGATCCCCGCGGGCAGCGAGCGCTGGATCGTGGCCATCTTCTCGTCCACGGCCGCCGAGACGGTGCGGCTGTTGGCCCCGATGAGCATGATGGCCGTGCCCACCACCACGTCCTCGCCGTTCTCGCTCGCCGAGCCGGTGCGGAGTTCACGCCCGAGTCCGACGCCCCCCGGCCTGACCACATCGCGCACGTACACCGGCACACCGTTGCGGCTGCCGATGACGATGCTCTCGATTTCCTCGATGGACTGGATGCGCCCCGTGGCGCGGACGAGGTAGGACTCGCCCTTGTGCTCGACGTAGCCCGCGCCGGTGGAGACGTTATTCTTCTCCATCGCGTCGATCACGTTGTGGAAGGTCAGCCCGTAAGAGACCAGCTTCATCGGATCGGGCTGGACGTGGTACTGCTTGACGTACCCGCCGATGGCGTCCA
>CAZMCC010000004.1:40772-76558 GCA_964564695.1 uncultured Phycisphaeraceae bacterium | reverse complement strand
CGGCGATGATGAGCAGCGGCTTCTTCGCGGCCATCACCTTCTCGAGCAGCGGGATCAGCTTGCTCACGCTCTCGATCTTGTCCTCGTGGATAAGAATGAGGCACTTGTCGAGCGAGCAGAGCATGTCGTCGGGGTTGGTCACGAAGTTCGGGCTGATGAAGCCGCGGTCGAACTGCATGCCCTCAACCACTTTGACCTCGGTCTCGAGGCTCTTGCCCTCCTCGACCGTGATCACGCCGTCCTTGCCGACCTTATCAAAGGCATCCGCGAGGATCTGCCCGATCTCCACGTCGTTGTTCGCCGAGATGCTGGCCACAGACTGAATATCAGCCTTGCCCTTCACCGGCTTGCTCATGTCCTTGATCGCATCGACCGCCGCCTCGACGCCCTTGCGCATCCCGCGGATCAGCGTGTTCGCCTCAACGCCGCTCGACACGTACCGCAGCCCCTCGCGGAACCGCGCCTCGGCCAGCACCGTCGCGGTCGTCGTGCCGTCACCGGCATCATCCGAAGTCTTGCTCGCGGCCTGCTTCACCAGCAGCGCGCCCATGTTCTGGGCCTTGTCGCGGAGTTCGATCTCCTCCGCCACGCTCACGCCGTCCTTCGTCACCGTCGGCCCGCCCCACGACTTGTCCAGCACGGCGTTCCGGCCACGCGGTCCAAGGGTCGCCTTCACGGCCCGGGCGAGCTTCTCAACGCCCAACATCAGGGCCTGGCGGGCGTCAACATCAAAGGTCAGCTGCTTAGCGGGCATTGAGATCGCTCCGTGTATGGGTTCTGTCGTGTGTGTTGCTTTGTGGGGGAGATCCGACAATCAGCCCGCAAGCGGGCGTACAAGCCTGTGGGCAAGAGCGGTGCCAGCGTCCGACGCTTCTTGACACCCGAGCGCCGCCATCACTTCCGGCCTGAATGCGTCGGGACGAACGGTACCCCCACCCGCACGCCGCCTCACCCCTCCCCACGGCCTCCCACCTGACAGGGGTGCGGGATGGGGCTGCCGGTTTGGCAGTCGAATTCGCCAGTGCGCAACGCCCGGATGAACGTGGGAGAATGGGCGCCGTGACCAAGCGGCTCTCCATCCGGGTCCTGTCGATCAAGCCGCGCCCCTTCCTACAGGCCGAAGGCCTCCAATGAAATAGCCGGGGGTGAAGCGAGGCTCGGCGAGCGCCACCCCCGGAAGGCCGCCCCCTTCTTTCCTTCTTACCCCTCTTCAGGCCGACGGCCTGGTCGTAAGTAGCCGCTGCGTGGTGGAGCCTCCGCGGCGACACCACCCGAAAGCCGCCCCCCTTCACCCTTCCTCCCGTCGAAATCGATCCCGACGGGGTCGTCGTGCCACCCCTTTGCTCCCAACGAGCCCGAAGCGCAAGCGAGGGTTGCGAGCCGTGATGATGCGCAATACCAGAGGAAGGGGAAGCCCCTTCCTCCGGCACCTCCATCCCCCGCAGAACTCGGCGGCACTCTTCGGGACGCCGGACCTGAGGCTCGGCGAAGGTCCGGATCGCTTCGATCGGTTCCGCGATCTCGGGCTCGCCGTCCGCCCGTGCCCGTGCCATCGAAGTCGGTTCCTCCGACTTCGATGCGGTTCGAGCTGCTTCACGCCGAAGGCGTGGTCGTGAGTAGCCGGTGCGTGGAGGAGGCTCTGCGACGACACCACCGGAAAGCCGCCCCCCTTCACTTCTTCTTCCCCTGCAAATCGACCCCGACGGGGTCGTCGTGCCGCCCTAAATCAACGAGCCCCGCTCGCCACCTTCCCCCAGCGCTTCGCGGCGCGCTGCGAGCGCCTGGTGGACAACGTCCGCTGTCGGGCCGGCGATCCATTCGTGGGACCAAGCGGCTACTACCTGATTGACTTGAGCCGGGGTCACCCGCCACGGCTCCGTGGTATGGCGACCCACGAGAACCAGGTTGCGCGAGAGTGGGGCAAGTACAAACGCGGTGGGGTGACGAAGCGCACGTGGCGGCGCATCGATCTCGCCATCAGCCACCCAGCCCACAGCGCGATCCCCGATCACAAAGAACTGACCTTCGGGAGCGTGCAGCGTGTGCCAGAGGAATCGCGGAAAGAACCGAGTCTGGAAATAAGCCGCCTGGATATGAACCATTTCGAGGAAGTTCGTTCTATCTGTGGGGTCAGGTCGCCAACCCTCTTTCATCAATTGATCGATGTCGCATCCGGCGGGGGCCACGCGAGTGCCCAGAGAGGGATGTTTGAGCTGCATATCACGCGCAACCGTCGCAGCCGATGTGAGCCATTCCGGAGGCGCCTCTACGAAGTTCTGCGTTTCGAGGTCGGCTTCTTCAGCCCATTGCGCTTCGAGTGTGCGCATCGGCGCCGATCTCGCCGCCGCCCATCCAAGGTATCGCATCAACGCATGAGGCAGACTGCCGCCACTGCCAGACGGCCTCGCGCAGAACTCACGCATGGCTGATGCTGCCGGAGACTCAACTTCCTGTGACAGAAACGATTCAAGCGTCGTTGTTCGATCGGCGAACGCACCGCTCCCGTCGAATGCCAATCGTCCCGTTCCGACTCGCTTAGGTGACCGACGCTTCACTGGCCCGTCGGGAATGTCTCCATGCCAGAGCCACGGATCCTTCCGCGACAGCGACTCGGGATCGAGAAACTGCCGCAAGTGAAACTTCGAGACGTAATGGTGCTGTGCGCTCACGCGGCGACCCCCTGCTCGGAGTGAGCGTACCGGTTTTCCGGATGACGGCGACGAGCCGGGTGCCCGTCATCGGCCGCTCTGGGACGATGGCGGCGGAACCGCCGCTTGCGAATCATCCGCCGATTCCCCCGGCCGCTCCCCGGCACCATGCACATCGCACTCATCCCTAAATACTTGCAAAATCACCACTTACACCAATACCCAAACACCCCCTTGACAACCCATCCAAAAACCGTATACTGGCGAAGTCGTGATCGCCACCCCCGCCACCCTGCCCGCTAAACCCGACGGCCAAGCCGCACCCCCGCGCGCCCACCCCGATCCCCTCTCCGCCCTCCTCTCCTCCACCCTCCCCATCTCCGACCTCGCCGCTTCCCTCGGCCTCTCCATCCCTGACTTCCTCGACCTCTACCAATCCCCCGACTTCCAATCCCAGCTCACGGCCATCGACGACCTCACCCAAACCCGCCTCCGCATCCAATCCGCCCAGGCCCGCCTCACCGCCATCCAGGCCCTCGAATCACTCACCAAGGCCGCCACCGACCCCATCGAGCGCCGCCGCGCCGCGGCCAGCCTCATGCGTGCCACCAGCGCCGCAACATGGCGCACCCACGCCGCCGACGATGACGACGACTCTTTCGAGCGCCCCCGCGCCCGCCACCTCCCCACCCGCCGCTTGCGCGCCGAGCAGGTCGCCGCCCTCATCACTCGCGCCCTCGCCGACAACGACGCCCCAACGCCCGACTCCGGCCTCGCCACCCTCCACGCCTTCCTTTCGAGCGACACCCGCGCCGCCAGCCCCCATCTCCCCGACTTCATTGCCGCCGCCCACGATCAAGCCGACGACAACGACGAACGCGTGCCTGCGGACCTCCCCCTGCCCGACCTCCAAGCCCTCCCCGATCTCCTCGACGCACCAGGCGCCGCGACCTGCTCCGCTCCCACCCAACACGGCCGCACCGCCTACGTCGATCTCCGCCCGCCTTCCCCCACGGCCCCGCACATTCGCGTCCACCTCACCCGCCCCGACACCGGCCCGCTCCGCATGTGCTGGCTCATCGACCGCATCACACGCCTCGTCCCCACCACAGGCCCGCCCAGTCAGTGAACCGGGCGCGGGGTGCCCCGGGTCGGCCGCTTTGGGCGGGCCCGGGGTTGTGCTCAGCTTGCGAACCCGCGCCCACGGCCCCCCCTGCCGCGTCCGCGGCTCTCAACCAACGTGGTCCGCAAATCCCCAGTACCATCGACCTCTTCCTCCACCCCTCCCCGGCATCACAAGCTCAACCCCCCGCGTACCGATCGGTAGGCAGTAGTGAGCCATGGACAAGGGCGAACAACGAATCCGCGACGCCGCACGCATGGAGCCGATCATCGGCGTGGACACACCCTGCAGAGGGTGCGGCTACAACCTCAAGGGGCTTGAGGTCTCCGCCAAGTGCCCCGAGTGCGGTCGCCCGAGCCGTCGCCGGCGCAAGGTGAGCCAGGCCGACTGCGTGATGACCGCCGCCCCCAAGGGGTGGCTCCAGGTTTACGCGCTGGGCATCACCATCGCCTTCATCGCGTGGCCCGCGATGATCGGCGGGACCATCATGCGGTGCTTCACGTCGTCGCGCGAGATGGCGATCTTCTCCTTCGCCGCCGGCTGCGCCTGGTGGCTCGGGGTAGTCATCGCGACGCGCCCCCGCCCCGAGATGCCGGACATGACCACCTCGCCGATGCGCGAGTGGTTCTGGCGCCGGGCGATGGCGCGGATCCTGAGCGCCGCGGTCGCGATCCCGCTGGGCGTGCTCATCGCGACCAGCGAAGGTTCCGGGCCCGTGCAGGGACTGACGGTCGGAAACTTGTGGGCGCTCGCCGACTTCGGCCTCTTCGTCGCCTCGATGGGGTTCGTGGCGTTCGCGTTCTACATGTTCGAGCTCGCCCACTGGGCCGGTGACTGGCAGGCGTCGAACAAGTGGCGGGCCGCAGGGGTAGGGATGGTGATCTGCACGGTCCTGGTGATCTTCGGGCGCAACATCAGGATCACCGAGGGCATCACGACCGGGCTCATGGCGCTCCCCGGCGTTGTTCTGCTCTTCCTGATGCTGACGACCGCCGTCGGCGTGCCGGTCGCCTTCGCCTTCTGGACCATCATGCAGCAGCGCGACGCCGCGGTGTGGGCGATCAAGAACCACGACGACGCCGTCGACAAGGTCGACCGCGACCGGGCCAAGCTCCAGCGCGAGCTTGAGGAGTCGATCGAAGCCGGCCCCGCCGACATCGTGCCGCACATCGACCTCCCCAGCTACTCGGGCGCGAAGAAAGCCCGCTACAACCCCAAGACCATGACCCCCGGCCCCGCGCCCAAGCCGATCAAGTTCTCGGATATGGACGACGAGACCGGCCTGCTCGCGGGCGAGTCCTACGGCATCGATCCCGAGGGCACGCCCGCGCCGGCGCCACTGCCGGCCAACGCCACCCAGCGCACGCGCAGGACCCCGGGCATGCTCTACAACCCGAAGACGATGACGCCCGGGCCGGCGCCCAAGCGGATCACGGACTTCGACATGCGCGACCCCCCGCCGCAGAGCGCGGCCGACGAGCCGCCCCTGCCGATGGATGGGGGGGGCGGCGGGGGCGACGATCGCCCCTTGCCGATGGATTCCGGCGACGAGCCCGCGTTCGACCTCTCCCCCGAGCCCGACAAGCCGGCGTGACTCGAGGTGTGTGGGGGCGGTGTACGCTGTGAACTGCCGCGCCCCAGGTGCCGCTACAGGACACCCCTCACCGCGATGGACTCGCAGTCGCCCGTTGTCGATCCGCCACCCCCCCCGCCCCCCCCACTGCCTCCGGGTGTGGCGTGCGTCGCGTGCGGGTACGACCTGCGCGGGCTCGTCGAGGTCGAGAACTGCCCCGAGTGCGGCACGCCCATCTCGTTTTCCGTCCGCGGCGACTTCTACCGCTTCGGCGACCCCGACCGCGTCGGGCGCATGGCCCTGGGCGCGGTCGTCGTGATGGTGACACTCATCGTCGCCATCCCCGGCTACATCGGCCTCACGCTCCTCGACGGCATGGTGGGCAACGGCGGCGCGCGCCGCGGGACGGTCATCGCTATCGGCTCGGCCCTGTGGGTCCTCGCCCACGCCGCGGGCTGGTGGATCCTCAGCGCGTCCGAGCCCAACCGCTGGATCATCGACGCCGACGGCCCCGAGCCGCTCGACCGGGGCGAACGGGCCCGCGTGTGGCTCCGCGAGACGCTCGTGGTCTTCGTCGCGGTTTCGCTGGGGGCGATCGGCATGGGCATGTGGCGCGCCGCCGCGTGGGGATCGCCCACGGCGTTCATGCCCGGGCGCAAGCTCGCGGCGGCCCTGTGGCTCGCGACCATGGTGGCGTGCGTCGGCGTGGTGCTCATGGGCCTGCGCCACATCATGGCGATGTCACGGCGCGTCCCTCCCGGCGGGCTGGGTCTGCGGGCGGAGTTCTTCTTCCTGCTCATCGCGACGCTCTCGGCCATGATGGCGATCTCGGCCGGGGTCGGGGCGATCATGAACGGCCTGGGGATGGCCGACGCCATCGACCTGTTGTCCAAGTCGTGCGCGTGCATTTCGGCCCCCTTGTGGATCTTCGCACTCGCAGGGGTCATGTTCACGACCTCGTCGCTCGCCACGGCCCTGCGCCGGGAGCAAAAGCTGGCCGTGGACCTCCGGCTGGGGCGGGGGGGGGCGCGCAGCTCCCTACGATGACGCCAATGGCGTCGGGTAAGCCCAAGGTGCTGGTGGCGATGTCGGGCGGCGTCGATTCGTCGGTGGCCGCGGCGCTCTTGGTGCGCGCGGGGTACGAGGTCATCGGGTGCTTCATGCGACTGGGCTCCCCCGGCGAGACGCTCGACCAGCTCGAGCGGGACGACGAGGCAACGTGCGCGGCCCCGCGCAGCGGGCGGAACATCAAGATCGGCCACCAGGGCTGCTGCTCGATCAACGACGCGGCGGACGCGCGGCTGGTCGCGGCCGAGCTGGGCGTGGCGTTCTACGTGTGCAACTTCAAGAAGGACTTCGGGCGGATCATCGATTACTTCGTGGATGAGTACGCCGCGGGGCGGACGCCCAATCCGTGCGTGCGCTGCAACGACTGGCTCAAGTTCGGGAAGCTGCACGAGTACGCGAAGCAGGTGGGCGCGCAGTACGTCGCGAGCGGGCACTACGCGCGGATTGAGGACGGACGGCTCATGCGCGGGGTCGACGCCGACAAGGACCAGTCGTACGTCCTCTTCGGCGCCCCGCGCGAGCGGCTGGGCAGCATGATGTTCCCGGTCGGCGGGATGCCCAAGGCCCGCGTGCGCGAGCTGGCGAAGGAGTTCGGGCTGCCGGTGTTCGACAAGCCCGACTCGCAGGAGATCTGCTTCGTCCCCGACAACGACTACGCCGGGCTCGTCGAGCGCCGGCGCCCGGAACTCGCCCGCGACGGCACGATCGTCGACGACACCGGCAAGGTCGTCGGGTCGCACGGCGGGCAGCACAAGTTCACGATCGGCCAACGCCGCGGCGTCGGCGTGGCCCTGGGCTATCCGATCTTCGTGGTCGACAAGGACCCGGCCACGAACACCGTCACCGTTGGGCCGCGCGAGCGGCTCGCGATCGGGTCGTGCACGGCGGGCGAAGCCAACTGGCTGATCGCGCCGCCCCCCCCCACGGCGCAGGGCGAGCGGCTCAAGTGCCTCGCGAAGTACCGCTACAACAGCGAGCCGGTGGCGGCGGAGGTGACCGTGGGCGGCGACGGGACGCAGCCCACGCCGAGCGGGCGCACGGGGATGTTTGAAGTGCGGTTTGAGGAGGCGCAACACGCCGTGGCTCCGGGGCAGGCGGTGGTGCTGTACGGTCGTGAGGAGCCGGACGTGGTGCTGGGCGGTGGGTGGATCACGGCGACTATGCCGTGGGAGGCTTGATGAAGCGCAGCCGTGTGTACTCGCTCACCGGCACGACGCTCCTGTTGACGTCGGGGGTGTACCTGATGGTGTACGCGATTGATCCGTTCGACCTCGGGCTGGGGGACGGCGCGAAGTCGACGCTCGGGACGGTGCTGTGCGTCGCGGGGGTAGCGGCGGCGGCGGCGCTGATCGCGGCGAGCGTGGTGATCGGGCGGGAAGAGAAGCGGGAGAAGGCTCGGAAGCGCGAGGGGTTGCGATAAGAGCCGGGAGCGGGAGCGACTGGCCAAGGTTGCTCCCGTTCTTCCGGAGCCCCGGCAAGAGCGGTTGTCGCCGTGGCCAGTCGCTGCCGCTCCTGGCTCTTATTCGGCCATCGCGATGACTGAGGCCACGGCGTAGGACTCGGTGTGCGAGAGTGAAATGAGCCAGCGGGTGACGCCCTTGGCGCGGGCGATGGACTCGGCGCCGGCGTGGAGCTGGAGGTTCGGTTCGCCGCCGGGGGCGCGGACGACTTCGATTTCGGCGAGTGACAGGCCCTCGCCGAGGCCGCGGCCCAGGGCCTTGAGCACGGCCTCTTTGGCGGCGAAACGGGCCGCGTAGTGCTCGGGGGCGCGCTTGGCGGACTTTGAGCAGTAGGCCCGCTCGGCGGGCGTGAAGCAGCGCTCGCTGAACCGCTCGGCGTGGTCGGCGAGCATGCGGGCGATCCGCGGCACTTCCACGATGTCGACCCCGAGACCGACGACGGCGCTCATGGGCCAACGGTAGAGCGCCGGAGGGCAAGGCTGTGAACCGAAGACCCAAGTCATGCGGCTGAAGCCTGCCGCGGAAGAAGCCCGTTGAAACGGGCTGAACAGGACAAGTGCAAAAAACCCTTGAAATATTGCCCCGTTTACCACCGCTGAAGCGGTGGCCTACAAGCGAGCAAGGCCGCTGAAGCGGCCTACAGGGAACAGCGAATCGGAGTTCAGTTCACGGCGTTGCCCCAAGGGGCAGGACTTGACGAAACCCAGCCGCGCGGTCATGCTGGAGCGGGGCCGGGACGTGGAGGCGGGCGATGCGGCAACAACTCGCGGCGATGGTGGCGTTGGGATTCCTGGCGGCCGGCGCGAGCGGGCAGAGCGTGCTGTTCATCGCCCCCGACCCCCCCACGCGGGCCGAGGCCGGCGTCGGGCAGTCGGTCGTGGTTTCCGCGTTGCGTGGAACGGACGCTGCGGCGGCCGTGGCGGACGCGTGGCCGACGGCACGGATCGCGTGGATGTTCATCCGCTCCGGGGGCGGACATCAGAACTTCGAGCCGGGGACGCCGGCGCCGGATGCGGGAAGGTCGGGCCCGGGGTTGACGCTTGCGGCACTCGACGCGGCCCTGGTCGGCGTTGACCTTGAGCCCCGCGATGAGGAACTCGGCGGCAAGGCGCTGAGCGATTGGGCGGGAACGAACATCGAGGTCAAGCTTTTGCCCAAGGGGTTCGAGGCGGTGGCGGGGATGGACAAGGTTGTCGTTCGGCGCGTGGAATCGGCCAAGACGCTGATGCGCGGGCGCGGGGCGGGGGAGCAGATGCGGGGCAACCGGCCGGCGCGGTCGGCGACGGCGACGGACAAGTCGGGACAGGCCGTGGAGATCCGGCCGATGCTGGACATGACGGCGGCGACCACGCCGACGGATGTGCCTGTGCGCCTGTACGCGTTCAGCGAAGGGGCGAAGGGGGCGCTCTTGCGGGTGCTGCATGTGGCGAGTGGCGAGGAGCAGCGGATCATCGCCAACGACAAGGGGATCGCGTGGATCCGGGTTGAGCGGGCCGGTGAGTATCGACTGGCGTTTCACGCGGCGGCGCCGTTTGTGGCGTCGGCCCCCCCCGCCGATGACGGCTCGAAGGCGACGTGGACGCTGCACAGCGCGACATGCACGTTCGTGGCGCCGTCCCCCCCACGCCCACCGGCCAAGGCCGAAGAGGAGAAGTCCCGATGAGCCGCCGTGCCATGATGCTGACGATCGTGGGAGTGTCGGGTGTGTCGAGCGCGTCGGCGCAGAACTGGGCGGAGCTTGGCCCGGCGCCGATCCGCGATCCCTCGGCGATGAACTGGACGGGGCGGATGAGTTCGGTGGCCGCGAGCCCGACGAATCCGAGCCTGTATTACGCGGGCGGCGCCGACGCGGGGTTGTGGCGCTCGACCGACGCGGGGGCGTCGTGGACGCCGCTGTCGAACTCATGGGTGACGACGGCGGTCGGCTGCATCGCGATCGACCCGACGAACGAGCAGGTCATCTACGTCGGCACGGGCGAGGCCGAATTCGCGAACCACTCGCGGTACGGGCTGGGGATCTACAAGACGACCGACGGCGGGAACACGTGGGCGCAGCTCGCGGAGTCGACCTTTGCCGGGCGGTGCATCTCGACGATCGTGGTGGATCACGCGAATCCGCAGGTGGTGTACGCCGCGGTCACGCCCGCGGGGGGCTTCCCGGCGCTGGCGGCGGCAAAGGACCATCCGCAGCGGACCGGGCCGCTGGGGGTGTTCAAGTCGCTCGACGGCGGGGTGACGTGGGGGCACGTCGATACGCTGGTGGACCTGTCGGTGACGGACCTGGTGATGGACCCGTCGAACGCACAGACGCTGTATGCGGGCGTGGGGCACATCTTCGGGAGCGCGCTCAACGGCGTCTACAAGACGACGAATGGGGGGACGACGTGGACGAGGATGGGGGCGGGGCTGCCGGCGGTGTCGTTGTTCGGGCGGATCGGCCTGGCGATCGCGCCGAGTTCGCCGCAGCGGGTCTTCGCGCTCATTGCGCGGCCGTCGGACGGGACCGGCGGCGGGGCGTCCAACCTGGGCGGGTTCACCTCGGCGAACGGGGCGGCGTCGTGGACGGGGGCGGGCTCCGTCGATCAGTCGACCTATGGGTGGTTTCTCAATGTGGCGTCGGTGAACCCGGCGAACGCGAACCAGGTGTTCTACGGCGGGTTGCAGATGACGCGGTTCACGATCGGCGGCGGCTCGGCGACGGTGACGCCGCCGCATGTGGACATCCACGCGCTGGCGTGGGACGCGGCGGGGCGGCTGCTGTCCGGGGATGACGGGGGCGTGCACCGCACGTCGAATCTCGGCATGAACTGGGAGCATCTGAACAACGGGATGGGGTCGATCCAGTTCTACGCGGGGGTGTCGACTTCGGGCGCGACGCCGGAGTTTGTCATCGGCGGGGCTCAGGACAACGGGTCGTCGATCCGCTTCGGGCCGGGGCCGGCGGACTGGGAGCATGTGTTCGGCGGGGACGGCGGGTGGACGCAGTTCACGGGGACGTTCCCGACGCCGTCGGCGATGTTCGTCGAGGCGCAGGGCACGGGCGGGATCGCGCGCTCGATCGACGGCGGGGAGACGTTCTCGGCGTTCGGGACGGGGCTGAGCGGGCGGAACTGTTTTTTGCCGCCCTACCTGATTGATCCGAGTGACCCGAACCGGCTGCTGTACGGGACGCACCGGGTGAACGAGCGGATCGGGACGAATCCGTGGGCGGCGATCTCGCCGGACCTGACGGACGGCGCGGGAGCGATCCGGACGCTGGCGATCTGCCAGTCGAATTCGCAGTACGTGTACGCCGCGACGAACGATGGGAATGTGCAGCGGTCGAGCGACGGCGGGCACACGTTCACGCAGGTGCGGGACAACGTGCCGGGGTGGCCGCGGACGACGCGGGAGATCTTTGTGAACCCGTGGGACGGCACGGAGGTGTGGCTGGCGGTGGCGGCGTTCGGGACCGAGCAGATCCTGCGGTCGACGGACGCGGGGGCGAACTGGGTGGCGATGGACGCGGGGCTGATGGATGTGCCGGTGAACAGCGTGGCGGTGGATTACGCGACGAGCCCGCCGACGATCTTCGCGGGGACGGACCGCGGGGTGTGGCGGAGCGACGATGATGGGGCGAGCTTCCGGCGGCACGGCTGCGGTCTGCCGGAGGGGATGAGCGTGATCGATGTGCGGGTGGAAGAAACGGGGCCGTTGGCGCCGAGTTTGTTCATCGCGACGCAGGGGCGCGGCGCGTGGCGGGTGTCGCTGATCGACCCGGCGGACTGGGACAGGAACCGGATTGTCAATTCGACCGACGTGGGCGAGTTCATCAACGACTGGTTCGAGGACCAGGCGCTGGGGACGCTCATCACGGACTTCAACGGGGACGGGGTCTCGAACTCGGTGGACGTGAGCGACTTCATCAACGCGTGGTTCTTTGCGCAGGCGGGGATTCCGTATTGCGGGTGATCGCGCACTCCGAATCGCTGGAAGGCGAGAAGGCAGGTACGCGGAGGACGCGGAGCAGCGCGGAGGAACGCGGAGAAGGACGGAAGGCAGCCAGATGCGCTGGATAGATGCACTGCAGCGGTGATTGCCCGTACACGATATCCGCACACACGGCATTTCCCTCTCCGCGTATCTCCGCGTTACTCCGCGTCCTCCGCGTACGGCCTTTGCGTTTGGCGTCCAGATCCCGGCGGACAGGGCTCCGCCGGGGCACCCACCGGGGCACGTATCCTGTGTGCATGCTGACGATCGCCGTTCGCTATGCGGGCAATAAGAAGTGTGACCTGACGCACCCGATGGCGGAGGGGCCGGGGAAGCTGTTGCGGACCGACGCTCCGAAGGACATCGGGGGGGACGCGTCGGCGTTCAGTCCGACGGACCTGGTGGCTGCGGGGCTGGCGTCGTGCGTATTGACGACGATCGCGATGTGGGCGGAGCGGCAGGGGATGAGCATCACCGGGGCGACGGCCACAGTCGAGAAGCACATGACCCAACCTCCTACCCCGCGGCGGATCGCTCGGCTGCCGGTGGTGGTGACTATCCCGCCGGGGTTCCCGGCGGAGATGCGGGAGCGGCTGGAGAAGGTGGGGCACGCGTGCCCGGTGCACGCGAGCCTGCATCCGGAAGTCGACTCGCCGATTGAATACCGGTATGCCTGACAAGCCCAGACTGCTGCGGGCCCTGGCCGCGGCGGCGCCCGAAGTGCCGGCGCGGGAGAACCCGCCGCTGCGGTGCCCGGTGTGCGGGTACGCGATGACCGGGCTGGGGCGGCGGGCGCGGTGCCCGGAGTGCGGGGTCGAGCAGCGGGGGTTCAGCCATGTCAACGCGGACTACCTGCGCCGGCTGGCCCTGGGGGCCCGGATCGGCGCGGGGGCGGGGCTGCTGGGGGCGGTCTGGCTGGTGTGCCTTGGCATCAACGTGATCGTGGCGTGGGGTACGTCGGGGGTGTGGCTGCTGGAGCAGCCCGCGATCCCGGGCGGTATCGAACTGATTGGCGCGGTCGGGATGTGGATTTACTCATCGCCCGAGCCGCCGGGCGAGGCGGTTGCGCGGCGGCCGCGGGCCTGGGGAGCCATCCGGAGCGGGAGCGCGGCGGCGGGGGTGCTGCTGGCGGTGTCGCTGGCGCTGTGGCCGATGCGTGTGGATGAGCGGATCGTGGGCGTACTGGTGGGCGGGGCGGGGTTGAGCGTGTGCATCGCCGGGTTCGCGGCGGTGTCGCACGCGGCCGGGGTGCTGGCGCGGATCGAGGATTGGCGGCTGGCGGGGATTTTCGACGACCTGGCGTTCGCACTTGTGCTCACGGCGATCGTCGGGGTGTGCATCGTCATCGGTCCGGTGGTGGCGCTGGTGCTGTGGAGCGCGGCGATGTTGAAGTTCGCGGCGCGAGCGCGAGCGGGGGCCGGGAGCGCGTAGGGGCGGAAGTGGCGCAGTGGCCAAGTGGCAGAGTGGCAGAGTGGCAGAGTGGCGAAATGACGGCGCGAGACCGGCCGAAGCGATCGGTCTTGGCGCCGGGCGTCTGTGCGCCGTCTTGGCGGTGCGCCCTTGTCACGGGGTTGGGGGGGTGTATCGTTTCTTGTCCTGATTGGTCCCCGTGCCGATGGTGGCGGCAGCGGTGCACGGGGATTTGAGATGTTCGCACGACGCTCCGCCGGTCGCACCCATGACGATTGCGATCCGGCCCGCTTGAAGAGCTGTTCCCGGCCCACAGCGCCGGAAGGCTTTGCCTCGATGGCAACCCTCTCTTCTCCGCGCCAGGCGTTTTTGCACGGACGCTGGACCGTCGAAGATTCCGCCCGTCTGTATGGCCTCGCCGACTGGGGCAAGGGCTACTTCGCGGTCAACCCCGCGGGGCACCTCACCTGCCAGCCGACGAAGGACCCGGCCAAGACGATCGACCTGCACGAGGTGGTCGAGGGCCTGCGCGAGCGCGGGATCCACACGCCGGTGCTGCTGCGGTTTAACGACATCCTGAATCATCGCCTGCGCGAGATCCGCAAGGCCTTTGACGACGCGATCGCCGAGCAGGGGTACACGGGCGGGTACTCGTGCGTGTACCCGATCAAGGTGAACCAGCAGCGGCACGTGTGTGAGCAGGTGGCGAACATGGCGGTCGAGCTCGGCTTCGGGCTCGAAGCCGGTTCGAAGCCGGAACTGCTGGCCGTTCTCGGACTGTCGGCGACGGCGGGCGGCCCGGGCGTGAACGGGATGCCGATCGTCTGCAACGGGTTCAAGGACGACGAGTTCATCGAGACGGTGATCCTCGCGACCAAGCTGGGGCGGAACATCATCCCGGTGGTGGAGAAGTTCAGCGAGCTCGAGCTGATCGTTAAGCACGCGAAGCGGTACAACGTGCGCCCGAAGATCGGGCTGCGGGTGAAGCTGTCCTCCAAGGGCGCGGGGCGGTGGGAGTCGTCGGCGGGGGTGCGGAGCAAGTTCGGGCTGTTCGTGTCGGAGCTGCTGCGGGCGGTCGAGTACCTCAAGCAGCACGACATGCTCGACTGCCTGAACATGCTGCACTGCCACGTGGGGAGCCAGCTCTATGACATCCGCGTGCTCAAGAACGCGGTGAACGAGCTGACGCACATCTACGCCGAGCTGGTGCGGCTGGGCGCGAAGATGGGGATGCTCGACATCGGCGGCGGGATGGGCGTGGACTATGACGGCTCGCAGTCGGCGTGGGACTCGTCGATCAACTACTCGGTGACGGAGTACGCCGCGGACGTGGTGTACCGGATCAAGAGCGTGTGCGACGACGCGAAGGTGCCGCATCCGATGATTCTGTCGGAGAGCGGGCGGGCGATGGTGGCGTACTCGAGCGTGCTGATCGTGGATGTGCTGGGGTCGAGCTCGTTCGAGGGCGTGAGCGGGGCGGAGGAAGTCGAGACGCTGATCAAGACGGAGACGGCGGGCGGGAACGAGACGCCGCAGCCGATTCTGGATCTGCTCGATGCGTACAAGAGCTTGACCGACCGCAACCTCGTGGAGACGTACCACGACGCGATGCAGGCGCGGGACGAGGCGATGAGCCTGTTCAGCCTGGGGTACATGACGCTGCCGATGCGGGCGGCGGCGGAGCGGCTGGTGTGGGGGATCGGCAAGAAGCTGCTGGAGAAGTGCGCGAAGAAGGGCGATGTGCCGGAGGAGTTTGAGACGCTGCCGGAGGTGATGAGCGACATCTACTTCTGCAACTTCTCGCTGTTCCAGTCGATGCCGGACTCGTGGGCGATCGACCAGCTGTTCCCGATCGCGCCGATCCACCGGCTTGAAGAGGAGCCGACGCGGCGGGGGATTCTCTCGGACATCACGTGCGACTCGGACGGCAAGGTCGACCACTTCGTCGACAAGCGCATCGACAAGAAGATCCTCGAGCTGCACGAGCTGCGGGACCTGCCCCCCCACGCCGCGGGGGCGGCCAACGGCGCGGCCTCGACGATCGTCGAGCCGTATTACCTGGGCGTGTTCCTGCTGGGGGCGTACCAGGAGATCCTGGGCGATCTGCACAACCTGCTGGGGGACACGCACGCCGTGCACATCAGGCTTGATGACGCGGACGAGTGGGTGATCGACGAGGTGATCGAGGGCGACACGGTCGAGGAGGTGCTGCAGTACGTGCAGTATGACCACGAGGACCTGAAGCGGGCGATGCGGCAGGATGTGGAGGCGGCGCAGCGGCAGGGGCGGCTGACGCTGGCGGAGGGGAAGAGCCTGCTGAAGTTTTATGATGATGGGTTGGAGGGGTATACGTATCTGGAAGGGTGAGCGCGGGAGTGACCCATGCGGATTGAGGATCTACGGGACGTTCATCGAGCGCAGCCGTTCATGCCATTTGCCATGCACTTGGCCGACGGGCGCGTTCTGCCGGTGCCCCATCCCGAGTTCCTTGCGTACTCCCCCACTGCTCGCCCGGTGCACTACGTGTACGAGGACGGCCGTTTCGAGGTCATCGATGTGATGCTCATTGTTTCGCTTGAGCAGCTCAAAGGGCGCAACGGGCGCGGCCGCCGCAAGTCGGCCTAGTCGGCGGCTACGCTGACCGATGCCTTCCTCGAACACGACGCTCCAGATCAAGCTGCTGTCGCCCCGCGCGACGGCTCCCGTTTACCAGTCCGCTCTCGCCGCGGGGATGGACCTCGCCGCGTGCCTCACGCCCGAGCAGGAGGACGCGGGGGGGATCGTGCTGACGCCGGTGGTGAAGGGCGGGCGGCCCGTGCTCATCCCTTGCGGGTTCGCGATGGCTCTGCAACCGGGGTTTGAGGGGCAGGTGCGGCCTCGCTCGGGCCTGGCGACCAAGCATGCGATCAGCATGCCGAACGCGCCGGGGACGATCGATGCGGACTATCGGGGCGAGGTGATGGTGCCGCTGATCAATCTCGGGCCGGAGCCGTTCAGCGTGCGGCACGGGATGCGCGTCGCGCAGATGGTGATCGCACCGGTGGCGCGGGCGCGGGTGGACGTGGTCGAGTCGCTCGAGGCCACCGGGCGCGGGGCGGGTGGGTTCGGATCGACGGGGGTCTGATACGGGTTCGATTGGCGGCATCGGCCCAAGGCGGCCGATCACAGGCGGGACGCCTGTGCCACCTTCTCCTCCTCCGCCCGCCCACTCACTTCACGTCGATCACGGCGTCGACCTCGAACCGCTCCATCCAGCTTGTCGCGCCGGGGACGGCGGGTGTCGCGCCGGGTTGGCCCGGCGGCGCGGGCCAGGTCGCCTGCCACGCGACGCCGGGGAACGGGCCGATGGCGATCCAGCCGACGAACTTGACGCGCACCGTGCCCGAGGCCGTGGCCGGGAGGGCGAGCTGGATCGCCGGGATCGAGCCGGTCATGGTGCTGCCGGGTTCGAGGGCGTAGGTCGAGAGGAGCTTGCCGGTGTCGGTGGAGGGGGTGAAGACGCCGTCGATCCACCAGCCCTCCACGGCCACGCGCGAGTCCTGGGTGTTGGAGAGGTTGGTGTGGAGGTTGGCCTCGACCTGCACGTGGCGGGGGCCGACCTGGACGATGCGGGGCGGGCCGACCATCTCGGCGAGGTAGCGCGTGGCGAGGTCGGCCGGGAGCTTG
Organism: uncultured Phycisphaeraceae bacterium; assembly: GCA_964564695.1. Taxonomy (GTDB): domain Bacteria; phylum Planctomycetota; class Phycisphaerae; order Phycisphaerales; family UBA1924; genus CAZMCC01. The sequence goes on along the minus strand of CAZMCC010000004.1, from coordinate 59,638 downwards.
TTGGCGGTGAACTGGCCGTCGATCCAGAGCTCGTCGTCACGGCTCATGCGGCCTTGCTTCAGCCGCTCGTCGAGCAGGCCCTGGGCGAGGGTGCGGACCTGGGCGGTCGAGAGCGTGCGGGTGGAGAGGGCGGCCCAGTAGGCGTTGTCGAAACCTTGGGTGTGGACGGCCTGGTAGATGAGCATGGAGGTGGGTGAGAAGCGGAGCATGGCGCTCTGGAACACGGTGCTGAGCAGGTTGAGGGCGAACGCCGCCATCATGATCGCAACGCCGATGCGCATGAGGGGACGATTCGTCTGACTTCGTCCGGTGACGGTTCCGAGCCGCTCGCGCCAGGCGGCGCCGCACTCGGGGCACTTGCCGGCCTCGGGGGCGTCGAGGAACGGGTATTCGCAGGCGGCGCAGAATCGGTCGTTGCCGATGCGCTGCTGGGCGGCCGTGCCCATGATGGCGGCGCCGACCAGGAACGGGGCGATCCACCACATCGCCAGGACCACGGAGACGCCGTCTTCCATCCCCAGGGCGAGCAGGGTGATGAAGCCCGCGACCGCGACGGCGGCGCACAGGGGGCGGACGTACTGAGGGCGGTAGCCGCGTCGGGTGAGCAGTACGCTGGCGCCCAGGGCGAGGCCGAGGAACGCCGCGCCGCCGGCGAAGATCACGATGACGTTCTGGACGGAGGGCTGGGCGAGCGCCCCGCTGAACGCGGAGCCGACCTGGCGGCGCACCATCATCAGCACGATCGCGACCGGCGCGAACACCAGCACGAGGGCCGGGGCGACCCGCAGCAGCTTGGTGGAATCGAACGATGACGACGCCACGTGGCCGCCTCCTGGGGAGCCGGGGCGGGAACGCGGGGGCACCGGCTTCGCCGGTCACAGGCGGGACGCCTGTGCCACTGGTGACTCAGCTCAGGCCGCCCTTGAAGCCCTGATTGCCCTTCTGCTTTCCGAAGTTCTCGCGGAGCCGGCGCAGCGCTGGGGATTCCTTCATGATCTCCTCGGCGGTGCGCTTCGGGCCGGTGTCCCTGCCGGGTCTACCGGGAACCTCGGGGACCGGCTGCGTGGCCTTGATGCTGAGGGAGACCTTGCGGCCCTCGGGGTCGACCTTGAGGACCTTGGCCGTAACGACCTGGTCGACCTTGAGCACGTCGCCGGGGGAGCCGATGCGGCGGTGGGCGATCTCGGAGATGTGGACGAGGCCCTCGACGCCGGGGGCGATTTCGACGAATGCGCCGAAGTCGGCGAGGCGGGTGACGCGGCCGTTGACGTCGGCGCCCTCGGTGATGGTCTGGGCGGCGTTGGCGAAGGGATCGCCGGCGAGCTGCTTCATGCCCAGGCTGAGGCGGTTGTTGTCCCACTCGAGCTTGAGGACTTTGACCTTGACCTGCTGGCCGACCTTGATGTGCTTGGCGACGGCGTTCTCGCCGTAGCTCACGCGGTCGTAGGTGAGGTCGGACATGTGGACGAGGCCGTCGACGCCGCCGATGTCGACGAAGGCGCCGAAGGGCATGATCTTGCGGACGACGCCGTCGACGACGTCGCCTTCCTTGAGCTCGGCGCGGATCTTCTCGGCCTTCTGCTTGCGCTCCTGGTCGAGGAGGTCGCGACGGGAGAGGACGATGTTGCCCTTGCCGCGGCGGTCGACCTGGCTGACGACGCAGGGGAACTTCTCGCCGATGAGGACGTTGAGGTCGTCGATGCGGTCGAGGGAGGCCTGGCTGGCGGGCATGAAGGCGCGGTGGTTGGCGACCTCGAGCTCGAGGCCGCCCTTGTTGACGCCGACGACGCGGGCCTCGACGACGGAGCCGACCTCGAGCATTTCCCAGGCGGCCTTCTGTACGGCGCCGGGGCGCGAGCAGATGAAGATGGACTCGGCGGGCTCGTAGCGGTCGATGACGACCTCGATCTGCTCGCCGACCTTGGGAAGCTGGTCGTCGGGCCACTGGGCACGGCTGGCGACGCCGAGCTCCTTGGGACCGAATTCGAGGAAGAGGTCGGTGGGGCCGATGGAGACGAGTGCGCCGGTGCGGTGCTCGCGTCCGGCCTGGACGACGCGCGGGCCGCGGATGGCCTGGCGCAGGCCCCCGACGGGCGTGACCGCCGGCGCGGGAGTCTTGTGGTGGTGGTCGGCCGGGTCGTGTCGCTGCTCGCGCGGCTTCTTGCCGCGCTGACCGCGGGCGCCGCCGGGAGACATGTCCAAGGACGCCATGGCGGCGTCGATCTCGGCCTGCGTTTCTGGGGAGAAGTCCGAAGGCTTCTCGGGCGCGGGCGCGGGTGCGGGCGGCTGCGGCGCCTGGGGGGGCGCCTGGCCGGGCTGCAGGGACGAGGACTCGGGGGAAGGGGTAGTCGAAGCGGATGTCATCGGGGTCTTCACCGGCGCGATCGAACATCGGTCCTGTGCGTCGCGCTCGCGCACGGGCGAAAAGGTATCGTCGCCGGTGGGTTCGGGCCAGCGCCCGATCCATGCCGACGCGTTCAGCGTGAGCGAGGCCTTGCGAGCCTTCCCACCGGCAGAAAGGTTGACGGTCCACCACGAACCGGGCGGCTGAATGGCCACCTCACTCGCGCCCCGTGGCCCGGTGATCGGACGTACCCGGCAAATGGGCATGTCCGTCCTTTCCGCACTGACCCCACAGTGTACTCGACAGGCCGGGCCGGGCCAGCGGCGGTTGGAAGGGTACTTCCGCCAGAGCCCGACTTGGCATTCAGAATCTGAGGGTCTCGAGGCCGACCACCGAAAGGCGGCCTGAGAGGCTCAATGGGATTCCGGTTGCTCGCCGCGCGGACGCACTGGACGTCTGTTCGCAAGCGAAGCACAACCCCGGGTCTGCCCAAAGCGGCCGACCCGGGGCACCCCGTCGTTACGCCCCCCCCACCTCCACGGCCGCCGACGGCCAGTCGGCCTTCGCCTGGCGAACGATCCGCTCGGCGGTGCGGACATTCACGAATCCGGCCGTGGCGTCGATCTCGGGGCGGTCGCCGCTGCGGATGGCCGCGACGAAGGCCTTGATTTCCTCGATGATGGGCTCCGCGTCGTCGACGGTGAGCTCTTCCACCTGGACAAGCTCGCCCCACTTGAGGTTGGTGAGGTCGGTGCCCTGGCGGATGGCCTCGCGGACCTCGCGCATCTGGATTTCGTTGGCGGTCCGGCGGATGACGACGCCCTTTTTGGCGGCGTAGTCGATCTTTACATACGCGTTCTCGCCGGTGATCCGGGTGACGCGCTCGGTCTTGAGGGCCAGGCGGCTGGCGGTGATGTTCGCGACGCACTTGCCCCAGGGCTGCTCGAACGTCAGCCGGGCGTTGCAGATGTCCTCGTGCTCGGTGATGACCGGCACGGCCGCGGCCTGGATCTCCGAAGGCTCGCGCCCGCCCATGAGCATCAGCACCACGTCGAGGTCGTGGATCATCATGTCCATGACGACGCCGACGTCGACGGAGCGGAAGGTCATCGGGCTGACGCGGTGGACCTCGATGAAGCGGGGCATGATCGGCAGGCTGGCGGCCTGCTCGCGGCGCAGGGCCCGCATGATCGGGTTAAACCGCTCGATGTGGCCCACCATGAGCACCGAGCCGGTGCGGTCGGCGACTTCCTTGAGCGCCCACGCGTCCTCGACGTTCTGGGCGAGGGGCTTCTCGATCAGGCACGCGACGCCCGCTTCCAACAGAGGCTCCGCCATCGCGCGGTGCCGGGTCGTCGGCACGGCGATGCTCACGGCGTTCACGCCGGCGCTCAGCAGCTCGCCCACGTCGGTCATCGCGGCGCAGCCGAACTTGTCGGCGATCTCCTTCGAGCGCACTTCGCTCGAGTCGACGACCCCGACGAGCTGGCAGCCGGGCAGGGTGGAATAGACGCGGGCGTGGTGCTGGCCCATGCGCCCGACGCCGACGACGCCGCAGCGGATCGGCGCGTCGCCCATCGGGCGCGTGCGTCCGGCGTCCCCATCGGGCTTGACCTCAACGCGTGCGCTGTTGTTCGCCCCATTCACACGCGGGCCTCCGTGTCCGTTCACGCCCAAGAGCGAACTCCAGGCTCCCGCCCCCCCACCCCCCGCCCTCGCCCTTCGGGCCCGTCCCACTCCCCCGGCTTCGATCGCCGGGGATCAGCCCTTGAGGACGCTCTCGACCGCGGCGACGAAGTCGCCCTTGCTCTGAAGCCCCACGAACTTCTTCTTGACCTGCCCGTTCTGGAACAGGAGGACCGTCGGGATCGCCTGGATGCCGAACTGCACCGAGACGTCGCGGTTCGAGTCGGTATCAACTTTGCCGACCTTCAGACGCCCCGCGAACTCGGTCGCGAGGGCGTCGATCGTCGGGGTGAGCATCTTGCAGGGCATGCACCACTCGGCCCAGAAGTCGACAAGAACCGGCTCCTTGGAGTCGAGCACGTCGGTCTTGAAGTTTGAGTCGGTAAACGTGTGAACGTTGCTGCTGGCCATCGGATTCCTTTCGCCATGCCCCCCCGCCCATCTTCTTGGATGCTGGAGGAGGACCGGCCAGCGGGATGGTACGCCCGGGCCGCCCCGACGGTGGTGCGCCCAAGGTCAGGGGGGGAGAACGGTTTGGGGACAGAACGAATGGTTGATCCGGCGCGCGGCGGTGGCGCCGGCGTTCGGGGCGCGATCTGGGCGGCAACTACAATGACCCATGCTCGCCGTGCAGCGCCCGTTCGAGGTCGTCAGTCCGTTCAAGCCGACCGGGGACCAGCCCCGGGCGATCGAGGAACTCTCGCAGGGATTGTTCGAGGGTCGCCCGGCGGTGTGCCTGCTGGGCGCGACCGGCACGGGCAAGACGTTCACGATGGCGAACGTGATCGCGCGGGCGCAGAAGCCGACGCTCATCATCAGCCACAACAAGACGCTCGCGGCCCAACTTTTCGAGGAGCTGCGCGAGTTCTTCACGGGCACAAGCGTCAAGTACTTTGTCAGCTACTACGAATACTGCCAGCCCGAGGCGTACATCCCGGCCCGGGACATCTACATCGAGAAGGACTCGTCGCGCAACGATGAGCTCGACCAGCTGCGCCTGGCGGCGACGAGCAACATCCTCAGCCGTCGCGACACGGTGGTGGTCGCGAGCGTGTCGTGCATCTTCGGGCTGGGGTCGCCGGAGGCGTATTCGCAGAAGGTGCTGGCGCTCACGGCCGGCAGCCGGATCCAGCGGCGCGAGCTGCTGCTGGCGCTCAACGCGATGCAGTACCAGCGGGTCGACGTCGAGTTTGTGCGCGGGAAGTATCGGGTGCGGGGGGATGCGCTGGAGATCTGGCCGGCGTACGAGAAATACGCGGTGAGGCTCGAGCTGTTTGGGGACGAGATCGAGCGGGTGGAGCTGATCAACCCCACGAGCGGCGAGGTGCTGGCGCAGGAGCGGCAGTTCTTCCTGTTTCCGGCGGTGCACCACGTGATGGACGAGCGGCGGATGGGCGAGATCCTGCGGGAGATCCGTGAGGAGCTGGACGCGCGGGTGATCGAGATGCGGTCGCAGGGGAAGCTGCTGGAGGCGCAGCGGCTGATTGCGCGGACGAAGTACGACCTCGAGCTGATCGAGGAAGTCGGGATCTGCAACGGGATCGAGAACTACAGCCGGTTCATGGACGGAAGGCGGCGCGGGGAGCGGCCGTTCTGTCTGATGGATTACTTTGACTATGCGCCGCCGGCGGCGGCGGCACGAACCCGGAGCGTGAGCGACGGGCCTGCGTCGACGGCGGAGTCGCTTGAGGCGGGACAGCGGAGGCCCGTCGCTGACGCTCGGGGTTCGTATACGCCGGAGCGGCGGCCGAACTACCGCGACTGGCTGCTGATCATCGATGAGAGCCACGTGACGATGCCGCAGATCCATGCGATGTTCAACGGGGATCAGGCGCGCAAGACGGTGCTCGTGGAACACGGGTTCCGGCTGCCGAGCGCATTGGACAACCGGCCGCTGCGGTTTGAGGAATTTGAGGCGATTGTGCCGCAGGTGATGTATGTGAGCGCGACGCCGGGGCCGTATGAGCTGAAGCGGGTGGAGGGGGTGATCGCGGAGCAGGTGATCCGGCCCACGGGGCTCTTGGACCCGGAGATCGACGTGCGCCCGGCGCAGGGGCAGATCCCGGACCTGCTGACGCGGTGCCGCGAGCGGGTGGAGAAGGGCGAGCGGGTGCTGGTGACGGCCTTGACGAAGCGGCTGTGCGAGCAGCTGGCGACGTATCTCGATGAGCAGGGGCTGCGGGTGCGGTACCTGCACAGCGAGATCGAGACGCTGGAGCGGATCGAGATCCTGACCGACCTGCGTCGGGGGGAGTTCGACGTGCTCGTGGGCGTGAACCTGCTGCGCGAGGGGCTGGACCTGCCCGAGGTCTCGCTCGTGGCCATCCTCGACGCCGACAAGGAGGGATTCCTCCGCAGCCCGACAAGCCTGATTCAGCAGATGGGGCGGGCCGCACGCAACGTGAACTCGCGGGTGGTGATGTACGCCGACAAGATGACGCCGGCGATGGACGCGGCCATCAAGGAGACCGAGCGGCGGCGGACGAAGCAGACCGCGTACAACGCCGAGCACGGGATCACGCCGACGACGATCAAGAAGGCGATCCGGCAGGGGCTCGAGACGGAGCTGAAGGCCCGGCGCACGGCACGGGCCGCGGTCGCGGTGGAGGAGCCGGAGTTCGAGACGGCCGAGATGGTGCGGCTGCTCGAGGAAGAGATGATGAGCGCGGCGGAGGGCCTCGAGTTCGAGAAAGCGGCCCGGCTACGCGACCAGGTGAAGAACCTCAAGACCGGCGGCGTCGACACCAGCGGGGGCAAGGTCAAGCGCTCGCAGGTCGAGAGCGACACGCACGGGCGCGGGGCGGCGAAGAAGGTCGTCAAGAAGGCGGGGATGCCGGGGGCGACGGCGGGGAAGAAGCGCGGGGGCGGGCGCTCGCGGCCGAAGAGTGATTCCGGCGGCGGGGGGGGCGGGTTCGGCGAATGACGACCTGGGTTGTTGTGGGCGTCGTGGTGGGGGTGTACGCGGTGGCGAGTGTCGCGACGCTGGTGGCGTATGCGCTGGATAAGCGGGCCGCGAGGCGGTCGAAGCGGCGCATCCGGGAGCGGACGCTGCACACGTTCGAGTTCCTGGGGGGCTGGCCGGGCGCGATGCTGGCCCAGCGGTGGCTGCGGCACAAGACCGTCGACTCGAGCTATCGGCTGGTGTTCTGGGTGATCGTCGGCGTGCACGGCGTGGCGTGGGCGATCGTGCTGTGGTTGTGGCTGGCGCACTGAACTACGCTCGGTGTGATGAGCCCGCTTGAACGTCCGCACCTGGCCGATCGGCCACCACCACCCCCCCCACGGCCGCCTTCCCCGCCGCCAACGCCGCGGGCGTCGAAGCTGCCGTCTGACTTTCGCCGGCGGCTGTCGTATTACCTCACGGGCGTGGTGATCGGGGTGCTGCTGGTGATTCCGATTCTGTCGGCGAAGTGCCAGGCGAAGCGGAGTGCGGCGAATGCCCCCACCTCGGGGCCGACTCTGCCGACGCCGTAGCGGCCCTTTCCAAGAACACGGATTGGCCCAGAGCGGCCAATCCGCGGCACGCTGCCAATCCGTGGCAGGTCTCCACAATCCGTGGCCCGTACCATCGGCGATGATGCAGCTCTCGCCGGACGAATGCCGCGTGCTCGGCACGCTCATTGAGAAAGCGCACACGACGCCGGCCCAGTATCCGCTCACGCTGAACTCGCTGACAACGGGCGTGAACCAGAAGAGCAACCGGCACCCGGTGGTGAACCTCGACGAGGAGAGCGTGCTGGACGCGCTCGACGGGCTCAAGCGCAAGGGGATGGCCCGCGATGTGCTGCTGACGGGGTCGCGCGTGACCAAGTACAGGCATGTCGCCCGGGAGGCGCTGGGTGTTGACACGGCGCAGCTGGTGATTCTCACGGAGTTGCTGCTGAGGGGGCCGCAGACGCCGGGGGAGCTGAGGCAGAACGCGTCGCGGATGCACCCGCTCGAGTCGCTCGAGGCGGTGCAGATCGTGCTGCACTCGCTGATCGATAGGACGCCCCCCACCCCGGGCGCGGACGGCGTGAAGCCGCCGGCGCTCGTGCGTGAGCTGCCGCCGGCGCCGGGATCGCGGGCGGCACGGTTCGTGCAGCTCATCTGCCCCACGCTGCACCGGATCGACGAGGGGGCCTCGGTCGCCGACGACGACGAGCCCGTGGGCGGCGGCGGAAGGCTCCCCGACGTGGGCGCCGACCTGCTCGCGCGGATCGACAATCTTGAGAAGCAGGTGTCCGAGCTCCGGACGTCGCTCAGTGCGCTGAATATCGACCTGGGGCGCCCCCCCACCACGCCCGGGCCCGATTGATCTACGCTCGGGGCATGGCAACGCCCGCGAGCCCCCAGGACATCGCCCAGCGACTTGACCTCGCGCTCGCCTTGGCCCGGAGTGCCGGCGAGCTGATCATGGGGCATTTCCAGAGGCTCAGCGAGTCACAAGTTGAACGCAAGCGCGACGGCTCGCACGTCACTGTCGCCGACCGCGACGCCGAGCGGCTCATCCGCGAGGGGATCGCGGCGAAATTTCCGCAGGACGCGGTGCTGGGCGAGGAACTCGGCGGTGCAACGGGTCCAAGCTCGTCCACGTACCGCTGGATCATCGACCCGATCGACGGGACGGCCTCGTTCGTCCACGGCGTGCCGCTGTTCGGCACGCTTATCGGCGTCGAGTGCGACGGGCAGCCCGCGGTCGGCGTCATCCACATGCCGGCGCTCAATGAGACGATCCACGCCTCACGCGGCGGCGGCGCGTGGTGGACTCGCCCCCCCACCGGCCAAGCCCCCGTTCGCGCGCGCGTCACGCCCACGCGCGCGCTCAAGGACGCGATGGTGCTGACCACGTCGCTGGATTACTACCGCGCGACGGGGACGACGGGGGCGTTTTCGAGGCTGATTGAGGCCGCGGGGTCGATGCGGGGGTGGAGCGATTGCTATGCGTATCTGCTGGTGGCCACGGGGCGTGCCGACGCGGTGGTGGAGCCGAAGGTGAACGTGTGGGACGTGGCGCCGATGGGGGTGATTCTTCCCGAGGCGGGGGGCGTGCACACGGACTGGGCGGGGGCGGCGACGATCCACAGCGTCCGCAGCATGGCGGCGCCTGCGACGCTCGTGGATGAACTTGTGAGCGTGCTCGCTGAGCCGGGGGCTACGAGCGGCGCCGGCGCCCGGCGATGACGCCGCCGAGCAGCAGCAGGCCGGCCGCACCGGGGGCGGGGACGATGACGCGCCACGCTTCGGAGATGCCTTCGGGGTTGATCCCGGCGCCGACGAACGCACGGCCGTCGGCGGAGACGCTGGTGACGGAGGTGAGTGTCCAGCCGTCGAGGACGAGGGAGAACTCGCTGGCGAGGTAGTCGTCGAAGGCGACCATGCCGCCGTCCTGGGTCCAGATGAAGCCGGTGAGGCCGTTCTCGTCGGCGGATTCGCCGACGATGATGGAGCCGTCACCGCTGACGCCGCGGGCGGAGGAGTAGACGTCGCCGCCGGGGATTTCGCCGAGGGATTCGAGGGGTCCGGTGCCGATGCTGCGGAAGGCGAGGTTCTGTGTGCCGAGGGTGCCGACGCCGACGATGACCGAGCCGTCGGCCGAGACGCTCGCGGCCCGCGAGATGTCGCCGGCGACCGCGCCGGGGAGCAGGCCGAGGCCGGTCATGCCGGCCGAGGACGTCCAGCGGAAGGCTTCGGTGCCGAGGGCCGAGCCTGCCTGGCCGACGATGACGGAGCCGTCGGCGGAGACGTCGTTGGCGGAGCTTGAGCCGTCGCCGCCCGCTAGTGCGCCGATGGGCTGGGGGGCGCCGCCGGAGAGGGAGCGGAAGGCGGCGGCGGTCGCGCCGTTGCCCGAGTCGCCCACGACGGTCGAGCCGTCGAAGGACGCGCCGCGGGCCCACGCGCTGCTGGCGCCGGGGAGCACGCCGACGGGGGCGATCGGTCCGGGGGCGACCCAGCGGAAGCCCTGCGCACCGGAGACACCGACGGCCGTGAGCCCGTCGCCGGAGATCCCCGAGCCGGCCGAGCCGAAGAAGCCGACCTGGCCGAGCGATTGGATGCCGGTCGTGCGGGTCCAGCGGAAGGCCCGCGGGCCCAGGCCGAAGATGTCATCGGTCACCGTGCCGTAGCCGACGACGGCGCTGCCGTCGGCGGAGACGTCGGTGGCCTCGGAGATTTCTCCCAGCCCCAGCGCTCCGAGCCCTTCGAACAAGGCCTGGTCGGTCGCGTGCGCGACGCCGGCTCCGAACGTGGAACCAACGACGGCGAAGACAGCGATCTCGGCGAGGCGAGGCATCAGGGGAACTCCTGGCGGGGGTGGGAGAAGTATGCCACGCGATCGCCCGCGTGCGCGCGGAAGCGGACCTTGGGTTGTGAATTTGGGCAAGGGCGGCGGGTCGGGGCCCGCGGGTGGGGCGCTCTAGCGCGGGAGCGCCCGGATGCGGGCCCGGGCGGGCTCGGCGGCGTCGCCGCCCAGGGTGGGGTCGACGAGCTCGAGGCGGCGGACCTGCTCGCGCACCCCGGCGGCGGCGTCGGGGCGCGAGGTGTCGGCGGCGAGGATCTCGAGCATTTCGGCCCAGGCGAGCCAGTAGACGCTGGGGCGCGAGCCGCCGGCGCCGCCAACGGCTCCGGCCGCGGCGTCGAGCTCTTCGACGAGGTCGCGGAGCGTGGCGAACGCGGTGGGGCTCTGGCCCGCGATGCGCTGGGCGCGGCCGAGCACGAGGCGGAGGCGGGCGAGCTGGCCCTCGTTGCCCTCGCCAGTGAAGGCCTGGCGGTCGGTGAGATCGGTGGCGACTTCGAGGGCGCGGGCGTCGCTGGAGTCGGCGAGGGCTTCGGCGAGCACGAGGCGGTAGGCGTCGGCGACCTGGGGACGCCGGACCTGCGACCACTGCACGCCGCGGCGGGCGATGGCGCTGAGGCGGGCGGGATCGGGGGACGCGACGGGCGAGCGCCGACGGGACGCGGCGATGGCGGCGTCGATGGTCTGCTGGGCGAGGTCGTCGGCGGCGCGGCGCTGCGTGGTGCCGCTGGGGACGCCTTCGAGGGCGCTGAGCACGCGGTCGAGGACGCCGGCGTCGATCGGGGCGGAGCCGACGAGGGCGAGGAGCATCCGGGCGTGCTCGACGCGCCAGGATGCGGCGTCGGCGTGCGCGGGGTTGAGGCGGTAGGCGCTCGCGAGCGACTGGGCGTAGAGCGTTGTGAGACGCTCGACGCTCGCGGCACGGGCCGCGGGGGGCTGCTCTTCGGCGCGACCGAGGCTGTAGCGAGCGAGCTCGACGCCCTTGATCGCGGCCTCGGGGGCGCGTGGGGAGTTCGGGTAGACCTCCACGAGGCGGCACAGGGCCGTTACCGCGCCGGCGCCGTCGTCGACGCCGGTGCCGGACCAGCGGGCGACGGCCAACTCCCACAGGGCCTCGGCGCCAAGCGCACCGGCGTCGGGTCGCTGCGAGAGCTCGTCGAGCACCGCGGCGCCCTTGGAGCGTGTGGACTCGGCGGCGGCCAGGCTCAGGCCGTGGGCGAAGGCCACGGCCGGGGGCAGGTCGCTAAGAGACACACCCGCGCCGGCGCCCGAAGGGCCCGACGCGATGGCCCACGCGGTGGCGAGCTTCGCGAGGACGAGCGGGCGGAGGACGCTCGCGTCGACACCGAGCGGGAGCGCCAGGTCGGTGCGGTCGAGCATGGCGGCGAGCGGCGTGAGACCGGCCTGGAGCCATGCGGCGCGGCGGTCGGGGGAGACGCTGCGCGCGTGGTCGATGGCGGTGAGGGCCGTGGCTTCTCCGGCGAGCATCGCGAGGGCGGGATCGGCGTTGGTAAGCGGCGCGACGCCGGGGGCGACGACGACGAAGGGTGGGCGTTCGAGGGCGGACTTGAGGGCGGTCTGCGCGGCGGTCGCGGCCTCGGGGCTTGTCGAGGCGCGGAGGAGTGCGAGGCGGGCACAGGCCTTCGCGAGCGATTCGGCGGCGTCGGGGGTGGAGGGCGCGGGGGCGTCGACGACGGCGCGGGCAAGATCGGTGGCGTCGCGGCGCGGGCCGGGTTCGGTGGTGAGGGCGACCATCAGGGCCGCGAGCGTGGCGCGCCGGATCGATTCACCGGCGCCGGTGAGGTGCAGGGGCATGAGGGATTCGAGGGCCTGGCGAGTGCGCGGGCCGTTGCGCTGTTGGGGATCGGCGACGACGACGAGGGCGGCGGCCCGTCCGCGGAAGAAGGGGATTCGCAGTTGCTGCTCGAGGTCGATGAGCACGCCGAGGCGGGCTTCGGCCGCTTCGGCGGTCGCCCGGGCCGCGGCGGCGTCGCCGCGTGACGCGGCGAGCACGGCGGTCTGCAGGCGCGTCACGGCGCGACCCGCGGCGGCCTCGGCCCAGTCGATCTGCGAAAGGGCCCGCTCGGCCGCGGAGATCACGCGGGCACGCTGGCCCTCGGTGGGGATGCCCACGAGCACGGACCAGTCGGCGGCGTCCTCTGCGAGTTCGTCGAGGGCGGCGCCGGCGCGATCGAGTGCCCACGACGGGGCACGGTCGTCGTCAGGGAGCGACGCGATCAGCTCAGTCCGAGCCGCGTCAACGGCCTTGACGAGATCGGCCCGCTGCTGCGGCGTGATCGAGCGGGACTCGAGGCCCAGGACGAGGGCTTCGAGCTTCGCGGGGGTCATCGGTTCGGCCCGTTGCACGCCGAGCGAAGGCGCGAGGGACGCGGCCGCGCTTGCGAGTGGGCACGCCACGCTGAGGGCAGCGTGGACCAGAACGACGATCGAAAGGCGGAACGGTTTGGGCATGGTGCGTCGGGGGCACGGCGTCAGCGGGCGAGTTCGCCCGCCCGGCGGATCACCGTATACGCGCCGCCGGCCCCCCCCACAACATTGCCCGGCGTGCCCGCCGCGTCCCCCCCCGAGTGCTCGCGGGCGACGGCCTGCATCGTGCCGGTGGGGTCCTCGTCGAGGAACTGGATGGTGCGGATCGCTACACGCCGGCGGCCCGCGCCGTCGCGGGGGTTCAGGCGGTCGAGCTCGGTGAGGGTGCGGTCCTTGCCGAGGTCCCACACGCCGCCGCCGGAGCGCTCGATCGAGCGCGAGAGCAGGAACACCGCGTCGGGGCTCATCGAGAGTGCGGCGGTGAGGCCGTCGAGGGGGTTGCTGCGGCCGGCGGGGCGGATGGACTCGAGCCAGAGGGCGAGTTCGCGCTTGGCCTGGTCGGTGGCGCGGATGGGGGAGGCAACGAAGGACTCGGTGCCGCCGGAGCCGGCCCCCGCGGCGTCGGGCATGCGCCGGAACACGATCACGCTGAACTTCTGTGTGGGCTTGAGGCGCTCGACGGACGCTCGCAGCTCGGTGAAGACTTCGGGCAGGGCGGAGACCATCGGGCCCGAGGCGTCGACGACGTAGACGACCGAGCGGGCTGAGGCGGCCCCCACGCCGGCGAAGATGGCGCCGGGGCCGGCGGCGGCGTCGGCGCGAAGGGTCGTCGGTGTCGGGGCCGAGCTCAGGCCGGTGATGGCGGCGCTGGGGCCCTTCGACGCACGCTCGCCCTCGAGCTTGGGGGCGGCGGTGTCGGTCGGGGCGGAGGCCCCTTCACCGGTCGAGATCACCAGGGGAGGCGGCGAAGTGGGCGTGGTGGGCGGCGTCGGCACGCGCACCTGCGGCGCGGCGGTCAGCTCGACGACGTTGGACGACACCCCCGGATCACCCACCCCTGTCCCGCTCGCGGCCACGATCGTCCACGCTCCGGCCACCAAGGCGGTGACGACGGCCACGTGAAGGACGAGCGACAAAGCGACGGCGCCGAAAACACCCCACCGCGTCCGCGCAGATGCACGGGAAAGTCCCGGCGCATCAAGCTGCGGATCGAACCTGGTCACAAGACCATCCTTGCCTGTAGGACGGGCACGCCGCGCCCCCCACCCCCACTCAGAGGTCGGCGTCCACCCGGTCGGCACGGCTGCCGAACATCGCGTTGTCGACGGCGAGCGCCCCCGACCCCGCGAAGAAGACCGCCAGGGCCATCGCCAGCAGCGACACCTGCCACAGCAACGGCATCCACTTGCTCATATCGCCCCACGGGTAGTTCGGGAGGAACCCGAGGACGTTGTCGCCCGACGCCATCGCCGGGCCGATGCCCGTCAGCCAGATCGCCCCGATCATGACGCACGCGACGGCCAGCGCCCACAGGCGGCTCAGCATGCCGATCAGCAGCATCGCGCCGGCGATGATCTCGGTCGCCGCGATCGTGAACGCCATGTACACGGGGCGGGACCCCGTGCCCAGCTCGGCCGGCAGCAGACGCATCGGGGCCGGGGCGGGCTCACCGGTCGGGCCCGCGGGGGGTGTCGGCGGGTTGGCGGCGGTGTAGATCGCGTACGCCAGCACATAGACCCGGCGCACGGGCTCGGGGTTGGGGAAGTCGGCGGCGGTCTTGACCGGACCCCCACCCCCACCCCCCCCACTCGTCGGCGCAGACGCGGGCGGTGTGGCTGGGATCGGGAAGAGCCCCTTGCCCGGCGGCTTGGGATCGGCGGCCGGTGGTGTCGCGGGCGGCTCGGGCTTGGGTTCGGGCTTGGTCTCGGGCTTGTCGTCCTGCTTGGGCTTGGAGAAGCCGTCGGCGGGGAAGGGCGGGTTTGTGCCGCCGGCACCGCCGCTGCCTGCCCCACCCGCCTGGAAGCCCGCCCCGACGAAGCCAAGCGGCGTCGTCGGCGTCAGCATCGCGCCGCCAGCAGGAGGTGTCCCCGGGGCCGGCACGTTGACAGGCGGCGTCCCCCCCACGCCTGCATTGGTGACGGTGACGCCCATTGTTGAGAGCGTGGCCGCCGCCTCGGGGCTGACGCTCATCGTCGTCAGGGCCTTGCTGAGCCCTGCCCAAAGGAAGGTGACCGCGAGGACAATGCGGAGGAGCAGGGGCGGGATGGAAAGGGCGATTCGGTCTCGGGTGGACATAGGAGATTATTCGTATCGTTCAGCGCGGCGTTTCGGGGTTATTCTTGGTGAGAGAAGGCACTGGGCATCGGGCATTGGGCACTGGGATGTGGGTTTGCATCCCACACAGGTGCCTAGTGACCGCTGGCCGGTGCCGGTTGTGCACGCGGGCGTGGCGGAACTGGCAGACGCACGGGACTTAGGATCCCGTGGCCGCAAGGCCGTGCAGGTTCGATTCCTGTCGCCCGCATTGAGAAAGCCGGACGCGCGAGCCTTGCTGGCCCGTCCGGGGTTGGGAGCCCTGGCCTTGACGACGCTGGAATGGGTGTTTGTGGTGATCGTGGTGCTCGTCGTCTTCGGCGGCGGGTCGTGGGTGGCGGTGTGGTGGTGGCGGCTGGTGGCCCGGGCGGCGCCGTATCAGGACGAGGTTGGGCGCGAGCGCGGCCGCAAGCGTGGCGAGGATGGGACGGTGGTGGTGGTGGGGACTGACATGCGGCCGCCCCCGCCGGGTGACAAGCCCGCGGTGTAACCGGTGCCGAGGCCCGCGATCTGACCGGCGCTCTGGCCGGGCGTATCGACTGGGCCGTCTGCGCAACCTCGACGGGTGATATGGGCGTGATCCGCGCCCAAACGGCTCAACCTGCGCCGGGGGCTTGACGACGCTGCGGGAGAATCTCGGACTTGTTTCAGGTCCGAGAACCCGAGGCTCGCCCCCGACCTCCCACCATGTCGCCGTCATCGATCGGATCGCGTGTGCTCGAATCGTGCCTGCCCTGCTGGGGCGGGGGCGGGGCGGTGCGCGTGATGGCGATTGCGGGAATCTCGGTCGATGAGCCGCGGCTGCTTGTTGAGACGGCGAAGAGCGAGGCGACGCAGGCCGTGCTGCGGGTGGTGGACGAGTCGCTTGAGCGTTCGGCGAAGGCCCGCGAGGAGCGCGCGAAGGCGGAGGCCGAGCGGCGGCGCGAGGAAGAGGCCCGCGAGCGCGTCGAACAGGCCGAGAAGGCCGAGCGGCGCGACGCCGAGCGGCTGCGCGATCGCGTTGAACGGCGTGCCGAGGAGATCGCACGGCGTGAGGCTGACCGGCGCGCGGAGATCGAATCGCGGACCAGCCCGCTGTATCAGGCGCCGGGCTCGCGCCTCAATGTTGCTGCTTAGCCCGGCGCTACGGGCGCATGACCCAGCGCACCAACGCGACGAACAACGCCACGGCCAGGGCGACCGCGCTGAGTATGCACAGCATCCACGACGGTCGGTGAGCCGGTGCGCTTTGAGTCGGCGCCGCGGGGTCGCGGAGCATGGTGAGGCGGAGATCCGTGGCCGGGGCCGGATCACTGCCGGTGCGGGCGCGGTCCTGCACGATCGCAATGACGAGGTTGGTGTCGAATGGGCGGAGACCGAGGGCCGAGCCCACGGCGACGAGGTTTTGGCGCACGCCCGGACGCAATACCGCCACCCGGCCGCCTTCGATTGACTCGGCGACGCGGGCGGCAAGGACGGCGCGGGCGTCCTCGAGGGGCAGGCGAGCGGCCTCGCGGTTTTCGGCTTCGACCGCCCGCTCGGCTGCACGCTGGTCGCGGAGGGCGTGACGGACGCGGTGAGGCTGGGCGCGTGGGCGCGGCGTCAGGCGCAGGACCGCGGGCGTAGAAGGGCCCGGCGGATCGTCTCCGCCCCCTCCACACCCCACGAGTCTCAGGCTGTTCGCGTCGCGTCCTTGCACGGGGTACCGTCCGGGGTCATGTCCACGCACCAATCGCCGCAGGAAACGCCCGACGAAGGCGCACGCTCCGCGCCCACGACGCCGGCCTCCCCCCACCTGCCGAGCGTGCGCACGGACCTTCCCCCAGCGGAGATCCTCCGCAAGCTGGATGCCGCGGCGAGGAGGGGGAAGCTTGGGGGGTTCACGCCGGGGCAGCCGGGGGGGGCGGGGGATACGCCGCTGTTCACGGTGCGAGATGTGGGGACGCCGTTCGAGGGCGAGGTGGCGGCGACGCTGAGCGGGGGGGAGCTGCGGTTCACGACGCGGCTGTACCGGCGGATGCCGATGGTGCTGGTGATCATCCTGATCGTGAGCGTGTGGCCGGGCGTGTGGCTGATGGAATCGCTGATGAACGTGTACTGGCCGAGCGTGGGGAAGTACACGTGGTGGTGGTACCTGCCGCTGACGATCATCTCGGGGCCGCCGGCGTATTTCGGGGCGATGAAGAGGAGCCGTGCGGTGTTGTATGAGGATGCGGTGAAGGTGATTGAGTCGGTGGAGAAGGGGTTGCGATAAGAGCCCGGAGCGGTAGCGACGGGCCACGGGTGCGCTTGTAGTTCCGAAGATGCAGGAAGAGCTGAGTCGGCGTGGCCGGGCGCTGGCGCTTCCGGCTCTTATCCCAATCCCAGATACGCCCTTCGCACCTCGTCGCTCTTCTCGAGGACCTCGGCGCGGTCGGCCATGACGACTCGGCCGGCTTCGAGGACGTAGGCGTAGTTCGCGATCTTGAGGGCCATGTGGGCGTTCTGCTCGACGAGCAGGATCGTGGTGCCGCCGGCGTTGATGTCCTTGATGACCTTGAAGATCGTCAGGACGATCTGGGGGGCGAGGCCGAGCGAGGGCTCGTCGAGCAGGAGGACGCGGGGGCGGGCCATCAAGGCACGGCCGATAGCGAGCATCTGCTGCTCGCCGCCCGAGAGCGTGCCGGCGTTCTGGGTGATGCGCTCGCGGAGGCGCGGGAAGGTTGTCAGGGCCTTCTCGCGGTCGGCGGCGATGGCGGCGGTGTCGCGGCGGCAGTAGGCGCCCAGGTCGAGGTTCTCGGCGACGGTGAGGTTCGAGAAGATGCCGCGGCCCTCGGGGGCCTGGGCGAGGCCGCGGCGGACGAGGGTGTGCGGGGCGCAGCCGTCGATGCGGTCGCCGTCGAAGGTGACGGCGCCGTCGGCGGGGCGGAGCAGGCCGGAGATGGTGCGGAGTGTGGTGGTCTTGCCGGCGCCGTTGGCGCCGATGAGGGTGACGATCTCGCCGGGCTTAACCTTGATGCTGACGTCGGAGAGGGCGCGGATGGCGCCATAGTTCACGCAGAGGTTCGAGACCTCGAGGATGCCGGGGCCTTCGCGCGCGGGGCCGAAGCCTTCGACACCCCCCACCCCCTTCGCGTCGCTGCGTGCGATGCCGCCCATTTAGTGTGGTGCTCCGACGTCGCCGACGACGTCCTTGGCGGGTTCGCCGAGGTAGGCCTCGATGACCTTGGGGTCGCGTTGGATCGCCGAGGGGGTGCCGTGGGCGATGGTGACGCCGTAGTCGAGGACGGTGATCTGCTCGCAGACTTCCATGACGAGGCCCATGTCGTGCTCGATGAGCAGGACGGTGTAGCCCAGGTCCTTGCAGATTCGGCGGATGCTGTCGGCGAGGATCTTTTTCTCGTTGGGGTTCATGCCCGCGGCGGGCTCGTCGAGGAGGAGGACTTTGGGCTCGGTGGCCATGGCGCGGACGATTTCGAGGCGGCGCTGGTCGCCGTAGGGGAGGTTCTTGGCCTGTTCGTTGCAGCGGGATTCGAGGTCGAAGACGCGGAGGAGCTCGCGGGCGCGGTCGTCGATGGCGAGCTCCTGGGCGACGAAGCGGGGGGAGCGGAGCAGCGTCCGCCAGATGCTGTGATGCCCGCGGCAGTGGCAGGCCACTTTCACGTTATCGATCACCGAGAGCTCGCCGAAGAGGCGGACGGTCGGGAACGGGCGGCACAGGCCGGGGCAGGGGATCCCGGGGGGGCGCAACACGGCGAAGACAAGGAGCGTGGCCATGAGCAACAGGCTTCCCGTGCGATCGATGGCGATGGTGTAGCCGATCAGCTTCTGCCGCAGCTGCATCGGCACATAGCCGTCGCGGTCCTGCGGCGCATGGCCCACTTCATGGGCGGCAACGGCCACGGCGGTGATTGACTTCCCATCATGGTTCGCCGCCGGTGCCGGGAAAATCCTCCCGCTCCG